>CAMBSS010000037.1 GCA_945870465.1 Bordetella parapertussis | reverse complement strand
TTCCCCGTCTTCCATGCTTGCACGAAATCCACCATTGAATCAGCAGGCGTGCGTACATCAAGCGTTACGATTTTCATTGTTCCACCTCGCTATGTCTCGTTGAAAATCGGCGATCAATTGATCCGGTGTGGTGAAGTTGTAGCGGCTTTCTTTGCCGCCGAAGTGTCGGTGGTCACCTTTGCCATCCTCGTTGTCGTAGCGAAGGACGCACACCTCATGCACCACATACGCCAGCCTGTACTTGTAACCGTGAGCAGAACCGGCTACGGGTTTCGGGACTTGCCACAGCACCAACTCGGCAAACGCAGCTTCAGTGTAGGTGATTCGGGTGCGGACAAGCTGAATAGCCTTCATGTTGGAGATAATGCCAACATCCGAGCTTGTTGTCAATCACTCCAACGATCATGGACAGGTATATGGGGTCGACCGTGTTGTTCTGCGGCGGGCCATAACGATGGTTGAAGTTGCACTGTGCCGCTGGCGGCACGTCCGCAGCAACATTTGGTTGGGCATCATGGTCAACTGTGACTGGCTTCGGCATTCAGCTTTAACCCCAGCGCGCCGATTACTTTGAGAATGGTGTCAAAGTCAGGGCTTCGCTCACCGGAAAGCGCCTTGTAAAGGCTTTCGCGTGAAAGCCCGGCATCTCGCGCAACCTGGGACATGCCCTTAGCGCGAGCGATATCGCCAATTGCTTTCGCAATGAATGCGGCGTCTCCGTCAGCTTCTTCAAGGCAGGCTTGGAGATACGCAGCCATTTCCTCTGGAGTTCTGAGGTGTTCGGCGACATCGTAGCGGGTGGTAACGGTCTTGCTCATCATGTCTACTCCTGGAGATTACGTGCGAGGCGCAAGGCGGCCTTGATGTCTTTGACCTGGGTGCTTTTATCACCACCGGCAAGGAGGATGATCAACTCTCGCCCCCGCTTCTTGAAATACACCCGGTAACCGGGGCCGTAGTGAATTCGCAACTCGGAAACACCTTCACCGACCGGTTCGACATCACCTGGGTTTCCCGCCGCCAGCCGTTGGATCCTGGCTTGGACGCGCGCTCGTCCTTGAAAGTCACGCAGGTCGTCGAGCCATTGAACGAAGATGTCGGTCTTGCGAATTTCAAGCGTTGAGCAGATGTAGCCTCGTGGCTACACATTGTCAAGGCAGCATTCTGCATCCTGGGGCGCCCAACGTGTCCGGTTAAGCGGCGCGCTTTTGCGCCCGTCTTGAACCGGGGGTTATACCTTTCGCCACAACCTTGCGTAATTCCTCATTGATGCGAGTTTGATAACCGCGGCCCTGTGACTTGAAAAAGGCCATCACGTCGGCGTCGAGGCGAACGGTCGTGAGCACCTTCGTCGGCGTCTTTTGAGGGCTGCGGCCGCGCCTTAGAACGGGAGCGCCCAGCATTTCCTCGGACCACGGCGGGTTGTCCGGGTCGGTGCGTTTATTTGAAGTAGTCTTTGGCAACTTTAAAGTAGTAGCGCGCTTCATGTTTTTCCGCCTTGCGGAAGGAGATGATGTGTGGACCCGCGCGGCGTTCTGTAACCGCGGTAAAAGTCCTCGATCAGTTGCGTGAACGCATCCGCTACCTTCATTACAGTGTAAGGACGGAAAAGACCTACGTCTACTGGGTGCGGTTTTATATACGTTTTCACGGCCGGCACCACCCGGCGGAATTAGGCGGCCGGACACGCCGATGTATCGACAACGATGATTTACACCCATGTGTTAAAAGTCGGCGGCGGTGGCGTGCTTAGTCCGGTGGATTCGCTGCCGGAACTTCCCGCGGACGAACCGCATGCCGTGTATCACTCTGACACAATCCGCTCGCCCTTCTATACATCAGGGCGAACGGATTTTTGAGATGACTCCTACTACTAAGCGTCGCTCGGATCGGTGTTCAGCATGCGGTCCGAGCGCAGCACGATTTTCTCGGCCTTCAACGCTTCAATGTCCTTGGCCGAGTAACCCAGCGTTGCAAGGATGCTATCCGTATGCGCACCGAGGCCGCCGGGTTGCTCGCGCACCGAGAATTCCGCGGTGCGCCCCATGGTGATCGGCAGCTTCGGCAGCTTAAAAGGCTTGTCGCCGACTTTGAGATGCAGCCAGTGCCCGCCTTCGTTCATGTGCTTTTCGTTGACGATATCGAGCGGCGTATTGACGGGCGAGAACGGCACCAGAGCCTTGTACAGGCGCTCCGCGATGTCGTCGTAGTCGAGCTGCACGACCGCTGCGGCCACGCGCTCGTTAATACGCGGCTTGTGGACTCCGCGCTTCTTGTTGCTGTTGAACTCGGTCGAATCGCGCCAGTCGGCAAAGCCCAGCGCGTCGCACAAACCTGTCCAGTGGCGGTTGCCCGTCACTGCGATGAAAATCTCACGGCCTTGCTTCGTCGGAAACAGCCGGTACACGCCCCAGCCCATGTTGGCGCCCATGCCGCTCGAGCGCGAGCCGCGCGGCGGCGCATTCACGCCAGTCAACTGAGCGCCGAGCACGTACTGACTGATCCAGAACACGATCGTCTCGTAGAGGCCCGCTTCGATGTTGTCGCCCTCTCCGGTGCTCTCGCGCCGGTACAGCGCGGCGAGAATCCCGATCACACCGTACGTCGCGGCGCCGATATCGGTGATCGAGGCGCCCGCGCGCATCGGCTGGTCTTTGAACCCGGTGAGATAGGCCAGCCCGCCGCCCATCTGCGCGAGCTCGTCGAGAAACGGCCGGTCGCTGTAGGGGCCCGGCAGAAAGCCCTTAATCGAACAGTAAATGACGCGCGGATTGACCTTGCACCCCCACTCGTAATCGAGGCCGAGCCGTTTCAGCGCGCCGGGCGCGAAGTTGTCGAGCACCACGTCGGCTTGCGCCACCAGCTTCTCGAAAACTTTTTTGCCACCCGCCTTGCGCAGGTCGAGCGCGAGGAATTGCTTGTTGCGGTTGAACGAGTAAAAAGTCTGCCCGCCGTTCGACTGGCTGCGCGCGGTATCGCCGCTGGCCGGGTGCTCGATCTTGATGACGTCGGCACCGAGATCGCCGAGCATCGCGCCACCGGAGGGGCCGGCGACGATGTGGCTCAGTTCGAGGACGCGCACGCCTTCGAGCGGCAGCTTCTGCCGCGCTGCTGCACCCGCTGCAGCCATGCTTACTTGACCGCGCGCACGGGCGAAACGGGCGCGGCAGTCGCGCTTTCGTCCGGCTTGTACTCGGGACGCTGCCAGCTCGTGATCGGCTTGACCCACGGCGACGCTGCGCCGGCGTACGCTTTCGGTCCGAGGATGAAATGCTTCGCCTGCGCAAGCGTTTCGATGCGCGGCATGTCCATCGCGTAGAGCTTGTCGAAATGCGGACGCGGACCCGCCTTGGACACGAAACCGTAGAGCTGGTGACCGACGACTTCCTCGGCCAGCCACACGACTTCGATCAGCTTGTAGAGATCGACCCCGGTGTGTATGCCCATCTCCTGCAGCATGTGCATCAGGTCTTCAGTGGCTATCATCATCGCGGCCTGTCCCATCCCGCAATACGGGCAGCCGGCCATGCCGCCGATCGACGTCTGCAGGCGCATGGTGTCGTTGCTGTCGAGCACGCGCAACGCCGCATAGATGGATGCGAGCGCGGTGCCCCTTGCATTATGAAAATGCAGGTTGAAATCGGTGATGGACGGGAAACGTTTCTTGACTTCCACGAGCGTGCGCTCGACCTGGTGCGGCATGTTCCAGCCCGTCGCATCCGAAAACCCGACGCGCGTGACCGGCAGGCCGGCGTCGTTCCACGCCTTGATCATGCGGTCGAACATCGCCATCAGCTTTTCGGTCGGCACTTCGCCCGTCCAGTTGGAGCCGAAGCAGTTGCTGACATTGAGGCCGCCGTCTTTGGCGCCCTTAGACTTGGCCTTCTCGATCATCTTCGGCCACGACTCGATCTGCTGGGCCTGCGTGCGGTTCGTATTGCGCTGCGCGAACACGTCGCACATGTCCACCCGCGTCGAGTATTCGTGCGCTTTGGGCGACAGTGGCGGCGTGTATTCCGCAGCGCGATCCTGGCCTTTGTCGTTCAGCGCAGTGTAGGTGTAGCGCACGCCCGGTTTCGGCGTAAACGCGCGGACGAGATCGTCCATGCACGCCATTTGCGGCGTCCACTTCGGGCTGACAAAAGAGCCGACCGCGATTTCCTTGAGGCCTGTTTCCGACAGCGCATTGAGCAGGCGGACTTTAGCCGCGAGCGGAATGTCCGGGCTTTCGATCTGCAGCCCGTCGCGCATGCCTTCTTCGGTGTGGATGATTTTCGGATAGCCGCTCATTATTTCACCTCTGTCTGATCGATCAATGGAAATACTTGTGGGGGGCTCGCTGCGTGCAGCGGGGTTAGCTTCGTATATTAGCAGTTTCAAACTTCCTTATTTGAAACCGTACAAGCGCGTGGCATTGCGTAAAAAAGTTACGCGTTTATCCGCGGTCTAGCAAGGCGCGCCGCATCGGGTATTTCATATTATTATCAGGGTTCCAGCCGCGGCCCCGCCGGAAAAAAGGATTGCACTTCATGCGACTTGGTTACTTCACGATGCCCATGCATCCGGCGCATCGCGCACCCGCGGAAACGCTGGAGGAAGACCGCGAAGCGATCATTCTCGCGGACCGGCTCGGGTTTTACGACGCATTCGTCGGCGAGCACCTGACCGAGAAATCCGAGAACGTCACCAACAGTTTTATTTTTCTGGCGTCGCTGATCCACGCGACGAAGACCATCAAGCTTGCGACCGGCACCTCCAATCTGTCGCACACGCACCCGACGCTCGTCGCATCCCACGCCGCGATGTTCGACCACCTCGCGAAAGGCCGCTTCATTTTTGGCATCAGCCCCGGCGCTCTTTCTTCGGACGCCGAGGCCCTCGGCCTGTTGCAGGAAGACCGCAATAAAATATTCGCCGAAGCCATCGACGTCATCCTCGCCATCTGGGAGCGCGACCCGCCTTACAACATCGATTTGCCGGGCAACCGCTTCAAGGTCACGACCGAGAAGACGAGCGTGGCCGAAATCCAGCGCGGCGTGATGTACAAACCTTTCCAGAAGCCGCGGCCGGAAATCGTCGGCACCGTGGTGGCGCCTTTTTCCAAGGGCGTGATCGCGATGGGCGAACGCGACTTCCATCCGCTCTCTGCCAACTTCCTGCTTTCACACTGGCTGCCGAGCCACTGGACGAACTACGTAGAGGGCAAAAAACGCGCGGGGCTGGTGGCGGATGTTGCCGACTGGCGAGTGGCGCGCACCATCTTCGTCGCCGACGACGAACAGACCGCGCAGCGCTACGGCCGCACCGACCCCAACAGCCCGTACCGTTATTACTGGAACATGCTGCTGAGGAAAATGATGATCTCCAAACGCCACATCATTTTCAAGACCAGCGAGACGCAGGACGACAGCGAACTGACCGACGACTACATGGTGGGCCGCCTGGTGCTATGCGGCACCGTCAACAATGTGGTCGATCAGATACTGAAACTGCGCGAAGAAATCGGCGACTTCGGTGAAATCGTTTATGCCGGCATGGACTGGGTGGACGCGGGACTCGCCAAACGCTCGATGGAGTTGATGGCGAACGAGGTCATGCCGCGGGTAAACAAGGCGATAAAAGCGTGATGGGAGATTCTTCCCTTCGCCATTCACCCTTCTTTTTTCTCCCGCGGCGCCAGCACCATCTGCGTCTGGCTGATGATCGCAACCACGCGTCCATCGGCATTCTTGAGAGTCGTCTGCCACACGTTGGTGCTGCGCCCGATGTGCAGCGGCTTCGACACGCCGAGAATTACCGGCCCCGCACCCGCGGCGAAAAAATTGGTTTTCGATTCGAGTGTTGTCGTCAAATGGCCGGGCGGCAGGTTGGCCACCGTGCCCATCGCGCCCAGCGCATCGGCGAACGCCATCAGCGCGCCGCCGTTCACGCGGCCGTTGCGGTTCATATGCCGCTCGTCGACAGGCATTTCGGCGACGACTTTTTTCTTCGTAACGGACACGATGCGCATCCCCAAGGTGCGCGCGACGCCGTTCTGCATCACGCGGTGCGGGTCGTGTCCATTCGAAGCTGGGGGCTTTTTGCCGGAAGTTTTTTTCGCCATGGTCAGATCTTCCAATCCAGCCATTCGCACACCGCGCGGCCCATGATCCATTCCTTATCTTCGCTCGTGAGCCAGGGGATTTCTTCGGTGAACATCGTGACATGCTGGCGGTACGTAATCGGCGAGCGCGACAGATCGGTGCCCCAGAACAGGCGCTTGGGGCCAAATGCGTCGTACGCGCGGCGGATGTAATCGTGCAGTTCCTTGTACGGATACTTGCCCGTCGAATAACACGGCAGCGCGCTAACCTTGGCGGCGACGTTCGGACGCTCGGCAATCGCGAGCAGCATGTCGAGATCGTGAAACGCTTCGGCGTCTTTTTTGCTGCTCGAGAGCGACAGGTGGTCCATGGTGATCTTCAGGCCCGGATATTTCTGCGCCACCTTGTCGATGAGGTACACCAGCGGCTGCGGCACCAGCACGTAGACGGGCACGCCGGCTTTTTCAGCCTCGCCCCACACCCAGTCCATATGGCCTTCGGTGAGCAGCGTGACCAGCACCGGGATGTGAAACGTGAAACGCAGCCCCAGCATGCCGGTCTGCTGGCGCCAGTTGGCGAGCTGGCCGCGCGATTTCGGATCCTGCGGATCGAGCCGGCCCATCACGGCAAAACGCTGCGGATGCGCGGCTGAGGCAGCGATGCCGAGGTCGTTACGGTCACCTTCCCACGACGGCGGGACGATCACCACGCGGTCTACACCCGCTTCGTTCATCTCGCGCAACAGATCGTCGGCGCCCAGCGGAACCGGGCGCTGCGCCTCGGCACGCTTGGGCCACGGGCGCGCGGGCGTGTCGGCGCCCCAGATATGAACCTGCGAATCGACGATCAGCATGCCTGCCCCTTGAAATTATTATTTGAAGCGCGAATTTTAACTTAGAACCCAAAATCTGAAATAAAAACCAGC
The DNA here is from genome assembly GCA_945870465.1 of Bordetella parapertussis. The sequence goes on along the minus strand of CAMBSS010000037.1, from coordinate 21,904 downwards.
CGCCGATAAACACAGATAAACGCAGATGAAATTTTCTTATCTTTCATCCCTACGTTGCCTCGGGCCATTCATCCTTGATTTCCAACCACGACCGACAGCATGCTGATCGACGCGTTCTGGATATCATCGACCACCACCCTGATGGATTCTTTTTCGCCCTGCAGCCCCATGATATAGAGCAGCGGCAGAAAATGTTCCGCGGTCGGCACCGACAGGCGCGCGTCGTTGCCGAGCTTCTGATAGCTCCAGCAGCGGCGCATGGTCGCGCACGACATCGTTGAAGCGCAATGCCCAATCGTAGGCCGGCGCGCACCGCCAACGGCGCGAGGATTTCACGCACGCGCTGCGCCAGCGCGGGGCCGCCCGGCGCCGGATATTGAAAATCGAACAACGCCTGCGGAAACCCGCCGAAATCGTGGATGGTCCTGGGCGTCTGCATCGCGGTGATCGCGGTGCCGGGAAGATACCAATGCGCCGACACCGCCAATATCGCCGACGGGCGCGGCATCGCGGCGCCCAACAGGCTCCACGCCTCGGTGTACTGGTTGTGCGCCAGCGTATTCATCGGACTGCCATGTACAAGGAACACGGCGGACATGCGCGATTGACTGGCCATCACGCCACCTCGACCGCGCGCAACGAATGCGCATGCGACATTGCTATACTCTTCCGCGCAAGCCGCCGTATTTTTTGCGTACAGGCATTCTAGAACTTGAACCCGTTATTGTCGTGTTGTTTTGCTGCAGTCGTAGCGGCCTTCGCCGGGGCTCTGCCCGCCTGCGCGCAAACCTATCCGGACAAACCAATTCGCCTGCTGGTACCGGTCGCGCCCGGCGGCGGTACCGACATCATCGCTCGTCTGATAGCACAGGGCCTGACGGAAAGTTGGGGCCAATCGGTCGTCGTGGACAATCGCAGCGGCGGCGGCGGCGTCATCGGCGTTGCGCTCGCAGCCAAGGCAGCGCCCGACGGCTACACGATGTTGTTGGGGAGCAGCGGGCACATCACCTTTGCGCCAGCGCTCTATCGCAATCTGCCGTACGACACGCAAAAGGACCTCGCACCCGTTTCCCTGGCGGCCAACCAGCCATCCATTCTGGCCGTCCATCCCTCGCTCGCCACGCGTTCGGTCAAAGAACTCATTGCGCTGGCACGCAAGAGTCCGGGCAGCATCACTTACGCTTCCGGCGGCAGCGGCGGCGCCGCGCATCTCGGCACTGAGTTGCTGCAGATCACCACCGGGATTTCGCTGGTGCATGTGCCCTACAAAGGCACGGGGCCGGGCATGACCGCGCTGCTGTCCGGCGAAGTGCAGGTGGCGATAGTCGGCGTTGCAACCATCCTGCCGCATATCGCATCCGGCAAAATCAGGGCGCTGGCGGTCACCGGCGCGCAACGCTCACGGGCCGCGCCCGATTTGCCGACGATCGGCGAAGCAGGCGTAGCCGGCTACGAATTCGACGTATGGTACGGCCTGATGTTTACCGGCGGCACGCCGCGCGCGATCGTGATGAAAACCAACGCCGAACTCGCGCGCGTGCTGAAATCCCCCGCCACCACCCAGCGCTTTGCCAGCGCCGGACTCGAACCGTTGACCACCACGCCGGAAGCGTTCGCCGATCTCATCCGGCGCGAAATTCCCAAATGGCAGAAGGTCGTCGCTACAGCGGAGCTCAAAGCCGAGTAACCACCTTGTAGGCTGGGCAACTTGTTGCCCACCCTACGCGACTTCGCCTTCTGCCACGAACTGCAATCGCGCAAGGTGCGCATAAAGACCATCCGCGCGCAGCAATTCATCGTGCGTGCCAACCGAGTGGATGCGACCGCGGTCGATGACGATGATGCGGTCGGCGTGACGCACCGTCGCCAGCCGGTGCGCGATGACCAGCGTGGTGCGGCCTTTTTCGAGTTTCTCCAGCGCTGCTGCGACCTGGCGCTCGCTTTCCGCATCGAGCGAACTCGTCGCTTCATCCAGCAACAGCATGGGGCGGTCGGCAAGCAACGCGCGCGCAATCGAAATGCGCTGACGCTGCCCGCCCGACAACTTGATGCCACGCTCGCCCAAATCGGTATCGAACCCCTGCGGCAAACGCTCAATGAACTCCAGCGCGTGCGCGGCAACGCAAGCCTCGCGCACGTCCGCATCGCTTGCCTCGGGACGCCCGAAGCGCACGTTCTCCGCGACGCTGGCAGCGAAAATCACCGGATCCTGCGGCACCAGCGCGATCGCGCGGCGCAGGTCGCGCGGTTCGCAATGCCTGATGTCGGCGCCGTCGAGCAATATGCGACCCGACGCCGGATCGTAGAAGCGCAGAATCAGCGCGAAAACAGTGGACTTGCCCGCGCCCGACGGACCGACCAATGCGACGCGCTCGCCCGGGCTGATGGTGAACGACACCGGACCCAGCGCAGTAGTTTCAGGACGCGTCGGATAGGCGAATGTCACTTCGTCGAAGCGGATTGCGCCAGTTACGCGCGACGGCAAAATTATGGCCGGCGCTGCAACCACCAGCGCGGGCTCGACGTCGAGCAATTCCATCAGCCGCTCGGTAGCGCCCGCCGCACGCTGAATTTCGCCCCACACTTCCGACACCACACCGGCGCTGCCCGCGACGATGGCGGCATAGAACACGAATGCCGACAACTCGCCAGCTGTAAGCCGTCCGGCAAACACGTCATGCCCGCCGATCCACAGGATCACGCCGACGGCGCAAAAACCGATCAGCATCACCAGAGATATCAGCCATGCCTTGACGCGGATGCGATCGACCCCTGCCTCATAGGCAGATTCGGCCGCTGCCGCGAAACGCTCGCGCGTGCGCTCCTCGTGCCGGTACGCCTGCACGGTGCGGATTTCGTGCAGCGACTCATCGATGTGCGCCGACACGTCGGCCACGCGATCCTGGTTCACCCGCGACAGCCGCCGCACGCGCCGCCCCATCAGCAAGATGGGTATCAAGGTCGCCGGCACGCCTAGCACGATGAACGCGGCGAGCTTGGCGCTGGTTGCGAACAACATGACCAAAGCGCCCAACATCATGAGCCCGTTGCGCAGGAACATCGAAACGCCGAAACCGATCACCTGCCTTAGTTGCTCGCTGTCGTTGGTCAGGCGCGAAGAAATCTCGCCGGTGCGCGACGAATCGAAAAACGCGGGCGACAATGTCAGCACGTGGGCAAACGCGGCCTGGCGCAGATCGGCAATGACGCGCTCGCCGACACTCATCATCAAATAGAAACGCGTCCACGTCGCGCAGGCAAGCAACGTAGACACCGCGACCACGGCGCCGAGCGCAAGATTCAGCAGGTGCGGGTCCTTGCTGCCGAACCCGGCGTCGATCACGTAGCGCAGGCCCTGCCCCAGCGCGAGCACGCAGCCCGCGGCAGTCACCAGAGCGGCGAGTGCGATGACCAGACGCGTACTGTACGGCACAAGAAACCGCCACAGACGCGCGAGATGGACGAGGTCGCCCTTGGGCGGCGGATTCAGGGATGGCGGCAATGGCACTCGGTTGCTGCGCTCACAGGCCGAGAGCGGAAAGCCCCGGGTGATCATCGGGCCGGCGGCCGGGCGGCCAATGGTACTTGCGATCGGCTTCGGCGATCGGCAGGTCGTTGATGCTGGCGATGCGCAGGCGCATCAGGCCCATTTCGTCGAACTCCCAGTTTTCATTGCCGTACGAGCGGAACCAGTGGCCCGAGTCGTCACGCCACTCGTATGCAAAGCGCACCGCGATGCGCGCATCGGCAAACGCCCATAATTCCTTGATCAGGCGGTAATCGAGCTCACGCATCCATTTGCGCTGCAGGAACTGCACGATGGCCGGGCGGCCAGCCAAGAACTCGGCGCGGTTGCGCCACGTGCTGTCGATGGTGTACGCGAGAGACACCCGTTCGGCGTCGCGCGAGTTCCAGCCGTCTTCGGCCATGCGCACTTTCTGCGCTGCGGTTTCGCGGGTGAATGGTGGCAAGGGTGGTCGGGGCGTTGCGGTGGCGGTCATGATGTCTTTCCTTTAGGTTCAGTCGACGACGAAAAATTTTGCGCCGGTGCGCGTGTAATTGCGATGACGCTCGGCGTTGTCCGCGACCTGAAAGCTCATGCCGGGCACCAGGTCGAATTTGCGGCCGTCGTCGAGCTCGATCTGCAACTCGCCTTCGAGGCAGTAGAACACGTGGCCCTTGGCACACCAGTAGCCGGTGAGATAGCCCGCCGTGTACTCGATGATGCGCACACGCACGCCGCCGCAATCCTGCGTACGCCAGTACGAAGTGCCGGTCGCGCCCGGGTGCTCGGTGCGCTCGATTTTCGACCAGTCGGTAACGCCAAAGGGAAAGCCGGAAAGCTGCATAGCGCTGTCTCGCGGAAACTGGATGATCTATTATGACATTTCGCCCGGCGGCCGGCCGAATCTGGTTGCCGGTGGCGCGTCATGATACGCTTCGCTCCCTGCGGCCACCAGAGCCGCGCGGAGGAGAAATCATGCGAGCGTCGCTGCACATCGCCTTACTGCTGGCCGCGTTCGCTGCCGCGCCAGCCTGTGCGCAATCCTATCCGGCGCGCGCAATTCGCGTCTACATTCCGTTTACCGCCGGCAGCGCTGCCGACATCATCATGCGCGCGCTGGAACCGCAGATGCGCGACAAGCTGGGGCAGGCGCTCGTGGTCGACAATCGCGGCGGCGCCGGCGGCAACATCGCCGCCGAATTGACTGCGAAAAGCCCCGCCGACGGCTACACGGTGATGATGGGAACGGTGGGCACGCACGCCATCAACCTCGCACTGTACTCGAAGCTGCCATATCACCCGCAGCGCGATTTCACGCCGGTGGCGCTGGTGGGCGAAAACCCGAACATCCTGGTCATCAACCCCTACGTGCCGGCAAAGTCGATCAGGGGCCTTATCGCGCTCGGCAAGGCAAACCCCGGCAAGCTCAATTACGGTTCATCGGGCTCGGGCACTACGGTGCACCTGTCGGGAGAGTTGTTCGCCACCATGGCAGGCATCAAGATGGTTCACGTCCCCTACAAAGGCGCATCCGAGTCGCTCACCGCGCTGCTCTCCGGCCAGCTCGATCTCATGTTCGCGAGCCTTTCGTCGTCGATTCCGCTGGTCAAGGCGGGCCGGCTGCGCGCCTTCGCCGTGACCGGAGAAAAACGCTCGCCGTCGATTCCGGAGATGCCGACCATGGCCGAAGCCGCATTGCCTGGCTATGCCGCGACGGCATGGTTCGGCCTGCTCGGTCCCGCCGGCATGCCGCCCGCTGCCGTCACCGCGCTCAGCAATGCTGCGCTCGCCTCGCTGCAGACGCAGGAAGTCAAAGACCGCCTGTTCGCCTCCGGCGTGGAAGTACGTGCAATGCCGCCTGCCGAGTTCGCGCGGCTGATCGACAGCGAAATTAACAAGTGGGCGCAGGTCGTCAAAGCGTCCGGCGCCAAAGTGGACTAGAAGCAGGCTTCAGGAGTCAGATAAAGGAAAAAATGAGAATCGCAGCCATCATTTCGACAACCGCTTTGCTGGCAGTCACCGCCGGCGCATACGCCCAGCAATATCCGGGCAAACCGATCCGCCTGGTCGTTGGCTTCGCCGCCGGCGGGCCGAGCGACGTTGCAGCGCGCACGATCGCGCAAAAGCTCACCGAGAAATGGGGCCAGCAGGTGATCGTCGATATTCGTCCGGGCGCCAGCGGCAACATCGCCACCGAGATCGTCGCCAAAGCGCCGCCCGACGGCTACACGCTGCTCGAACCGGCGTTCGCGCACGCAGTCAATCCTTTCCTCTATCCGAAGCTGCCGTTCGACGCGGTAAAGGATTTTGCGCCGATCCTGCTGTTCGCATCGATCGCCAACGTGCTCGTCGTGCATCCATCAATTCCTGCCCGCTCGGTGACGGAGTTGATTGCGTTCGCGAAAGCACATCCCGGTCAACTCACGGCGGGGTCTTCGGGCAACGGCACGGCATCGCACCTCGCGATAGAACTCCTGAATATGATGGGCGGTATCAAAACCACGCACATACCGTACAAAGGACTTACGCCCGCGCATACCGACCTGATGGGCGGTCAGATAACGATGCTGTTCGACGGCATCGTCACGGGAATGCCGGCAGTGAAAGCAGGACGATTGCGCGCGCTCGCCGTAACGACGGCCAAGCGCTGGAAAGGCACGCCGGATATTCCGACGATGGCGGAGGCTGGCCTTGCCGGCTTTGAGGTGAATTCATGGTACGGCTTGTTGGCGCCCGCCGGCACGCCGCGCGAGATCGTGCAGCGCCTGAATTCGGAAGTCTCGCGCGCCCTGCGCGAGCCCGACGCGCGCGAACGCCTCTATTCGATCGGCGCCGAGCCGATGGACAACACGCCGGAGGAATTTGCCGCTTACATCGCCGCCGAAATGGCGAAGTGGTCGAAAGTGGTGAAAGCGGCGGCGATCAAAGTCGACTGAACGCACGCGCAGCAGGCAAATAAAAAGCCGGGTTGCCCCGGCTTTTTTACGCCTGATTGAAAACGATCAGAAGCGGTAGAGCAGGCTCGCGGTGATCGCGTCCACGTTCATTTTGCCGCTGAAACCGTCGCTCACGCGATAACGTTCCCACTCGGCACGCACGCCGATATTTTTGGTGAAATCGAATTCGGCGCCGAGGCCGTACTTGTAGCTGACGAGGTTGCGGCTCGGCGACGGATTGGCCAGCGTGCGGGCCGCGCCGGTGCCCGCGAAGAGATCAGTCGTTTTCGAACTCTGCACGCCGAGGCGTCCGAGCAACATGAACTTTTCGGCGACGATAGGCACGCTGCCGACGACGTCGAGATTCCAGCCCATGCGGTTTTTCAGGTCGCCGTGCACGGTGCCGGCCGGTGCGGTCGTCGTATCGAATGCGAAATTGCCGAGACGGAAATAACCGCCCTCGGCAGCGACGAACCGGTTGAACTGGTAACCGAGGAACAATTTGCCTTCGATGTTGTTTTCTTTGCGGCTGGTCGTAGTAGCCGTCGTGCCGGTGCCGGCGAGCACCGCGGTGACGCTCGAGTCTTCGAACTTGGCACGCGCCGAACCCAAGCCTGCGCCGAGATACCAGTTGTCGGCGAATGTCGACGGAGCGTCTGCAGCCATCGCGCCATTCGCGCCGAGTGCCGTGGCGCCTGCCAGCGCCAGCGCCAGAATTTGAGTTTTTGCCTGCATATGAGCTCCGTCCAAGGGTCGCGGTTACGGGTAAAGCAATAGTGTAGCCGAATTACGTGGCCGCAGTCTCGGGACGCGCGTGTATGGCCCCGATTACTTGGCCCTGACTGCGCCGGAAAGGACGGACCCTATCAAACTGAGCTTTTCGAGGTCCTCGGGCTGGGCCTTTTCGTTGATAAACGCGCTCTGCACGCCTTTGTCATTGGTACTGATTCCATTCGCGAAGTCGCGCCTGGAATCCAGCATCCTGTCCGTATGGCGCGACAGGCAGGCCTTGTCTTTCAGGAATACGGCAACGAAGTCGTTCCACACGTCGCCATCCTGGCACGCGGTAAAAGACTCCAGCAGGAGCGGATCGTAGCGATTTCTTTGCGCCCATTTGACCAGCGCATTGCCGCTGTCCGGGTAAAACCGCCAGCAGTCCACCGGGTAGCGGTGAAACGGGCCATTCGAGGGAACATTCAGGTAGAACAGGCCCTCCGGCTTCAACACCCTGATGATCTCCAGGAATATCAGCCAGAACATTTCGGCATGCTCGAATACGGAGCTCGACACGATGACGTCGACCGCGTTGTTTTCGAACGGCAGCACATAGGGGTCGTCGAGCACGATGTCGACGCCTTTGCCGGCAACGAAATCCACGCCGGTATACGCCAGGTGCGCGGGACAGACGCTCTTCAGCGAACCGTAAACGTCCTGCGAGCCGAGATCGATGACCCTGCCCTCTAAAATGCCCTCGGCGTAAGTGTCGAAGAACGCCTTGCCGAGATTCATTGCCGATGGATGCATATTGCTCGCTCTCGTCAGTAAATGGCCCAGCGCGCGGACCGGCGCATCATCAGTCGTGCACACGACGTCGTGCCGGGGTTTCGGCCTTCTCCGTGGCAACGGAGATCGCCCCCACCATCACGTCCTTGCCTTTGCGCAGGCTGCAACCACGGCGCCCACAGTTCATTGGGCTGGGCGAGCCACGCGGGCTTGGGCAGACTACCGGCTATCGTCGTTTGCAGCAGCGGCTTGGCCATGCGGTTTTCCCCCCGGAAACAACAGATGGACTGCGCTCAGGCGAGTGCCTGGTAAATGCGGCGTGCCGCTGCAAACAATGCGCGGTCGCCATCGGCTTTGCCGATGATCTGCGCACCCACCGGCAAACCATGCGGCCCTTTAAAGACCGGCATCGTCACTGCGGGCACGTGCAAGGTGGTCCAGATCAGGCAATTGTTGGCATTGCCTGTCGTGTTAAGTCCGACCGGCGCTTCGCCGGTCGCCGACGCGGTGAGCAGGACATCGTAATCCTTGACCACATCCGTAAACGCGCGCCGGCACTGCGCCGCAAACGCACGCGCTTCGCGATAACGCTCGAAGCTGCATTCGAGACCGCTCTTCAACCGGTTCTCGCGCAGCGTGGCGCTGATCTTGTCCCAGTGGCGTTCGATTTCGTAGGCGAAGTTGCGCGAGAACTCGAAGCTCGATATCGCGAGGTGAGCATCGAGAATGCGCTCGAAATCCGCCGGCAACTCGACATCGCGCACTTGCATGCCGGCGCGGGCAAGCGTTTGCGCCGCGCCTTCGAGCAATTTTTGCGTATACGGCTCGACCTGCGGCCATACATGGGTGCGGCAAAAGCCCACGCGCAGCGGCCCAGTGTACTCGGGCACCGGTTCCGGCTTCACGCCGAGCAGCACGTCGCGATACAGCGCGAGATCATCGACCGAACGCGCGATCAAACCCAGCGTATCGAGCGAGCCCGCCGCTTCGCGCACACCCGACAAGCGCAGATCTCCCCAAGTCGGCCGGTAACCGAACGCGCCGCAGAACGACGCCGGGCGTATCGTCGATCCCGTCGTCTGCGTGCCGATCGCCAGCGGCACCATGCAATCGCCGACCGCGGCCGCCGAGCCGCTCGATGAGCCGCCGGGCGTGCGCGCGGGGTCGAATGGATTTTTCGTTTTGCCCGGATGACGGTTGGCGAATTCGGTCGTCACTGTCTTCCCCATCAGCACGCCGCCTGCCTTGCGCCCAAGGGCAACGCAGGCGGCTTCGTTCCTGGGTTGATTGCCTTTGTAAATCGGCGAACCATACTCGGTCGGCATGTCGCTGGTGTCGATGATGTCCTTGATGCCGAACGGCACGCCGAGCAGCGGGCCGCGCTTGCCGGATTTATCTAGCGCGATGGCCTGCCCTATCGCCTGTTCGCGGCCCAGGTACTGCCAGGCCTGCACCGCGGGCTCGCGCAACTGGATGTGTTCGAGACAGGCGCGCACCACTGCTTCGCAGGTAGTGCGTCCCCCGTCGATGGCCGCGACGATCTCGCATGCAGTCAATTCGTTGAGTTTGATCGCGGCTTTTTTTAACGGCAGGTTCATGCATCACTCCTCTTCTTGACCGGCAGCGGCATTGCGTAGCCCGGATGGAACGCGCAGTGTATGACAATTCGCCGCCAGAGTGCATGCGCTAGCAGAAGCACAAAACGCCCGCGGTAGTGCCAGCATGTATACTGGAAAATGCCGCCCAGAGTGTGGCCGTAACGCCGTCATGCAGGAGCTGGCCAGGATCGATCAAGGCACGTGGAAGCTGCTGCTGGTCAGGCGCTGCGCACCAGCATTTTCGCCTCTGCTTCGACCACGACTTCGTCTTTTTGATTGCGGCACACGCCGCTCAATGCTACGAGCCCTCCCCCATGCTTGGGCTTGTCGCTTTTACCGGTGATCGTCCACGTCGTCGTAATCGTATCGCCCGGGCGCACCGGGTTCGTGAAACGGCAATTGTGCTCAAGGTACGCGATGCCAGTGCCCGCGAAAAACGTGCCGACCGGCCCGCCCACTATCGCGCCGGTAAAAACGCCGTGCAATACGCGCCCGCCGAACCGCGTCTGCTCGGCAAACTGCTGGTTGATGTGCAGCGGATGGCTGTCGCCGATGAGGCCTGCGGCCAGCACCAGGTGCGCATCGGTGATCGTCACCGCGGCGCCAAATGTGTCGCCGACTTTGACTTCGTTATAGCCTTTACCGGGAAATACCGTCATCGCGTTCTCCGTTTTTCCAATTATCCGTCACGCGGCGCCTTCTCTGACCACGGTCCTGATTTGCCAGCGCTTGAACTCGGCCTCGAAGTCCGCCAGCGTGAGAAAACCCATGCACGGAAATGCGCCGCGCGTGGCGATTTCACCGCGCAGCAGTTTTTGCACGAGCAATATCGCCGCCATGCAGGGGATCTCCGGGCCGTGGTTGTCGTCCGCGGTCAAATGCCATTCGATGCGCGCACCGCTGCCGTCTTCACGCGCGCCGATCAGGCTCACCAGCATGCCGCCGCGCGCGCTGCCGAACCAGTTGAGCCCTCGCGCAATGCGGCTGAGCGGCGCGCCCCAATGCTCGATGGGCAGCGCCACGTCCTTCCTGCGCAGCGCTGCGGCGAGCCACAGCGCGTAGTGCTCGATGCCGAGTTCGAGCGCGGCGCGGAATTCGACTGTCGCGATGCCAGGATAGCGCGCCGGCAACAACGCGAGATCGGGCACGTCGCACGCCGCCGCCCAACGCGTGCCCAGCCCCGCGATATCGACGCGCTGCAATTCCTGCCAGCCGTAGGCGTCGACCCACTCGCCGCCGGACAACCATTTGAAAGGCCTGCCCGCGTAGCTCAGCGCGCTGGCCAGCGTCGCGGTGCCGAGGCGCGCGCGCTGGCTGGGCGCAATGACCATTTTTATCTCTTCGATTTGCGCGAGCCGCCGCGCGAGGCTGTCGATCACGGCCGACGACAGTGCAGGCAAAGTGCTGGCGCCGGAAACCGCAAGTAAGCCCGCGGCACGCGCATGCGGATGCAAACGCTCGGCGAAGTTCGCGACAAAATCGCGGCCATCGGCGAGATCGATGTAATGCGCGCCGGCATCGATTGCCGCGGCGGCCACGTGATAGCCCTGGCTTTGGTACGGCCCGGCGCAATGCACGACTATGCCCGGCGAGAGATCATTCAACGTGCTGGCGAAATTAGGCGCGGAAAGGTCGAGGCGCGCGCGGCCTATGCGCGCATCCAGCCTGGTGGCACGCTGGCCGCCCTCCGGATCGCGACCAGCGGCGATCACCTCGGCGCCGCCGCGTTCGCACAGCGCGCGGCAGATGCGAGCGCCGAAATTCCCGTACCCCCCCAATACGACTATGCGCATCCCGTGCGTTCTTATATAAAGCGTGGCGGTATTTTACAGGGTCGCTCCGCGGTCGCCCGCTTTTTCGCGCACGCACCGGGTCGGTGCGTTCCTTGAGTCCGCGTCCACGGCGGTCTAGACTGGCAGCCGAGTTCCCGAATTTCCACGACTGGAAAAATCTCATGCGAATTATCAATGCACGCACGTTCTGCAAACTGGTCATTTCGTTTTCCGCGCTTGCAGCGACGGCCGCTATCGGCGCCTATCCGGAAAAGCCGATCCGCTACATCGTGCCTTCGGCGGCCGGCGGCGGCGCCGATTCGCTCGCGCGCATACTCGCGGCGGAACTCACCAAGCAGATGGGTCAACAGGTCGTAGTCGACAATCGGGCCGGCGGCAGCGGCAGCATCGGCATGGAGATGATGGTAAATGCCAATCCCGACGGCTACACCATAGGCTATGGCAACACGCCGCTGCTCGCGATCAATCACAGCCTGCTTGCCAACTGGCCGTACGAGGCCGGGCGCAATTTGCAGCCGGTCGCGCGGCTCACGAATTCGCAGAACCTGCTCGCCGTCACGCTGTCGCTGCCGGTTAAAACGGTGCGCGAACTGATCGACTACGGCAAGAAGAATCCGGACAAACTCATCTACGCGTCGTCCGGCAACGGCACGACCATACATCTGAGTGCCGAGCTGTTCAAGCAGATGACCGGAACTCCCATGGTGCACGTGCCGTACAAAGCGGTGACGGTAGCCCATACCGAGTTGATCGCCGGCCAGGTCCATCTCATATTCGACAATCTCACCTCGATCACCGCGCTGGTCAAAGCGGGCCGCTTGCGCGGTCTGGCGGTGACCGGCACGACACGTGCAGGACCGTTTCCCGATCTGCCGACTATCGCCGAAGCCGGCGTCCCGGGCTATAACGTCACGGTGTGGACCGGCGTCATCGTGCCGATGAAAGTGCCGCCTGCCATCGTCGCCCGGCTCAATGCGGAAATCAACAAGGCGTGCACCTCGCCGACCTTGCTCGAAAAGTTCGCGACCTTCGGCAACACATGCCTCGGCAGCACGCCCGGCGAATTCACCGAGTTGATCAAAAAAGAAACCGTGAAATGGGCCGAGGTCGTCAAGCGCTCCGGTGCGAAAGTCGACTAGAAGCGGCCTCAAAAGCAGTTTGGAACCGCAGATAAACGCAGATGAACACGGATAAGTTCAAAAACCAGAAGGTGGCCTTGGATCTTTATCTGCGTGTATCCGCGGTTATCTGCGGCTGATAATTATTTTTGTAGTTTTGGTATGGATTCTGATCGGGATTTACGCCGGCATGCCGAGTTCACTGATATTGGCGAGATTGGCGCCGATTTCGCGCAGCACGACTTCAGGCCGCTGATCGCATTCTTCCGCGGTGCGCAGTTCGGGCGGCTTTAACTGCGCCTCGATATATGCACCCAGCCGGCGCGAACGCGCCACCACACGCGTGCCGAACAAACGCCGCTCGGCATCGTAACGCGCGAGCGCGGCCGGAAGATCGCCGGGGACTGCAGCGATGGACTGCGCGAGACATTGCGCATCGAGTGCAGCTTTGGTCACCCCCATGCCGACGTGCGGCCGCGCGACGAACGCAGCGTCGCCAAGCAACGCGACTCGCCCTATCGCCATGCGCGGCGATTCGAGATCGAATATCGCCTGAAAAAACGGCTGCGGCGTCCGTTCGACGATCTCGTAGATCTGGGGCGCCAGCAACGCCTTCGCCTCCGCGCGCATTTCCGCCACGACTTCCGGCATGATCAAAGGCGGTGGGATGGACACGCCGTGACAATGCCCGCTCGCATCGGTCGCCAGGCGCGGCAATTTCGTATTGAAGTCGACCGGCCGGTACCACACGAAGTTGTAACCGCGATGCCCGGGCCGTACGTCGTTGTCGCGTCCAGGCACCGGATAGGCGAGCATCATCTCGCCTACCGGCAGGCCGAATGCATAGCGCTCGAATATCGCCGCGTGAGTCGCGGGTGAGACCGCACTTTCATCGACAACGCCGCGCCACGCGATATAGCCTGCATATCTTGGCTCGGCCTGCGGCAGGATCTGCGCGCGTACGGCCGAGCGTATGCCGTCGGCCGCAATCAGTAAATCGCCGCGCGACGTAGTGCCGTCGCTAAAAACCGCGGTGACGCCGTTGGCGTCTTCTTCAATGCGTTCGAGGTTCTTGCCGAAATGATATTGCGACGCCGGCAGCATGTCCTTCAGCGGTCGGTAGATCCGCGCCCACGCCGTCATCATTTGTGAGAGTGCGACCTTGTGCAGCACGCTGCCGTCGCTGTCGAGACATATCCGCTCGTGGACCTCGACACCGATGGACGAATCGATGGCGACACCGAGCCGTCGCATCACCGCAAAGAGTTCGTCGTGAGTGCCGATGCCTGCGCCGCGCGTAGCAAGATCGTCTGCAACGCGCTCGAACACTTCGACGTGCCAGCCGATGGAGCGCAGCAGGTTGGCTGCGAACAGGCCGCCGAGTGAACCTCCAATGATCAGCGCACGCTGCCGTTTACTCATCGCGTTATCATAGCGGCAATTCACAAGACACGGAAACGCTCATGAACGTGTGGCAAGGCAGTAACGACGCAGCGTGGGATAAAGCGCAGGAAGAATTGTTCGCGTCAGGAATGACGGACGGCCTGCCGGTCACGCCGCCAACGCGCGAACGCGTCGGGAAGATGCTCGAGCATTGCGGATTCGACGGCAATGAAGTGGTCATCACGCTGCCGCCGGCGTTCGAAGCAGCCACCTGGCGCGATATCGCGATCAACGCAGTGATGGCGGGATGCCTGCCCGCTTATCTGCCGGTTGTCGGCGCGGCGGTGGAAGCGCTCGCCGCTCCCGAGTTCAATCTGGTCGGCGTTGCAACTACGACTGGCTCCGCAACGCCGATAGTCATCGTCAACGGTCCCATCGTCGCTGCGCTCGGCATGAACGTGGAAGGCAATGTGCTGGGGCCCGGCAACCGCGCCAATGCCGCGATTGGGCGCGCGGTCAGTCTCGCGCTGCGCAATATCGGGGGCGCCAAGCCCGGCGAACTCGACATGGCAACCCTCGGCCAGCCCGCGAAGTACACCTGCTGCTTCGCCGAGAATGAAGCCGCGAGTCCCTGGCCTGCACTGCATATAGAACGCGGTTTTGCCAAAGACGCCAGTGTCGTCACGATAGTCGGCATCGGCGGCTCGGTCGAAGTCGTCGACTCAGCCAGCAACACGCCCCAGGACCTCGCACAAACGTTCGCACAATCGATGCTGATCGCCGGCACCGCGGGCGGCGGCGGCCACGGACTATTGGGCGGCGGCGAACCGCTGATCCTCATGCCGCCCGAAATCGCGAATACGTTCGAGCGCGGCGGCTGCACCAAAGCGCAGGCAAAAGCCGCTATCTACGAGCGCGCAGTCCTTCCGCTCGACCGCTTATCTCCTGCGGTACGCAAGCACCTGACCGAACTACGCGTCGCGGCAAAGGACGGCGACGTGAACAGTCCCCTGCGCGTGGCGCACAACGCGGATGACATCATGATCGTCGTGACAGGTGGCGTTGGGGTGAAGGCCGCCTATATGCCGACCTGGGGCGGTACTACGAAGGCGGTGAGCCGGGTGATCCGGGAACGACGTTAAGAAAATCAACCGAAGCTGGCCGGGGCGGCGCCAGCCAGTATCCAGGAGGAGGCTAAACGCATACATTTGTATATGCAACGATTGATGGAAATATATCCAATCGCAGAATTCCAATTGACTTTGTCGCACCCACACAAAAAACGTATATTCGTGCCTCGATTGCGAACCGGCGCGCAACATTCAACAGCGGAGTTTCATGAACCCGATCGTCATCAAGTTCGGCGGCTACCAGAAGCCGGCATCCATCCATAACCGCGCCGCCGCACGCTTCGGCGAGATACTCAAAGCGAAGCTCGGCGACCGCATCGTGTTCGAGCTGATCGGCGATGTGCTGGCGCTGGGCCGCGGGTCAGGCGACCTGCTGCCCATGGTCGAGCGTGGCGAATTGTCGTGCTGCTATATTTCGACGGTGCGCTTCACCGGCTGGGTGCCCGAGTTCAAGCTGCTGGAGCTGCCCTTTGTGGTTAAAAGCCGCCCGTCCATTATCCACGCGCTAAACGGCGGTCTCGGCGATTACCTGAAACAGCGCGTGCGCGAAACCACGCCGTATCGTGTGCTCGGCTTCTGGGACAACGGTTTCAGGCATTTTTCCAATCGCGTGCGGCCGATCCGCGCGCCGGCCGCTTGCAAAGGATTGCGCATCCGCACGCAAATGAGTGCGCTGCATGGCGAAGTCTTTCGCATGCTCGGCTTCGAACCGATTCCCGCTGATGTCAAAGAGTTCGTCGCCGAAATCGCCGGCGACAAATTCCAGGCGCAGGACAACCCGCTGACCAACATCTACAACTTCGGCGTGCATAAGTACCACCGTTACATCACGCTTTCGGGACATTTCTTCGGCGCGAGCGCGATGGCGTTCAACGAACGGGAATACCAAAGCTGGCCGGCTGATGTCCGCGCCGTGGTGGACGCGGCGGCGCTTGAAGCCACCGCCCTGCAACATCAACTGGCGGCGGCGGAAGATGCGGAAATACTCGCCAAGCTCAATCCACAAGACAACGACGTGATCAGCCTGACTGCCGAAGAACATGCGGCATTCGTATCGGCGGTGCAGCCGGTGCTCGCAAAATACCGCAAAGAACTCGGCCCGAAGCTGTTCAGCTATCTGGAGTAAACACGGGTGGGCAACATAGTCTGATTCCTGCCGCGGCGTGGGCAACAGGTTGCCCACCCTACAAGGTTCTGCCCAATACCGGGGCTTACTGCGCTTCGATTTTCGCTGCGCGCACGATCGCGGCGTAATTCTTGATGTCCGCACTGAAAATCCCGCGGACCCTGTTCGGCGGGTCGCCGCCATTGTCCGGGAGGTGAAGCTACTTGATGCCGGCCGTTGCCCATGCCCGGCGGATTACCGGCTGCGCATGCTGTGGTTAATGGATATCGGGTCGTCGACAAAGTGCGATCCGTAATTTTCATCGACGTACGTCGAGATCGGGTCAGCGTGCTGGGACGGCACTTCGTCCACTGCTTCGATGCGGACAAACATCAGCACGGCGCGGACTATCGCCCACGCCAGTGCGACAAACAAACTCAAGACTATGAGGACTTCGGTCATCGGTGCCTCCAGCGGCAACAGCGAGCGTCTCGCCAGGACGCCACAGTAGCCCGCCCGGAGTTACTGCAACAGCCGACCGACGGCCTATATTCGGCCTAGCACCTATGGCCTAGAAGCGTTCTTAAAACGTTTTGGAACCGCCGATGAACGCAGATGAATGCGGATAAACCAAAAAGAATTGGAATCGGCTCGGGGCCAGGTCTTGAATTACATCGGCGTCAATCGGCGTTCATCGGCGGTTGCTTGTGGGTGAGGTGTTGTTGAGGCTCATGCGTAGACGCGTGCCGCTTAACGCGCAGCGGAGGCCTCGACCAATTCGAAGATATGCCAGTCGCCGCGCACCGGCATGCAGGCGGACATCTCGTCGCTGCAGCGGTCCTGGTCCATGTAGTTCGAATTGCTGTCGGTGCGTATCGCGCGTCCCAGCGTCGGCGCATACCACTCGATCTCGGTGATGTTGGTTTCAGCCCGCGCGCCCTCCCAGTCACCTGCGTAGATCCGGCGTCTGACCTTGATGGTATCGAAAGTGCCGGCGGGCACCGTGATGCGCTCGGTTCCCAGCACTTCGGCATCGACGCGCACGCTTGCGCGCTTGCCGTTTGCTGGATTATAGGCATTGACGCGCAGCGACCACGATTTGCCGGTGTCGAGCGGAAACATATACGCCGGATAGGGCTGCGCGAACTCATATTCCACGGCCCGATCGTGATTGATCAGCGGGTGCCTGAGCCAGTTGCCGTCGGGCGTGTAGAGCTCGGTGCGCGGCTGCCCCAGCAGCACCGCGTCGTTGGTAAACGCCACGACGACGCGGTCGGCCTCGACCTTGTCGATGCGATAGCGGATATTTCCACGCACTTCATTGTTATAGCCATTGATGACGCGGTATGCCCAGCTGTCGCCCGCAACAGATGCGGCGATGGCGCCTGGCGCGGCGGCTGCCGCCAACAACAAACACCCAACTGCACCCACACGGCTCGCGGCAACGCTTGTAAATTTGATCACTCTCTCAATATTCATATACCCTCCTCATCATCGGCAGCGGACTCGGCAAGCAGCGGGATTTGCTATGATGCCTGCCACTCTAATGCACGTGCGAACACTCGGAACCATAAAATTATTCCAGACTGCGCCGGCCTGCACGGCGCCTTAGCGGATTTTTCCAATACTAAATCAACCAGGGGAACCAGCATGAAACACACCGAACAGCGCAAACGTCTGCGCGCGATACTCAAGGGAACCGAATGCCTGTCGCCGGCCAGCGTCTTCGACGCGCTGTCGGCGCGCGTCGCCGAAGCCGTCGGCTACAAGATCGGCATGCTCGCGGGCTCCACGGCGTCGAGCACGACGCTGGCAGCGCCCGATCTCATCGTGCTGACACTGACTGAATTTGCTGACCAGGTGCGGCGCATCATGCGCGGCTGCGATCTCAGCCTGCTGGTCGACGCCGACCACGGCTACGGCAACGCGCTGAACGCGATGCGCACGGTGCAGGAACTCGAGCACGCCGGCGTGTCCGCACTGAGCCTCGAAGACACTGCCTTGCCAACACCTTTCGGCCAGGCCGAAGGCAAGGAAAGCCTCACCTCGATCGAAGAAGGCGCCGGCAAACTGCGCGCCGCCGTCGCCGCGCGCAGCGACCCATCGCTGATCATCGCGGGCCGCACCTCCGCGCTCAAAATCGTCGGCCTCGAAGGCACGCTCGCGCGCGTGAAGGTGTACGACAAGACGGGCGTCGATGCCATTTTCATCGTCGGCCTCGAAAAGCTCGATCAGCTCGACGCTATCCACGCGGCCACCAAACTGCCCATCATCATCGGCTCGGCGCCGGCCTCGCTCAAGCGCGAGGAACTCGCCGCGCGCGGCGCGCGCATCGTGCTGCAGGGCCACCAGCCGGTCGCCGCCGCGGTGAAGGCGCTGCACGATTGCTATTCGCACCTCTACAACGGTGGTGCGCCTGCCGATCTGAAAAATACCATCGCGTCTGCGCAGGAAATGGAAGAAGTGACAATGGGCGACACCTACCGGAAATGGCAGAACGATTACCTGCGCTGATGCGCAAGCGCGACGGACGTCAGTGCCTGCTGAAGGGCGGCCGGCCGCGCCAGTACTGAATCAGCAGCCACGCACCGAGCATGCCGCCCAGATGGGCGAAATGCGCAACGCCCTGCTCGGTGCCGGTGACGCCGAAGTAGAGTTCGACCAGACCGTACAGCGTCACGAACAGCCACGCCGGCATCGGCATGGGCGGAATCAGCAGCATCAATGTGCGCCGCGGAAAATACATCCCGTACGCGAGCAGCAAGCCAAACACGCCGCCTGACGCGCCCACCGTCGGATACGGGTCGCCGCCCGCAGCCGCAGAAAATACGAGTTGCGCGATCGCGGCGGTGATCACGCTCAGGAAATACAGGTTGAGATAGCGCTGCTGGCCGAACAGCCGTTCAAGCTCGCCGCCGAACATGTAGAGCGCGAGCATGTTGAACAGCAGATGCGTGATATTGCCGTGCAGAAAGCTGTAAGTGATGATCTGCCACGGCTGGAAACCGAGGCTGCCGCCGGCCGGCGTCATATTGCCGATCGGCCACAGCGCAAGATTCA
This sequence comes from Bordetella parapertussis, assembly GCA_945870465.1. Next base: position 2,773 of record CAMBSS010000037.1, on the reverse strand, counting down.
GAATGAATGCATCGCCCACCATCAGGCCAATGACGAACATCGCCACGTTGGCGATGAGCAGCGCGCGCGTTACCTTTGGAATCGAGTCAAGCAACGTAAGTCATCCCGGTCATCACAAATCCTTGCGCGCAAGACCGAGTTCGATGAATATCGCCTTCGCCTGTTCGAAGTCCGTTTTCAGGAAGCGCGCGTAGTCGGCAGCACCAAGGTAATCGCTTTCCCACAGGTTCTGCTCCTGGCCACGACGCCATTCCTCGGTCTTGACCAGTCGGGAGAACACGCTGTCCCAGTAGGCGATTTGCGTTGGCGCGAGCTTGGGCGGGCCGAAAACACCCTGCCAGTTGGCGAGCACGGCATCCACGCCCTGCTCTTTCAGCGTCGGCACCTGCGCCAGCGCGCCGCCCAGCCGGCCGGCGGATGAAATACCCAGCATGCGCAGTTTACCCGCCTGCACAAGCGGCAAAAGATTGGAAGTGACTGTCGCGATCACATCGACGTGTCCGCCGAGTCCCGCTGTCATCAGTTCGCCACCCTGGAAAATAACAAGCTTGAGCTTTTTCGGGTCCATCCCCGCGGAGCGCGCGGTCATCGCGCAAACGACATGCAGATAACTGCCGAGACTGTTGGTGCCTATCGACACTGCCGCCGGATCGGCGCGCAGCCGCTCGACGAGATCGCGCGCGGTCTTCAGCGGCGAATCCGCGCGCACGGCAAAGCCTATGTACTGGTTGCCGAGCAGCGCCAGCGGCGTGTAGTCGGCGTAAGAGAACGGCGCTGTGCCTATCAAGTAGTTGGTCAAAATCGTCGGCGATGCGATCTGCACCCAATGCGCGTCGCCGGCATGCTGCGACAGATAATTCCACGCAACATTGCCGCCGCCGCCCACCCGGTTGACGACCGCGCTGGTCACGCCGAGCAGCGCCTTGGCCTGCGCGATGCTCTGGATCGCGCGCCCGCTGCGGTCCTGCGAACTGCCGGCGGTGAGGCCGACCACGATTTCGATGTTCTTGTCGGGCTTCCATGCCGGTTGCGCATGTGCGGCGATGGCGCAACACAACAATCCCGCCGCGACCGCAGCGGTGTGCAGGCCACGGAGCGAGACTGTTCTCATGCCAGGTTCTCTGCCAAAAGTTCCAGCGCGCCCGCTGCAAAAGCATACATATTGGCGACGCGGTCGCTGCTGCCGGTTTTTACGATGGACGTGCGCTCATTGCCACCTGCGACCGCGATGCAGGCCATTCCCGCCGGGTTGCCGTAGCGCCCGCCGGTTGGTCCGGCAGCGCCGGTTTCGCCTATGCCCCACACGGCACCGAAGCACTCGCGGACGATGCGCGCGCGGACGAGTGCATTGGCTTCGGTTGCGGGCGTCGCTCCGGCAAACATTTCATCTTCGAAATCCTTCAACACACGCCATGAGGCGCGCGTATACAGAACCGTGCCGCCCGCAAAGTACGCCGATGCGCCGGGCACCGCAAGCAGCGCCGCCGCAATCAGGCCGCCTGCCGACGATTCCGCCACGGCGACAGTCTCTTTGCGTTTTTTCAGCAGTGCGGCGACTTTTTCGGCGTGGGGCAGCAATTCGCGCATCAGATCTCCTCTTTATCCTCGTTACGGTGCAGGGTCACGCGCGCTTATGCACGTATATGCGCGGCTCCGATTTGTGACTTGTTTCTTGTTGATGTTCTTACATATTGATTTAATAGAGCTTACAATAATAACAGCGTTAACCGCTGCCGATGCGGCGCGGATGACGACAACGATAAAGTCCAGGGATAGTACGCCGAAAATGGCAACCGATTGGAGCTTGATCACGCTCACGCCCGACGAGATCGCGGCGGGTGAGCTGGAAAATATCCGCGCGGATATCGCGCGCTGCTTTCTGCTGCGCGATCCCGGCCCCGGCATGGCGGTATTCACCCGGCGCGCGAAATCCGGCGCATGCGAAGTCTACTTTTCGCCGTCCTGCGTTGCCTATACCGAATTTATTTTCGAGCGCCATCACGCAGAGCGCGCACGCACACCGCCTTTGCTCGGCACGACTTTGCTCGTCGGCTATCCCGCGGCCGTCAGTTGCCTGCTCGGCAAGCCGCGTACAGTCGGGTCGTTCAGAAACATGCTGGGGGAATCGTTCGAAGCGGAACAAGCGGCCGCGCGCGCCGCGTTCCTGCGTCCCAAGCCGGCGGGCTAGGAACTAGGGACGCCCGGTTACTTGCACCACTGCGCTACGGCCCTGCGCTGACGGTCGGCTTCTTCGGCGCGTTCGCTGTCGCCAAACTGTATGCGCTCGCCGGTCGCCGGATCGATACGCTCCATGCGCATGCCGTCCTCCACCGCTTTCAACTGGGCGCGCGCTTCAATGCAGTTGCGCTCAAAATCGCCGGCTTTCTCTTTTTCCTGCGCCGCCTTGGTTTCAGCCTCCTGGCGCTCCAGCACGCGCTTCTTGAATTCAACGTCCTGCGCTTCAATGGTCTTTGGTACCGGGGCGCTGGCGCCACCGGACGGGTTGGCACCGGCGCTTTCACTGCCCTTGGCAACCTGCCGTTGCTGCACCGTCCCCGGCGGGCAGAACTGGGCGAACTCCTTCACGCCCCTGGCGTTGGTGCACTCGTACACCTGCGCCGCCGCGATGTTCGCCGCGAGCACTGCCGCAATCAGTATTGATAGCCGCAACATACTTTGCCCGTTCATTCGTGTAATTGTAGTGGTTTGACCACCATTCGTGGTGGGCAGTTGCAACCCCTCAAGCGCGCACCCGCTGCACTGCGTCCCGGCC
>CAMBSS010000036.1 GCA_945870465.1 Bordetella parapertussis | reverse complement strand
TTTTCTTCCTTTCGGCGTTTGCCGAAGACATCAAAGACGCGCCGCCACCGGAACAAACCAACGTCGTCGGCATCGTAATTTTCTTCGGCGTTTTCATCGCCCTGTGCGTCGGGTTCTTCGGCTACATGTACTGGCGGCACAAGAACAACGAGGACGAGTGATTCGCCAGGGATCGTCGCTCCCACGCTTAATGCAGTGGACCGTCATTCCCGCGCAGGAGACTGTGTAAAAACCACACGTTGATGTCATCGTATGCGCGTGTGGTACGTTGAATTGATATAAGGGACAATCGGGAGACGAGTATGGGGCACCAGCATAAGCGAGGCATCGCGCGCACGCAAACCGCGCTGCTGCCGCCGGCGGTGGAAGACTACGTGGGCGCACACGCGCTGGTGCGGGTGATCGACCGGTATGTCGACGGGCTGGACATGGCGGCGCTGGGGTTTAAGAAGAGCGTGCCCGTGGGCGAAGGCCGGCCGCCGTATGCGCCGGATGATCTGCTGAAGCTGTATTTGTATGGCTACTGGAACCGGGTGCGTACCTCGCGCAAGCTCGAAGCCGAATGCCGGCGCAATTTGGAAATGATGTGGCTGCTGGGACAGTTGGTGTTCGACCACAAGACGATCGCGCAATTCCGGCGGGAGAATGCGCAGGCATTCCAGGCGGTGTGTGCGCAGTTTGTGCAGTTCTTGCGCGGCGCGCAGTTGGTAGGGGGCGAGGCGCCGGTGGTGGCGGTAGACGGATCGAAGTTTAAGGCGAGTGCTTCCAAAGCGAGCCTGGTGAGCGCTGAGCAAGCCGCCAAACAGCGCGCGCGCATCGGGCAGCGGGTGGCGCAATATCTGGCGCAGATGGACGAGGCCGACACGCAGGAGGCAGCAGAAGGTGAACCGGATCGCGCGCACATCGCAGCCGCCCTTGAGCAACTGCGCCGGCGCGATGACCAACTGCAGCAGGCGCAAACGCAACTCGCCGCCCACGCCGAAGCGGGCACGGGCAAGAAGCAGACCCCGCGGGTGGGACTCACCGATCCGGACTGCGTGATGCTGCGGGCTAGCGGCACCACGGGGATTGCCGGCTACAACGTGCAGCAGGCGGTCGATGCCAAGCATAAGCTCATCGTCGCGCACGCAGTGACCACCGAGCGCAACGATCACGCGAGTCTTGAGCCGATGGCCAGTCAGGCCCAGCAGTCGCTCGGGGCGGAATCGATGACGGTGCTCGCCGACACGGGTTACATGAACGGCGCACAGGCCGCCGCGTGCGAAGCGCGCGGCATCACCCCCGTGGTGCCGATGCAGGAAGCGGTGAACCCGCGGGGGCAGGACCTCTACCCCAAGTCGCAGTTCATCTATGACCCGGCCACCAACACCTATCGTTGCCCGGCAGGTGCATTGCTTGAGCGCTATAAGCGGGATCGCAAGGCGCAGACCGACTACTACTGGACGAGTGCCTGTGCGCGGTGTGAGAAGAAGCCGCTGTGCACCCGGAGCAAACGCCGCAGCATCGCACGCTCCTGGCATGCCGATGCCGCCGAACGAGCGCATGAGCGAACGCGACGAAATCCGCGCTTCATGCGGCTGCGTAGTGCCGTCGCGGAGCATCCCTTCGGAAATCTCAAAGCGATGATGCCCGGGGGATTCCTGCTGCGCACGCTGCCCAAGGTGAAGGGCGAGATGGCGATTGCCGTGCTCACCTACAATCTGAAACGGACCCTGAGCATCCTCGGATTTGAGCAACTGATGCAGAAACTGCAAATGATGAGCGCCCCAAGCTGGGCGTAACCGCGACAAGCGCTCGCCGTTTGCTAATGATCGAGTCATTTGCTCAACCCGCAAAGCCTCAGGCATCATTGAACCGCTCGTGCGTGAGAGTTTTTACACAGCCTCCTGCGCGGGTATGACTAAATCACTCCGGCTTCAGCCCCGCCGCCTTGATCACGCGCGCCCACTTCGTCAGCTCGTCGTTGATGGTCACCGCGAACTCCGCCGGTGTGCTGCCAACCGGGTCCAGCCCCTGCGGCACCAGGCGCTCGCGCACATCGTTCATTTTCACGATCTGCGCGATTTCGGAACTTAGCCGCGTGACGATGGCGCGCGGCGTGTTGGCCGGCGCAAGCAGGCCGTACCACGAACTCGCTTCGTAATCGGGAACGCCGGCTTCTGTCATGGTGGGGACATCGGGGGCGGAGCTCGTGCGCGCCCGGCTCGTCACCGCCAACGCGCGCAGCTTGCCTGCCTTGACCAGCGCGAGCACGGATGCGGTCGACGGAATCATCGCGACGATATGGCCGCCGAGCAGATCGGGAATCGCGGCCCCGGCGCCCTTGTAAGGCGCATGCACGATATCCATGCGCTCCATGCTTTTCAATAATTCCATCGATAGATGCACGGGGGTCGCGGTGCCGGCGGAACCGTACGTGAGCTGGCCGGGCTTCGAGCGCACCCACTCCACGAATTCCTTGACCGTGCGCGCCGGCACGCTGTTGTTGACGACCAGCATGCCGGGCGACAGCACGACCAGTGAAACAGGCGCAAAGTCTTTGACCGAGTCGTAGGGCAGTTTCTTGTGCAGGCTCGGATTGATGGCATGGCTACTGCTGACCAGCACCAGCGTGTAACCATCCGGCGCCGCCCTGGCGACGATCTCGGTACCGATGATGCCGCCAGCGCCCGTGCGGTTGTCCACCACCACGCCGACGCCCAGCCTCTCCGCGAGTTTCTGCCCGACGATGCGCGCCGAAATGTCCGTGCCGCCGCCCGCGGTGAAGGGAACGATCAACCGTATCGGCTTGGTAGGATACTGCTGAGCGCCAGCCGCAACCGGGAGAACCAACGCCAGCGCAAAGAACAGCCGCCGCGCCGTTTTATTCCGGCTCATTTGAGGTTTTTTGCCCATTCCGCCACCACCGCTTCAAAAAAGACGCCACGATATATCATCACACACGTTGCGGTAAACTAGCCCGCCAGAATGGCAAAAAGACCCGGGGGGCAAGTCATGCATTGCATATCACGATGGATACTGGCGGTTGCCGCATGCGCCATCTGCGCTATGGTCGCCGCACCGGCGCTCGCGCAGGACAGCGTCACCTTGAAGCGCATCAAGGACAAAAAGACCATCGTGCTCGGCGTGCGCGAGGCGTCGGTGCCGTTTTCCTACCTTGATGACAAAAAACAGTATGTCGGCTATTCGGTCGACCTCTGCATGAAAATCGTCGACGCGGTCAAGGCCGAGCTCAAAATGCCCGATCTCAAGGTGAGCATGGTGACGATGGTGCCGTCGGCGCGCGTGCAGATGGTGATGAACGGCGACGTCGACCTCGAATGCGGCTCGACGACCAACAGCGTCGAGCGGCAGAAAATGGTTTCGTTCGTGGTGACAACGTTTTTCACCGGCACGCGCATGCTGGTGAAGACCGCATCGAAAATCAAGGACTACAAGGACCTGAAAGGCAAGCCGGTGGTCGTCACCAGCGGCACGACCAACGAACGCGCGATCAAGAATTACAACCTGGACGAGTCGCTGAACATGCGCTTCGTGCAGGTCAAGGACCACAACGAAGCGCTGGCAGCGCTCGACAATGGCAGCGCGGCGGCTTTCCCGATGGACGACGTGCTGCTCTACAGCATGCGCGCGACCGCCAAAAACCCCGCTGACTACACCGTGGTGGGCGATTTTCTGACGCACGAACCCTACGGCATCATGATTCGCAAGGACGATGCGCCGCTCAAGAAGCTCGCGGACGGCGCGGTGACCGCGCTCTTTAAAAGCGGCGAGATCAACAAGATCTACGCGCGCTGGTTCGAGTCGCCGATCCCGTCCAAGAACGTCAATCTGAATATACCGATGAACAGCACTCTCAAGAAAAACATCCGCAGCCCCAACCACGACGGCGTTGATCATTGCGGCCGCATGCAATGCATGCTGACGCAGCGCCGCGAGATGTAGCCGCCGCCGCTGCAGAGTGACGATGGCCCGGGAGCGGCGAGCGGGCAATAGCGTTACTGCGGCTTGATCCCCGCGTCTTTGACGATCTTGCCCCACTTGGGGATTTCCGCTTTCAGAAAATCCGCGAACTGCTCGGGCGTGTTGCCGACCACGAACAGCCCCTGCCCGGCCATCTTCTCCTTGACGTCGGCGCCGCTTAACGCGCCAACCGCTTCGGCATTGAGTTTGGTGACGACGTCGCGCGGCGTTGCCACTGGCGCGAACAAACCGAACCACGTACTCGCTTCGTAACCCGGCAGGCCCGACTCGGCTGCAGTGGGAACATCCGGCGCGGTCGCCACACGCTGCTTGCTGGTGACCGCGAGCGCGCGCAGCCTGCCGCTTTGCGCCTGCGGCATGCCGACCGGCAGGTTGGAAAACACCATCGAGATCTGCCCGCCCAGCGCGTCAGCGATGGCGGGGCCTTCGCCTTTGTACGGGATGAACAGCATATCGACCTTCGCCTGCATCTTGAAAAGCTCGCCCGCCAAATGCGGCGAGCCGCCCGACGCCGCACCGAATGTAAGCTGGCCGGGGCGCGCCTTGGCGAGCGCGATCAGGTCCTTGACCGATTTCACCGGCAGCGACGGATGGATCACGATGACGAGCGGCGACACCGCGATCTCGGTGACGCCGACGAAATCGCGCGCCGCGTCGTAATTGAGCTTGCCGAACATCGCCGGCACCACCGCCTGCGAAGTCTGCGAGCCGACCAGCAGCGTGTAGCCGTCGGGCGGCGACTTGGCGACGAATTCGGTGCCTATGATGCCGCTGGCGCCGACGCGGTTGTCGACGATGAACGAAGTGCCGACGCGTTCGGTGAGTTTCTGCGCAAGGATGCGCGCGGTGAGATCAACGCCGCCGCCGGCCGCGAACGGCACCACGATGCGCACCGGTTTGTTCGGAAAGACATCGGCGCCCAACGCGGGCAGCGCCGCCAGCGCGACGGCCATGCATGCAACTTGAGTCAGTTTTGTAATCACGATCTCCTCCATCTGGACATTTTTAACTACTGATAACCGCGTAACTTGGATTTTTCGGCCTCTCATTCCCGCTTGGGCGGGCATCCCCTTCCTCGGCTTGCGGGGGAAGGCAGGATAGGGGCGTCCTTTTTCTGGGTCCCCGCCTGCGCGGGGACGACGAACTTATCTCATCAACTCATATGAGTGATCACCTAAATATGGATCAAGGCGCCAGCGTAATCTTCGCCTCTTTAATCACCTTCGCCCACTTGGGGATTTCATCCCGGATGAACTTGTCGAATTCGGTGGGCGTGCTGCCGACCGGCTCGTTGCCCATGGCTGCGATGCGCTCGGCGAGTTCAGGCGACTTCACCACCTGCACAAACACCTGGTTCAGCCGCTTGACGATGGCGTCGGGCGTGCGCGCAGGCGCGACGATCCCGTACCAGCCGAAAAACGAAAAACCCGGCAGCCCCGCTTCTATCATCGTCGGCACATCCGGGGCGAGTTTCGAGCGCCGTTCGCCCGCTGCCGCCAGCGCGCGCAATTTGCCGGCCTGCACCAGCGGCAGTGCGATCGCCACCGTGTTGAACGCCATGTCGAGCTGGCCACCCATCAGGTCGGTCAACGCCGGGCCGTTGCCTTTATACGGAATGAACAGCAAGTCGATGCCGGCGCGCAGCTTGAGCAACTCGCTGCCCAGGTGCTGCCCGCTGCTCGGCAACGCGCCTATCGTGTATTTGCCCGGATTTTTTTTGGCCAGTGCGATCAGTTCCGCCAGCGATTTCGCCGGCACGGAGGGATGCACGAGCAGCAGGCTTTCGTTGGTGGCGAGCATGGCAACCGGCGCAAAATCGCGCACCGTATCGAACGGCAGCTTGGGATACAGCGTCGGGTTCAACACATGGCCGGTAAAGACGAACAACAGCGTGTAACCGTCTGGCGGCGCCTTCGCCACCAGATCGGCACCGATGTTGCCGCCGGCGCCCGCGCGATTGTCGATGACAACCTGCTGGCCGAGCACGCCCGCTGCGCCCTGGGCTGCGACCCGCGCGAATGTGTCGCCGCCGCCGCCTGCCGACGAGCCGACGATCAGGCGTATGGATTTGGTGGGGTACGACTGTGCCGCGGCGACGCACGCGAAGCCGCCTGCGAGCGCACAGAAAACAATGCGTATGATCCCCTGCGGCAATATACTTTGCATGGAACTGCCCCTCTGCTCGCGCATATGAATCGCGTCTGCCTGCCCGCTTATTGCCGGCGATTCTGCCAGAACCTCTTTATACAGTGGCTTGTCCTGCGGGTGCAACCGGCGCTACCGCGCGCGACGATCTGAATCAGAATCTTGCGATCAGGCGTGCGCTGCATTATCCTCTGTGGCCTGCACCGGGTCTTCAAGAGTTCACCCACGTCGCCGTATTTTGAGCGCCCACAACGATCGAACCGGAACCGCATGACCAAAGTCAGTGGAACGATTGCCTGTGTGATGGGCGCGATGAGCACCATGTGGTTGACGGATATCGCGCATGCGGCTTACCCGGAGCGCCCGATCCGCATCGTCGTGCCATTGCCCGCCGGCACCTCGCCCGATTTGTTCGCGCGGTATCTCGGCCAGAAACTTTCCGCCGCCCTCAAGCAGCCTGTCATCATCGAAAACCGCCCCGGCGCCAACTCGGTGATCGGCACCGCCGTCGTCGCCAAGGCCAGCGCCGACGGCTACACGCTGCTCAACGCCTCGGTACAGCACGTGATGCTCAAACCGCTGCTCGGCAAACTCGCGTTCGACCCGGACACCGATTTCGTGCCGGTGACGACGATCTCCGCCACGGAAATGGTCCTGGTGGTTCCCGTGGCCTCGCGTTTCGCCGCGGTGACCGACCTGGTCGCGGCGGCGAAGGCGAAACCGGGCGAGCTCAACTTCGCGACGCCGGGCATCGGCAGCCCGGCGCATCTGGCGGGACAGGCGTTCCTGAGCGCCACTGGCACGAGCGCGCGGCACATCCCGATGAAAGGCTCGACCGAAAGCGTCATCGCGACCGTCAGCAGCCAGGTCGATTACACGATCACCGCGGTCACCAACGCGCTGCCGCTGATCAATGCCGGCAAGCTGCGCCCGCTCGCGTCGGCGGGCTTGAAGCGCATAGACCTCCTGCCGTCGGTGCCGACGATGCGCGAAGCGATGCCGCCCGGCTTCACCTACGAAACGTGGCAGGCGCTGTTCACGCCGGCCGCGACTCCGCGCCACGTGCTCGAACTCCTCAACCGCGAATTCGTGCGCATGCTCAACGAAGCGGACACGCGCGAATTTCTCGAGAAGAACGGCAGCGCTCCGCGGCCGCGCTCGCTGGCGGCGGCCCGCGAGTTTGTGCGCGAGGAAGCGCTCAAGGCCGTCGAACTCGTCAAGGCCATCGGCGCCACCGCGCAGTAGTCATCAATCAACCGTCAAACAAGGGGCAGCATGAAGGAATACACCGCATCCCGCGCAGCGCAACTGGTCGCCGCTTTCGACCTGACCGGCATCCACCGCGTCGGCACGCCCGGCGATTTCGCCAGCGGCGAATGGCTGGAGCATGAAGCCGGCGCTACCGGCGCGGCGGTGTCGCGCATGCCGGTGGGCGTCAACCGCACCGTCGTCGATGAGGCCTGGCTCGAATGCGCCGGACAACGCATTGATGGCCTGCCGATGTTCGACTCGCCGCCGACGGCCGCCGCGGGCATTGCGGGTAAATTGGGCGTGAACGAGAGCAGCAGTGAAATCGGCCACCTCGATCTGCCGCCGAATTCGGCTTCGATCAAAGGCATGCGCTTCGAAACCATCCGGCGCGCAACCAGTCATGCCGCGCTGGTGGTCGCCACGCGCGTAACGGGCGAATCGCTGGCGCCGATCAACGCGCAGTTTTTCGACGCCCCCTTCGGACCGCCGGTGCTGCTGGTCGCGGGCGCGAACCACGCGCTGCTCGAAACGCAGGCGCAGAAAAATGCCGCGATAAAAGTAGTCAGCATCCACCGGCGCGAGAAAACACAGTCGTTTAACGTCGCGGCGCACGTTGCGTCTGGCAACCCGAAAGCCGCGCCGCTGCTCGTGGTGACGCCGCGCACCGGCTGGTGGGAATCCACCGCCGAGCGCGCCGGCGGCATCGTCGCCTGGCTGGCTGCGATCGATGCCGCGACCGCGCTGCGCGAACAAAAAACATTGCGGCGCGATGTGCGCGCGTACGCAACGTGCGGGCATGAACTCGGGCATCTCGGCCTGACAGAACTGCTGGTGCGCGAAACGGGTCTGGTAAAGGGCGCGCACCACTGGCTGCACCTCGGCGCCAATCTCGGCTGTGCCAGCAATCTCACATTGTTCCTGCGCGCCGCCGCTCCCGCCGACTCGGCAAAGATGCGCGATCTGCTGTGCGCCGAAGGCTATCCGGCCGAACACATACGCGTCGAATCCATCAGCGTTGTTTCGGGCGAAGGCCGCGATATCACGGACCACGGCGGGAAAGTTCTGTCGATGGCCGGCGCCAACGCGCATTTCCACGCAGCGAGCGACCGCTGGCCGGGCAACGTCAACGCCGCCGGCATTGCATCCATTTCACGCGCAGTGGCGAAATGGATCGCGCTGTCAGCCGGGCAATAACCCGCGCAACGCGCGCGATCCAGCCGTGATTGAGTTGACAACGCCGGGCACGCTCCTGACAATGCAGCCCGACTATTAAAAATAAAAATAGAGGATTTTCCGGCATGAATACGCATCGTATCCTGGCGCTCGCCTCATGTGCGTTGACCGTCGCGCTGGTCGCCGGCACCGCCGCCGCGCAAAGCTTCCCTTCCAAACAAGTCCGCATCATCGTCGGCCTGGCACCCGGCGGCACCACCGATCTCGTCTCGCGCATACTCGCGCAGAAGCTGACCGAAGCGTGGGGCCAGAACGTCATCGTCGACAACCGGCCCGGCGCCAGCGGCATGATAGGCGGCGACCTCGTGGCGAAAGCGGCACCCGACGGCTACACGCTGCTGATTACGCCGCAAACCAGCATTGCGGTCGCGCCCGCGCTCTACGGCAAAGCGCCGTACGACGCAGCGAAGGATTTCGCAACGATCACGCTGGTTGGCTCCACACCTTTGCTGATGGTCGTGCATCCGTCGTTTCCGCCGAAAACATTTGCGGAGTTCGCAGTACTCGCCAAAAAAAGCGGCAACAAGCTGACGTTCGGCTCGGGCGGCATAGGTTCTTCACCGCACATGGCCGGCGAATTATTGAGCGCCCAACTCGGTATCCGCATGAACCACGTGCCGTACAAAGGCGAGAACCCCGCCATCGCCGATACCATAGGCGGCCAGATCCCCATCATGTTCGCCAATCTGCCGGTCGCGGTGCCGCATGTAAAAACCGGCAAGCTGCGCGGGCTGGCGAACACCGCCGCGACGCGTTCGCCGCTCGCACCGGAAATCCCGACCGTCGCGGAATCCGGTTTCAAGGACTACGCGATCGCGACCTGGTACGGGTTTCTCGGGCCTGCCGGCCTGCCCCCGGAATTGATCGCGCGGCTGCAGCGCGACGTGTCGCGCATCGTCAACCAGCCCGACAACCGCGAGCGCCTGGTCAACATGGGCGTCGATATCATCGCGAACTCGCCGGATGAATTCGCGGCTTACCTGCGCGCAGAGATTGCCCGCTATACGAAGATCATCAAGGACGCCGGCATCAAAGTCGAGTAATTGCCTGGCCTTGGTGAAGCGCAAGGCCGAGTAGTCCGCAGCACGAATAAGGAGCAAGGCAATGCAAGCAAACGTAGGCGTGATCGGGCTGGGCGCGCTCGGCCGGCCGATATCCGAACTGCTGCTCAAAGCGGGGCATAGTGTCGCGGTCTATGACGTGCGCGCAGAACCGATGGCCGCATTGAAGAATGCAGGCGCCACCGCCTGCGCTTCCCCCGCCGCAGTTGCCAAGCGCAGCGACCTCATCATCAGCCTCGTGCTCGACCAGGCGCAGACGGAAACCATCGTGTTCGGCGCCGACGGCGTGCTCGCCTCTTTGCAACGCGGCGCAATACTTGCGATCGGCAGCACGCTGAATCCCGCGTGCGTACGCAAAATCGCCGAAGCCCTCACTGCCCGCGACGCGCACACGCTCGACATGCCGATTTCGGGCGGCATTGTCGCCGCGCGCGAAGGCACGCTGAGCCTGATGGCGGGCGGCCCGCAGGCAGTGCTGGACAAGGCGCTGCCGGTGCTGCGCGTATTCGCGCGCGACATCACGCGCACCGGCGAAGTCGGCAGCGGACAGGCGGCGAAACTTGCGCACCAGCTCGTGTTCGCCACCAACGTCATGGCGCTGCTCGAAGGCCTGTCGTTGGGCGTGGCGGGCGGCGTCGAGCCGGCCGCGCTCAAACAGGTATTCAAGAACGGTCTCGCCAACAGCACGGTGCTGCAGGTGTGGGACGATCTCGGGCCACGCTGGAAAGGCATGCTGAAGGCCACCCCGCCCGACGTCACGCCGCCCAACATGCGCAAGGACCTGCATCTGGTACTCGAATACGCGCGCGAGCTCGGCGTCAACCTGTATCTCGGCACCCAGGGCTCGATGATCGCTGACGCCGGCATCGCGAGCGGGCACGATAACCCGCTGCTTTGACAACGCAAGGCGGCGGGCGCAAATTACGTAGCGTTGCACCATAAACATAACAACCGTTCCACGCAGGAGGAGATTTTATGCAGCGCATAGTTCTGTTCGCAGTCGCTCTCGTCGTTGCCAGCGCAGCCTTTGCGCAAAAAGACTATCCCAACCGGCCGCTGCGCATGATAGTGCCGTGGCCGCCGGGACAGGCGACCGACCTCGTCGGGCGCGTAATGGCGCAAAAGATGTCGGAAATCCTCGGCCAGCAGATCGTGATCGACAACCGCGCGGGCGCGGGCGGCATGATAGGCACCGACGTCGCCGCCAAGGCGACACCCGACGGCTACACCCTGCTCTCCGCATCGAGCGGCCCCGTCACCATCAACCCGCTGCTGCAAAAAGCGCCGTACGAAGCCGACCGCGAGCTGGCGCCGGTGGCCAACGTCTGCCTGTTGCCTTACCTGCTGGTCGCGGTGCCGCAGTTCCCGGCGGCCAACGCGCGCGAGTTCGTCGCGCTGCTCAAGGCAAATCCGGGCAAGTACAGCTTCGCGTCCTCCGGCACCGGCGCGACCGGGCATCTGGTCGCCGAATGGTTCAACAGCATCGCCGGCGTGCAGGTCACGCATGTACCGTACAAAGGCAGCGTGCCCGCGCTGACCGACGTCATCGCCGGCCGCGTCGGCTATACGTTCGAGACGATAGCCGCGACCATGCCGCACGTGAAATCCGGGCGCCTGAAGACCTACGGCCTTTCCCTCGGCAGGCCCAGCGGGCTCGCGCCCGGCATAGAACCTCTCGCGACCTCCGCCAACCTGACGGGCTTCGACGCCGCGGCGTGGATAGGCGTGATGGTGACCGCGGGCACGCCTAAGGCGGTCATCGCCAAACTCGCCGCGGCGGCGGAAACCGCGATACAGTCCGCGGAAGTGCGCGAGAGGCTGCTTACCGTCGGTGTCGAAGTCGACTACCGCCGCCCCGACGACTTCACGCGCTATCTGAAGGAACAGACCGCGCGCTACGTCGATATCATCAAGAAAGGCAATATCAAGATCGAGTAAGCGTGCCCTTTCGCGCGGCAAATTGCGCGCGCGTTCCCGGTCGCTGCTATCGGCGCCTCAGTCCGCTCTTATACCCGCCGCGCTGATGACCTTGCCCCAGCGCGTGAATTCGCTGCGCAGAAACGTGTTGAAGTTCTCGGGCGTCGACATAACTGCGTCGACGCCCTGCGCGCCGAGGCGCTGTTTCGTCTCGGCGTCGACGGCCGTGTTCAGCGCCGCGTGCAGCTTGACGACGACTTCACGCGGCGTCGCGATCGGCACCAGCACGCCCAACCAGTTGTCCGCATTCACGTCCGGGTAGCCGGATTCCGCCATCGATGGCACGTCGGGCAGCGTGGCCGCGCGCTTGCTCGAAACCATCGCCAGCGCGCGCAACTTGCCCGCCTGCACCTGCGGCTGCAGGATGGACAGCGACAGCATCGAAACCTGCACGTGGCCGCCCATGAGATCGGTCATCGCCGGTGCCGCACCCTTGTATGGCACGTGCAGTATGTTGATGCCCGCCGCCAGCTTGAACGATTCAAAACCGAGATTGCCCATGCTTGCATTGCCCGAAGACGCATACGCAAGTTGTCCCGGTTTCGCTTTCGCCAGCACGGCGAGATCGCGCGCGGACTTGACCGGCAGCGAAGGATGCGCCGCAAGCAATGCAGGCACCGTCGCCACCAGAGTGACCGGCGCGAAATCCCGGAACAGGTCATATGAAAGTTTCGGCGAGAGGATGGGGCTCAAGAGCGCGCCGGTGGTCGCGAGATAAATCGTGTAGCCATCCGGTGCGGATTTCGCAACGTAGTCGGCTGCCAGAATTCCGTTTGCACCCGCGCGGTTTTCGATGACGAACGACTGTCCGGTAACCTGCGCAAGCCGCGCAGCCACCGGCCGGCCGACGATATCAGTGGGCCCGCCCGGCGGAAATCCAATGACGACCCTGACGGGCTTGCTGGGATAATCTGCCTGCGCGTATGCACCGGCAATGGGCATCGCGAGCAGCGCGGCGGCTGCGATAGCTCTGAACATGTTGCTCCTCCTCACCGCGATTAGACGGGTGCCGGGATGCATCGTCAAGACGTAACTGCAAACCGGATCACAGGCACGCTTTCTACTTTATACGATCAAGCATGCAACTCTTATGGGATCACCTGAAAAAATGAATACGCGCATCAACACGATCACCCTTCTTTCAAGCCTGCTGGCCATGCCCGCGCTCGCGCAAACCGTGGCGCCGGACGCCGCCTTCCCCGCCAAAGCGGTGCGCTTCATCGTGCCGTTCCCACCGGGCGGCACCATCGACACGCACGCGCGCATAGTCGGCCAGAAGCTGACCGAAATGTGGAAACAGACCGCGATCATAGACAACCGGCCGCAGATAAATGCAGATACATTATTTTCAATACCCCCTTGAGGGGTACGCAGATGAAAAATCAAACAACGATCCCGACTAAATCTTTAAGACCTATCTGCGTTCATCCGCGTTTATCTGCGGCTCCAATAGATTTCAGCTTTTACTAATCGAACTTCGCGCCCGACGACTTGATCACCTGGCCGATGCGCGCGAATTCTTTTTGTATGTGCGTGGCAAATTCGGCCGGCGAACTGCCGACCGGAATCACCGCTTCCGCAACGAGCTTGTCCGTGATGTCGGGGGCGCGCACGGCAGCGACGATTTCCTGGTTCAGAAGATCGATGATGGTGCGCGGCGTGCCGGCAGGCGCCGAAATGCCATACCACGACCCTGATTCGTAATCGGGCACGCCGGCCTCGGCGACGGTCGGAATATGCGGAATCGCGGCCGAACGCCGGGCACCCGTCATGGCGATCGCGCGCAGGCGGCCCGACTGCACGTGCGGCATCATTGCGACCGCGCTCGAAAACATCAGCTGCACCTGCCCGCTCAGGAGATCGATAATGGCGCCGCCGAGCCCCTTGTAAGGGATGTGCACGAAATCGGTCTTCGTCATCGTCTTGAACATTTCGGTCGCCAGGTGCGTCGAAGTGCCGACGCCGTTGGACGCGTAATTGATCTGGCCGGGTTTCGCCTTGCCGAGCGCGATGAGCTGTTTGATTGATGTCACGGGCAGCGACGGATGCACGACCACCAGCAGGGGCGCCGACGCGATCAGGCTGACCGGCGCGAAATCCTTCAACGCGTCGTACGGCATGCTCTTCTGGATGTTCGGCACGATGACCATGCCGGCGACGTTCGCCAGCAGCAGCGTATAGCCGTCCGGCGCCGCTTTCGCCACGATGTCCGCGCCTATGAGGCCACCGGCGCCGGCGCGGTTGTCGACCGTGAACTGCTGCTTCAATGCGGCCGACAGTTTCTGGCTGATCAGGCGCGCTATCGTGTCGTTGCCGCCACCCGGCGGCTGCGGCACGACCAGCCGTATCGGCTTCACCGGATAAGCCTGGCCGCAAGCTTGTCCCGCCAGCAACGCAGTGCCGAGAAGTGCCGCGACGCGAAATCCGGATCGCACCGTTATCATCGCAGCGTCAGCAGTTCGCCCACGCGCGCGGCAGCGGGGAGTTTTTCGATGCCAAGCATCGCATCGCGCAACTCCTCGACTTGCGCCTTGGGCAACGCGCGTATCGCGAGCCTCTCGAACTTGGCGACGACATCCGCTTCGCTCGCGAAGTTGTGCTCGTTGCCGCGCCCGGCTTCGACGATGCGCTCCATCTTCTTGCCGCCCTTGAGATGGACTTCGACGCGCACCAGGTGTCGCGCCTTCGAGCCCTTTGCGGTATAAGCCGGGTCTTCGCGCACTTCGACTTTTTCCGCAAGCGCCATACGCGCGGGATCGGCTACCTTGTCGTCGGTAAACTGGTCGACGAAGACGTCGCCATCGAGCAACAAGGTTGCAACGCAATATGGCAGATTGAGCTGCGCGGAGGTCAGGCCCTGCGGCACGTACTTCCAGCCGACGTGCAGGGCGGTCGCCTGCGTGCAATACACAACGACTTTCTCGACGTCCGCGGCGCCGAACGGATGCTCGTCCTGCATCAGGCGTATCGCGTCGAGCGTCGTATGGTTGCTGGCGACGCAGGAATAGAACTTGAGCGCGATGCCCATCGTTTGCCACACCTTGCCGAAGCCGGCGGTGAGCTCTTCGATTTTGAAACGGTCGGTGGAACGCGAAAAGGTCGTGCAGAAGCCGCCGTATTCGCTTTCGAACACGTTGACGATGCCGGTGAACCCGGCGTCTGCCAGCATGGCGCCGTACAGACCGCTTTGCGATGAACGCCCCGAATGCATGCGTTTGACCATTGCACCGAACTGCGCCGCCATCAGTCCCGCCGCCTGTGTGCCGGCGATGCCGAGCGCGTGCACGGTTTTGTCCGCGTTCAGATTGAGGCCACGCGCCGCCCCTGCCGCCGCGGAAAAGACACCGAACGTCGCCCCGGTATGCCAGCCCTGCTCCAGATGCTCTGGCCCCATACAGATGCCGACGCGCGGCCCGATTTCATACCCTGCGGCTGCGGCCGTCAGGAAATCTTTTCCGCTCAGCCCTTTTCTGAATTCAGTCACTGCGATCAGCGCGGGCAGCACCACCGAACCGACATGCAGCATGCCCTGGCGATGCACGTCGTCAAGCTCGAATCCCTGCACCTGCGTGCCATTCACGAGCGTGGCGTGCGGCGCCGACAGTTTTTGATTCGTGCCCCAAACGCCGCACATGCGCGTGGTGTCAAGTTCGCCGAGACGCTTCTGCAGGATCCTGCTCCATTCGAGTTGCGCGCCATAGAGTGCGCAGCCCAGCGAGTCCAGCATCAAAAGCTTGAGGCGCTGCCGCACTTCAGCCGGGATGTCGTCGTAGCGCAGGTTGGCCACGAACTCCGCCATGCCTCGGGTGTACTTGTTGTCTTGCTCTTGTTCCATCGTATGTCCTGTTAATTAAGTCGACCAGACAAATCATTTCCTCCCCTTCAGGGGGAAGGCCACGATGGAGGTGGGTTAAATGCGCCACTCACCCATCCCCATCTCGATCCCTGATGTTTCCCCGAATTTTTAAATTGAAAGTCTTTACGTCTGTACAAATCAAGAGATTGAAGGTAAGGTGATGAGAAACGGCGTGTGCATGAACGGGTTTTTCTCTGCGTTGGGGCCAACCAGCGTGGAGATCTGTCATGCACACGCACGCGAGAGATTGTATAGGGCTTTATTCACTTGCAGTTGAGTCTGAGTCACGCGGCAAGACGCGAATTGTTGTGCGCGGCGGTGAGCGCGGTGATGGGCGGTCACTTGCTGAGTTTGTCGCGACTAGCGCGTGGGTTGATAGGGCAAAGCACCCAGAAGGCGGCGCTCAAGCGCGTGGATCGGCTGATGGGCAATGCACGCATAGGTCAGGAGGCCCAAGTCGTCGGTGCAGCGCTGCTGCGCACGCTGTGCGGGGGCGGACAGCCACTGTTGATCGCGGTGGACTGCTCAAAAGTCGCCCCCGCCGGAGTGTTCGTGGAGCTACGTGCAGTAGTTACACGCACAGGCCATCGTCACCGATGCCAGACGCTACACAGCGCAAGTCCGAAAGCCGATTCGCTGGATCAGCAAGTTATCCAGTGTTGACTGGTGTGTATGTATGTGTATAATACACACCGTGAAAAGCGGCGACCTCATCAAAAAGTTGAAGGCCGATGGGCGGGAATTGGTGCATACGATCGGGTCGCATCACCAATTCAAACACCCCGTTAAAGCGGGAAAGGTAACGGTACCGCACCCGAAAAAAGAGCTGCCGAAAGGCACGGTCAACAGTGTGTTGAAACAGGCGCGATTGAAATAGGAGCAATGAAGTATGGCCAGCTATATCGCCCTTCTGCGGAAGGATAAAAATTCGGATTATGGGGTGGAATTCCCCGATCTGCCGGGCTGCATCAGCGCGGGCAGCTCGCTGGAGGAAGCACGGCAAATGGCAGAAGAAGCGCTCGCCGCGCATGTGGCTTTTCTGCGTGAAGATAGCGACGAGGTGCCCGCGCCCTCTGCGCTCGATGTGATCGCCAGGCAACCGGAGATGAAGGGCGCCGTGCCTTTTATGGTTGAGCTGAAAGAACCGTCCGATAAAGCTATCCGCATCAACATCACGGTGCCCGAACGCGTGCTGAATCTGATCGATGAAGCCGCCGGACCGCTGGGCGGCAATCGTTCGGCGTTTATGGTCGGCGCCGCTGAGGAAAAAGCGCGCATGCTCACGCAGCGTAGTGAAAAAGAATTTACGGCCTTTGCCAAAGCGCATTTGGCAGATAGCAAACCACTGCGTGTTGCGATGCCTAACAAAATCGGCTCTTACAAAGTTACGCGTGCCGACAGCGCCGCGATATTGTCGAACCGCGTGATGAAAAAGCGAACCGCCTGATGTGGTGCCGTTTAAAGATGAAGCGACAAACCCTTCTTGTTGTTTTAAGCCTGCTCGCCTGCCTTCCGCAAATCACCACGGCAGCAGAAACGTACCCCACCCGCCCCATCCGCCTCCTGGTCGGATTCACGCCCGGCGGCGCGGCAGACGTCTCCGCGCGAGTCATCACGCGGAAAATGTCTGAGTCTCTGGGCGTCAACATCGTGGTCGAGAACCGCGCGGGTGCGGGCGGCAATATTGCGGCCGAGATAGTCGCCAAAGGGAATCCCGACGGCTACACGCTGTATTGGAGCAGCGTCGGGCCGCTGACGGTGAGTCCGGCGCTGGGGATCAAGCTTCCCTACGACCCGCTGACGGATTTCGCGCCGATCAGCCTCGGGGTGCAGTCATGCAATGTGTTGTCAGTACGGCCTAATTTCCCTGCGAATACGGTGCCGGAATTGATCGCACTCGCGAAAGCAAAGCCCGGGCAACTGAACTACAGCACGCAGGGCATTGCTTCGACTGGCCACCTTTCGGGCGAACTGCTCAGATCTCTCACCGGCATAGACATAGTCCAGGTCGCGTACAAGGGCGGCGCGGAAGCCCTCTCTGCGCTGTTGAGCGGTGAAGTCGAGATGGGATGGTTGAGCGGGCCTAGCCTGCGTTCGCTCGGGCCCGGCCGGGTCAAGACTATTGCAATAACCTGCGTCCGGCGGGATACGACGCTCAAGGAGATCCCGACTTTTGCCGAGTCGGGCGTGCCGAACTTTGAAGCGACGTTCTGGTACGGCCTGCTCGCGCCCGCGCGCACGCCGCCGGCGGTGATAATGAAACTGAATGGGGCAATGAAAGCGGCCCTTACCGATCCGACCGTCATCCAGCAACTGGAAGCGCAGGGTCAGATTGCGGCGTCAACGTCGCCGGAAGGCTTCGCGAAGATCATCAGCAATGATCTGGCCAAATGGAAGAAGGTGTTTGGGGCGAAGTAAGTCTACTGATTACCAGATATTGAACCGCGAAGGACGCAAAGGACGCGAAGGAAGGCTTGATAGTTCGCTTCCAATTTGTTTTACATTTTCCGTTGTTAAGCAAGATGCTGACGTCCATATAGGAATATCATCTTTCTTGTCTTTGCTTTCCTTTGCGTCCTTCGCGTCCTTGGCGGTTCAAGATTGAGCAGCAACTTCGCGGTTCAAGGTTTTGCAGTAGTCTCAATCCGCCTTTAGATTCGCCGCTTTCACGACGGCAGTCCACTTGGTGATCTCCGCCTTGATATAGGTGCCGAACTGCGCGGGCGCATTGGGCATGGGTTCGGAGCCTTCCTGAAGGAGACGCTCCCTGACGTCGGGCAAAGCAAGCACCATTCTCGTCGTCGAGTTCAGCTTGCCGATTATTTCCCGCGATGTCCCGATGGGAACCATCAATCCGTACCACGCCGCCATTTCGAAATCCTTATAGCCGGACTCCGCTATCGTCGGCAGCTCAGGCGCGGCCGCGGCGCGTTGCAGACTCGTCACCGCCAGGGCGCGCACCTTGCCCGCCCTTGCCAAAGGCAGGGAACTCGGCAAAGTGCCGAAGTAGTATGCGACCTGCCCTGCGATCACATCCGTCAAAGCAGCGGCGCCGCCTTTGTATGGCACATGCACGACGTCGATGCCGGCAACCAATTTGAAAAGCTCGCCTGCAAGATGCGTCGACGTGCCGCTGCCGGCGGAACCGAAGTTGAGTTTGCCCGGCCGGCTTTTCGCATAGGCGACCAGCTCCTGCACCGACTTGACCGGCAGACTGGCGTTAACGACCAATATGTTGGGAAACGAGGCGATCATCGTGACCGGCGCCAAATCGCGCATGGGGTCGTAGGGCAATTTCGAATACAACGACGGGCTCAATGCAATCGGGCCCGTATTGCCAAGCAATACGGTATAGCCATCGGGCGCGGCCTTGGCAGCTATGTCGACGCCCAGCGTGCCGCCCGCGCCGCCGCGATTGTCGACGACCATAGCCTTGCCGAGGCGTTCTGACATCCGTTGCGAGATAATCCTGCCGACTACGTCACCGCCGCCGCCCGGCGCGAACGGCACGATGAAGCGGATGGGGCGAGAGGGATAGGTTTCGGCGACCGCCGGAAAGGCAAGGCTTAAGGCATATACAGCAAGAAAAAAACGGAATCTCAGGCACCCCTTACCCCCGCCCTCTCCCCACTTGCGTGGGGCGAGGGAGTATTCCAACTTCTCGCGAAGACTGCTCACGCCTGCAGCACAGCCATCAGTTGCTTCACTTTCGGCAACTTGTCCAAATCACGGATCATCGCGAGGCTTTCGTTCACCTGCGACTGCGAAAGGATGCCGGTCGAGCATTCCTCGTATTTGCCCTTGAGGTCGTCCCATGTCGCCGGGTCTTCCGACCAGCCGCGCGCGTGCGAGCGCTGGATCTTGAACGTCTTGCCGTCCTTCATGCGCACGGTGAGACGCATCTCGCCCCAATTGACGCCGGCCTCGCCCCACTGGCCGCGGTGTTTCTTGAGGTCTTCGGGCTCGATGACCTTGACGCGTTTCATCAGCGCCTGCACGTCCGGCTGGTTGACGCGCTCGTCGGTGTACTCGGCAACGCCGGCGCGCCGCTCGATCAGGGAAATCGCCATGCTGTAAGGCAGGCAGAAGCGCGCCTTGTGCCCGTCGTTGGCGGTCGCATACGGCGCTATCGTTTGCATCTGCGGCGTGCATTCGAGCTCTATGGCTTCAACCTGTTCGGGTTTGAGGTCATTGGCTTTCGCCAGATCTATCATGCCGTCGATGGCGGCGCCGGGCGCCGTCGAACCCGGATGCATGCGCACCAGCGTCGTGTTCTCCGCCAGCTCCCAATGCGAGCCCAGGCTCTCAACCATCTTCTCCAAGCGGTAGTTGCCGACACCGTTGAAGGTGTCCGCCATGCCGAAGCGCGCATGGCCGTTCACGCCCTTGTCATCCACGCCCTCGATAATATCGGGGTCCACCTTGAAACCCGCCTGCGCTAGCAGCACGGCAAAAATACCGCAGCGCACGCCGTGGCCGACATGGAATGCCTTGCACATCGAACCGACGTTCTTGCGCACGCCTGAACCCTGCGAAGCGGCAAGGCCGAATGCCATGCGCAGTTTCATCTGATCGAAATCCATCATGCGCGCGCCTGCCGCGGCGATTCCCATCGCGCCCAGGATGCCGTTCGGATGCCAGCCGTGGTCTATCAACTGCGGCCGCAGCCCCTTGGCCACGCACGACTCGATCTCGAAACCGACAATGAAGGCGTCAAGCATGCGCGCGCCCGACAAGTCGAGCTGCTCGGCGATCGCGAGCGAGCCCGGCACCATGCAGACGCTCGCGTGGGTGACGCTCTTGGTGTAGTCATCGTACTCGAGTGCATGCGCAGAAACCGCATTAAGATGCCCCGCCAGTGGCGAGGAAGTCTTGTCCTTGTGCCCGACCACGCTCGCCACCGGGTTGCCGCCCATCTGGCGCGCAACCTCAAGCGAAATCAGCGCCGACGGGTGGCGCGAGCCGGCAATCATCACGGCTATCGTGTCCAGAAACCGCAATTTCGCGGAGGCGATTGCCGCTGGCGGTATGCTGCCGCCTGAAACATCCACTGCAAATCGCGCAAGCTGCTCGGTAACGCCCATCGATCGATTCTCCCTAAAACAATATATGGTATTACGAAACGCAATGATAAAAAGCCGGCATGCGCCGGCATTTACCGCGGGTTTTGCGCCAACAAAGAATAATACCGCAGTCAGCCGTTGCACCGTGTACGCCACATCGCGCACATGGCGGCAATCGTAACGAATTTCGACGGCAATCTGCGCCGTTGCAGCATTCAGGACCACTGCCATGACGCCACAAACGCCAGAAAAAGTGGCCGCCGTTCTGCGTCCGCTGCCACGCTGGATATTCATGAGCCGCTGGCTGCAGGCGCCGCTCTATATCCGCCTCATCGTCGCTCAGGGCGTCTACGTCTGGCAGTTCCGGGGCGAGCTGGTGCACCTGCTGCAGATCACCGCCACCAAGGGAGTCTCCGCGGCTGAAATCATGCTGGTCGTGCTCGGCCTAGTGGCTGTCGCACGTCAACGCCGGGGTGCTTAAGGTACAGCTCGCCACCGCCATCATCGGCATTTCGTCCATCCACCTGCTGAAGACCTTCATCAACGCGCAGAACTACGACGAGAAAACACTGCTGTGGCAGACCATCACCCACCTATCGTTTCTCGCGTCGGCCATGGCCATCGCCTACACCGAGAAAATCACCCAGACGCCGAACCACTAGCGCACGAGCGATTCCCATATCTTCTTCAGGCGCTTGATGGAAACCGGAAAAGGCGTCCTCAGCTCCTGCGCGAACAGCGACACGCGCAATTCCTCGATCTGCCAGCGGAAGTCTTCGAGCGCAGGCTCCAAGCCGCCCGCCTTGTGCAGTTTGTCACTGCGTTCCTGGCAAAGCTTCCAGAGTGCGGCGATCTCCACGGCGTGTTTCTCGTCGCGCTCCGGATTGCCCGCATATTTATCGAGACGCACCACCATCGCCTTGAGATAACGCGGCAGATGCTGGAGCTGCTCCCACGGCGTCGCGCTGAAGAACCCCTTGTAGACCAGCCGCTGCAGTTGCGCGCGGATATCGGCGGCGACACGATTGAGAGCTGACGGCGTGCTGCCCAGCCGCAGGCTGGCGCGATGGTGTTCTTCGGCGATTGCCGCAAACATGCGGCATGCGGCCTCCCGCACCGCCGGCAGGCGGGTGCGGGCACGCTGCTTTTGCGCCGCATATGCGGATTCGTTGCGCGGCAATTCGTCGTCGCCGATGAACGCGCGGTCGCAAATCGCCGTCACGAGGTCGGCTTTCAGATCGTCCGCGTTGGCGATGCCGCGCAACTGCATGACTGCCTGCGTCAGTCCCGGCAACGTCTTGTCGAGTTGCTTCATCTGCTCTTTGAGCTCGAGGCGCAGCAAGCGACAGATGCCTGCGCGCATCGATGCGTCCGCGGCTTCGCGGGTATCGAAGAGACGAATCGCCACGCTGTCGCCGTCATCGACCAGCGCGGGATAGCCGGTGAGCTTGCGCCCGGTGCGCTCGAAAGAAATCTGCGCAGGCACGTCGCCGCAATCCCACGACGTCAGACCCGCGCGCTCGATGCCGGGCTCAGCCTTGGCAAACGTGAGTTGCGCTGCCTGACCGAGCTGCGCCTTGAGCGCGGCAAGGTCGCGCCCCGTCGCGAGCTCGCGGCCGGCATCATCGATAACGCGATAGTTCATGCGCAAATGAACGGGAATATCGGCGTCATCCCATATATCAGCGGAGATGATTTCGCCGCTGCGCATCTTGACGTAGTGCGCGAGCGCCGCCGCGAGCGAAGCGCTGGACCCGCTGCCGCTCTCCTGCTCTTCGAGAAACCGCGTCACCTGGTCCTGCAGCGGCAGCAACTGCTTGCGGATGGCTTTCGGCAGCGCCTTGAAGTAAGCGCCGATTTTCTCGCGGATGAGCCCGGGCACCAGCCAGTCGAAATGCGCGATGGTCAGCTGATTCAGCAGTGCCAAAGGAACGGTGACGGTCACACCGTCGAGCGCATGGGCAGGCTCGAAGCGATAACGCAGCCTGAACTGGATGCCGTCCACGGTCAGCTGTTCCGGGAACTGCTCCTCGGTGACGCCCGCCGCGTTCTGGCGCATCAAATATTCGCGAGTCATGAACAGTAATTTCGGATTGGCCTGTTCGGTGTCGCTACGCCACTTGTCGAAACCGGCGCCGTTATAGATGTCGGCCGGTATCAGCGCATCGTAAAAACGGAATATCGTCTCTTCATCGACCAGCACGTCGCGGCGGCGCGCCTTGTGTTCCAGGTCCTGCACTTCCTTCACCAACCGCTGGTTGTGCGCGAAAAACGGCGCGCGCGTCTCGAAGTTGCCGGCGGTCAGGCCCTGGCGGATGAAAATCCCGCGAGCTTCCGCCGGGTTGAGCGGCCCGTAATGCACGCGCCGCTTGGCGACTATGGTCAGGCCATAAAGCGTGACGCGCTCGAAAGCCGTCACCATCGCGCGCTCCTTCTCCCAATGCGGGTCGAAGTAGTGCTTTTTCACGAGGTGGCCGGACATGGCCTCCAACCACTCAGGCTCTATCTTCGCGACACAGCGCGCGTAAAGACGCGTCGTCTCAGTGACCTCGGCGGCGACTATCCACTTGGGTTTGGCCTTGCGCAGTACCGAGCCGGGGAAGATCGCGAATCTGATGCCGCGGGCGCCGAGATACTCATCGCCCTCCTCGCCCTTGAAACCAATATTGCCAAGCAGGCCCGCGAGCAGTGCGCGGTGGATCTGTTCGTAAGTCGCCGCCGTACCATTGACATTCATCTTCAGTTCGCCGACCAGCGAGTGCAACTGACCGTGAATGTCGCGCCATTCGCGCAGCCTGCGGTGCGAGAGAAACAGTGCATGTAGCTCGTCGATCAGCTTGCGGTTCGATTTCTTGTGCTTCACCGCCTCGCTGAAAAACTCCCACAGCTTGAGGTAGGCCATGAAGTCCGAACGATCGTCCGCAAAGCGCTCGTGCGCTTTATCCGCCGCTTCGGAGCGTTCGAACGGCCGCTCGCGTGGGTCCTGCACCGACAGCGCGGAAGCGATGATGAGGATTTCGGACAGGCAATTCTGCTGCTTCGCCGCCAATATCATGCGGGCAACGCGCGGGTCGATCGGAAACTTCGCGAGCTGCCAGCCCACGTCGGTCAACGCGTTCTGCTCGTCCACGGCGCCGAGCTCCGCGAGCAATTGATAGCCGTCGGCGATCATGCGCGAGTTCGGCGCTTCGAGGAAAGGAAAGCGCTCGACCTCGCCTATCTTCAGCGACTTCATGCGCAGAATCACCGCCGCCAACGAGGTGCGCAGCACTTCCGGATCGGTGAACTCTGAACGCGCGGCGTAGTCGTCTTCCGCGTAGAGCCGCACGCAGATGCCTGCCGCCACACGCCCGCAGCGGCCGGCGCGCTGATTGGCCGAGGCCCGCGAAATCTTCTCGACCTGCAGTTGCTCGACCTTGTTGCGGTAGCTATAGCGGTTGACGCGCGCGAGGCCGGAGTCGATCACGTAGCGTATGCCCGGCACTGTCAGCGAAGTTTCCGCGACATTGGTTGCCAGCACGATGCGGCGCGCGCCATGCTCCCTGAACACACGGTCCTGCTCCTCGAACGACAACCGCGCATATAGCGGCAGGATTTCCGCGCCCTTGGGATGGTGCTTGCGCAGCAGTTCGGCCGTCTCGCGGATCTCGCGCTCGCCCGGCAGAAATACCAGTATGTCGCCGGGTCCCGCGCGCGCCAAATCGTCCACCGCGTCAACGATGGCATCTTCCATGTCCTGGCCTTCTTCGTCCTCGTCTTTGGACTTGAGCGGCCGGTAGCGCAGCTCGACCGGATACATGCGTCCCGATACTTCGATCACCGGTGCTAGCTTGTCGCCATTGGCGAAGTGCCGGGCAAAGCGGTCGGCGTCTATCGTCGCGGAAGTGACGATCACTTTGAGGTCCGGACGCTGTGGCAGTATCTGCTTCAGATAGCCGAGCAGAAAGTCGATGTTGAGGCTGCGCTCGTGCGCTTCGTCGATGATCAGCGTGTCGTATGCCCTTAACAGGCGGTCACCCTGCGTTTCAGCCAGCAGGATGCCGTCTGTCATCAGCTTGATATAAGTATCCGCCGAGACACGGTCGGAAAAACGGATCTTGTAGCCGACCACTTGGCCAAGCGGGCTTTTCAGCTCCTGCGCGATGCGCGACGCGACCGTGCGCGCGGCAATGCGCCGCGGCTGGGTGTGGCCGATCAGTCCATTGACGCCGCGCTTGATGTCGAGACAGATTTTCGGCAGTTGCGTGGTCTTGCCCGACCCGGTCTCGCCGCACACGATGACGACCTGGTTGGCCTCGATAGCGCGCGCGATCTCGTCGCGTCTCGCCACCACCGGCAACTCATCGGGATAAGTCGGGCGCGGAATATTGGCAAGGCGGCGTTGCAGGTCTTCGGGGCGGGATCGGGGCATGGATTATTGGCTTGGCGCGCCGCATTGTACCGCACGGGCGCTCCCGATTGCGCATACCGGGGCGGCTCCCGCCCCTTGAAAACAACCAGAAGCTGACTCACAAACAGTTTGGAACCGCCGATGAACGCGGATCAACGCAGATCAGCTCAAGGGATTTGGCCTTGATTCGGGGAAAGGTCCGGATTTATATCGGCGTCAATCGGCGAACCCCTCAAGGGGGTATTAAAAAGAATTTATCGGCGATTGCTTGTCTGTGTTGTATTTTTGAGATGGGGTCTACAAATCTGCGCGTTCCGGGACCGGGATTCCCATCCGTAATGCGCGCTTGTCTTTGTCGAGCGCGGCGAGTTCCCTGACCTCGGCGTAAAACGCGGCGAGGTCGCCGTTGTGCCTGGCAATCATCTGCTGAAACTGCGGCACCAGTGTGCTATAGATCGAAATCGATGCGAGCTTGGCGTTGTTGGGATCGTCGAGAAAACGGTCGTAGCCGGCATAGCCGCCCCACTCGGTTTTTTTCAACTGCTGGTAATCCTCTTTCAGCGCGGTAAAGATGGCGGCCTTGCGCTCGCGCATCGCGGCGGGTGCGAGCCGGGTGAGATACAGCGCACCGAGATCGCGGCGGTGCTTGAGCACCAATGCCGCGAACTGCACGCGCCGCTGCTGGGAGCGCAAGAAATTCTCACGCAACTTCTCGTCGCCGAAACGCGCTATCCAGCGCGTGACGCCTTCGGTTTCGACCGCGACGGCAAACGACTCGTTGAATTCGGTGTCGTTGCTGGCATACGCCACCTGGTGGGCAAGCTCGTGAAAAATCAGGCGCGCGTACTCCTGGTCGGGGTAACGGATAAAAGTATTGAGTACCGGATCGCTGAACCAGCCGAGCGTCGAATACGCCGGCACCTCGCCGACAAATACATCCAGCCCCTGCGCCTGCAATTCCCGGGCAAACTCCTCTGCGCTCGCCTTTTTAAAATAGCCGCGGTAACCGACGCAGCCGACGATCGGGAAACACCATTGCTCGGGCTTGATCGAGAATTCAGCGGTGGCAAACACGTTCCATACCACGTACGGGCGCTGCAGATCGGTGTAACTGCGGTAACTTTCGTTCTCGGGCAGCTTCAGCTCATTGCTGGCGAAGTCGCGTATCGTCAACGCGCGCTCGAGCCGGCCCTTGAGATCGGGCGGTGTCGCCGGGTCGGCCAGCATCTGCGCGATGGTCTGGCGATTCTGCAGCAGACCGAACTGCCCTTCGATCGACTGCAGGTAGTAGCCAAAATTGCTGCACCCGGCGACGAGTGCCGCAGCAATCAGCGATATAAGAGCGAGAGCCTTCATATCAGCCGCGCTCGAATCTGCCATCACGCAGGAAAGCGCCGACCTGCCGCGCGACGGGGTGCGACAGCACCATACCGGTGTGGGAAACCCGCAACTCGATGTGGTCTGCCGCAGCGGCGAGCCGCGTTTCGGCGACCGTCACTGCGCCATCGTTGGGCACCGGCAGATCGGGCGCGACGACGCGTCCCAGGCCCATTCTCAGCGTGCCGGCGATGACACCAATCTCGCGCCCGGGAAAGAGCGTCGGCTTTTTAATTTCCAGCCACTCGCGGATGCTGCGGCCAACCATGCGCGCGCCCAGCGCATTGCCGGCAAGCGCGGCCCCGGAATGACTGCCGCCGTATGGGGCGCCGAGCAAGACCACGCGCCCCGGCGGCAGCCCAGTTTCGCGCTCGAGCATGCGCAGGATGACGAGGCCGCCGAGGCTGTGGCCGACCCAGTGGATGACGGGAGCGGTCTGCGCGCGCGCGAACTGCGCTAGGCGGTGCGCGTTTTCGGTAAGCGTCAGCCGCACTGACGGATAGGAGTAGCACACCGCTTCGAAACCCATGCGCGCCAGATAGTGGCGCTGCAGCTCCATCAGCACGCCATGCACCCACAGGCCATGGACCAGCACGGTGATTGCGCGCGCGGCAGCCATCAGTCCACCTGCATGCAGGCGCCGCCCCCCATCAGGTCACTGTGGTGAGGCCGGCGTCGAGGTGGCTCGCGTCGCCCCACACTTCGGCATGCCACGCGCCGCCTTCGAAGCGAAACCGGTTGAGTCCCGCGTTGACGAGATCGAAGTCGCGCGGCGCCATCAGGTCGATGCCGTTCGCCGCGCGGTAGGCGACATCGCACACCAACCCGTGCGTGACGACGACGACCAGTTCATCGGCATGGCGCCCGGCGATTTCGGTCAGGCAGGCCAGCGCGCGGTCGCGAAATACAGTCGCGCTCTCGCCGCCAGGCACTGCGTAATCAGGGTCGCGGCTCTTGAAGCGCGTATAGGCCTCGGGATGCTGCGCCTGCATTTCCGGTCCGGTGAGCCCTTCGAACACGCCGAAATTGCGTTCGCGCAGGCGCGGCTCGACAATCAGTTGATGGCCCGTCACCTCGGCGACGCTGCGCGCGGTGTGATGGGCGCGTCCCGAATCGCTGCAATAAAGCGAACCGAATGTCATTTGCTTCAGGCGCTGTGCAAGCAGCTGCGCTTGGCGCACGCCGGTGTCCGACAGCGGGCTGTCGGAGTGGCCC
Organism: Bordetella parapertussis; assembly: GCA_945870465.1. The sequence goes on along the minus strand of CAMBSS010000036.1, from coordinate 1,549 downwards.
TGCATACGGCGTTCGCGGTTCCACACGGTTTCGCCGTGGCGGATGAGGATGAGTTTGGACATGAGGAGTGAATAATGAAGGATGAAGGATGAAGGATGAAGGATGAAGGATGAAGATTGGAACTCGGCGCGCAGAATTGGTTGCAGCGCGCCGTGGCAAAGCCGCATTTTACCTGTCAAGCGCTATACTCGAAAAAAAATACAAACCATATGCCGTTGCCTCCTGAAACGCTCGTCATCGCCTCGCTGGTCGTCGCCGGCGCTTTCATAGTCTTCGGCCTGACCGGATTCGGTTCGACCATTCTCGCGGTGCCGCTGCTCGCGCACCTGCTGCCACTCAAGTTCGTGATCCCGATGTTCGTGCTGCTCGATTTCGGCGCCGCCTTGCGCACCGGCTTCAAGTTTCACGCCACCATCGACAAGCGCGAACTCGCGTGGCTGGCGCCGTCCATGCTGGCGGGCATTGCGGCGGGCGTGTTCCTGCTCGTCAGCTTACCGGGCGAACTAATCCTGACTGCACTTGGCGTGTTCGTGCTCGGCTACGGCGCCTATGCTGCGAGCGGACGCGAACCGACTCTCAGGCTGCGCCGCCTGTGGGCGCTGCCGGTGGGCGCTTTCGGCGGCGTGATCTCGGCGTTGTTTGGCGCCGCCGGGCCCATGTACGTGATTTATCTCGGCGCGCGCGGCCTCGACCCGGCGCAAGTGCGCGCAACTATGTCAGTGGTATTTATCATCACCACGGGCACGCGCATTACCTTGTTCGCGTTCGCGGGGCTCTTCGCACAGGACGGGATACTCACTTCCGCCGCGGTTCTCGCGCTGCCCATGCTTGCCGGCCTATGGATAGGCCACCACATGCACGTCAACCTGTCGCGCCGGCGCCTGCTGCAGGTGATAGGCACTCTGCTGATATTGAGCGGCGGGTCGCTCGTCGTGCGCGCTTTCACGTAAGCATTCCGCCCCCTTCGACGAGGACGGCCTGAGCGCCTGGCACCCGGCCTATCTGCGCCTGGGTCCGACACTGGATCACTGCGCCCGGCGCTACGCTCAGTTCTGCCGCCGTCATCAATCACCCGCAAAGAAAGCCCCCCGTTCGCGCGGGGGCGCCTGGCAACTGTGGCGTGAGGTCAGCGCCAAGCCCACAGCATCAGCGGGTAAAGCGCAAGCTGACTTGTTCTGGGTCTGCGGTGCCAAGTATCACGGGGGGGCAAACCCCGGGAGCGGGTGCCGGTGGCACCGAAGAAGAAGCCCGCGGTTTTATGGACGCGGAAGCCAAAGCTGCGGCAAGTGGACCATACGCTTATCGAGCCAGAGCATGGTTTCTTTTGCAAGAAAACACATGCAGCCCTATTCGATATATTTTGGTGAAACACGCGGCGTCGCCCTGCATCCGGGCACCGCTGACGGGATAGCAGGGCAATGATTCAGCCGGCTTATTCCCTGCAAAGCTCATACCCATCCCGTGATCATCTTTTGTCCGGTCTAGCAGGCTGGGTGGCCATGCAGCACATTAGTATGGTAAGGTAATACCTTGCAATACTTTTAGGGAG
>CAMBSS010000035.1 GCA_945870465.1 Bordetella parapertussis | reverse complement strand
CTTCCGCCACGAGCAGCAGATTTGCTCCTTCGCCCGCAAGACGGCGTGCGATCGCGCTGCCGATGCCTTTGGGATTGGATGCCCCGGTGACGATCGCAGCTTTGTTCGCGAGTTTTTGCATGGTGAATTTTCTTTCCATCAATCCGTATGGATTCTTCATTGTAAAAGCGGTATCGTAACTCTTTTGTCACGATGTCGGCGGGGCAGGGTGAAACCATGAAGGTTCTGGGCAAAACACAGGTTGAAAATTATCGGCGCGACGGCTTTCTGTTTCCGCTGCCGGCGCTGACGCCGGCGGAGGCGGCCAGCGGATTGGCGGATTTGCAAAGAATCGAGTCCCGTCTCGGCGCGCCCCTGCCGCAAAATGAAATGAAGTGGCGCGGTGGCGCTTACGTATACTCCCCGGCCGTCGACGCGCTGGTCCGCCATTCGCGCATTCTGGATATCGTCGAGGACGTGCTGGGGCCTAACATCCTGGTGTTCTGGGCCACCTATTTCATCAAGGACCCGGGCACACCGGCTTTCACCGCGTGGCATCAGGACGCCACTTATTTCGGCCTCGACCCGCTTGAGCACGTTACCGCGTGGGTCGCGCTGTCCGATGCGAGCCGCGAGGCCGGGTGCATGGACGTCGTATCCGCGCACGGCGCGCCGCGGCAGTACCATCACTCCGCGGCGCGACTGCCGAACAGCATCAATGGCGCCGGCCAGGTGATAGTCGAACCGGTGGACGACAGCGGGGCAGTGGCAATGGAGTTGAAGGCCGGCGAGGTGTCATTGCATCACACCATGTGCCTGCACCGGTCGGCGCCCAACCTCGCCTCGCACCGGCGCGTTGGTCTGGGCATCAGCTATATTCCCACGCATGTGCGTCCGACGTGCGCATCGCGCTTGTCGGCGCTGCTGGTGCGCGGCGTCGACAATTTTGGCTATTTCGATCACCTGTCCGCGCCGGCCGGCGAACTCACCCCCGCGGGCATCGCTGCGCACGCCGACACCTATCAGCGCTTTCGCGAAAATTATTACGAGCAGGAAAAGCGCCACGACGCGGCGTTCGCGCATCGCGGCGCCGCCATGGAAGTGCGGCCAGCCTAGCAACACCGGCTGCCGCGCGTGCTCCGGCATGACGCGCAAAGCAACCAGCGGGCTTGATCCTGGTGCATGAAGCAGGGCGGGGGCGGCGTGGCGCCGCGAACCGGGACGGGCACGGAATTCGCCAACGGAAGTGAAGGGTCGCGCCACTCGCGTCAATCGGGGCGATCGTCTTAAACAAGATGGGAGGCAAAGTGAAAAATGTAAATTGCGCGCAAGGGCGTGTTCTTCGGCAGGTCGGGATGGTCCGCGTCCGTATGCTGGCGGTAATTGCGGTGGCGTTGCCCGGTCTCATTGGAATAAACGAGGCGGGGGCGCAGAAATGGCCGGAGAAGCCGGTGCGCATCGTGACGCCTTTCGCGGCGGGCGGTGGCACGGATTTTTTCGCGCGCCTGCTTTCGCAGCGATTGTCCGAGACGCAGGGGCAGCAGTTCATCGTCGATAACCGGCCGGGCGCTGGCTCGACCATAGGCACGGAATACGTCGCGAAAGCGCCCGCCGATGGCTATACGTTCCTGATGACTTCTTCTTCATTCTCCGTCAATCCGGCGCTTTATCCGAAGCTGCGCTACGATTCGATCAAGGATCTGGCGCCGGTCACCATGGTCGTGAGCGTGCCGCACGTGATCGTCGTCCATCCGTCGCTGCCGGTCAAAAACGTGCAGGAGCTCGTCAAGCTTGCGAAAAGCAAACCGGGCGAACTGCGCTATTCCACCGCAGGCCAGGGCAGCGCGATTCACCTCGCGGGCGCGCTGTTTGGCGAGGTCACGAAGACGGACCTGGTGCAGCTGCCGTACAAAGGCTCGCCCCCCGCGGTCATCGCCGTGATCGGCGGCGAAGCGGCGTTGATGTTTTCGACCATAGAGACGGTGATGCCGACTATCCGCAGCGGCCGCCTGAAGGCGCTCGCAGTATCGACGCGTGAGCGCTCGCCCATGCTGCCGAATGTGCCGACGGTGATTGAATCCGGCTTCAGGGATTACGAAGTCATCGGCTGGTTTGGCTTGTTCGCTCCGGCGGGCACGCCGCCCGCTATTGTCGACCAGCTGAGATCGGAGGTCGCCAAGGCGCTTGCCGTGCCGGAAATCCGCGAGCGCATGGTCAACGAGGGCGCCAAGCCGGTCGGCGACACGCCGGCGGAGTTCGGCCGTTTCGTGCGTGACGAAATCGCGCGGTGGACCAAAATCATCCAGCAGGCAGGCATCAAGCTGGATTGAGCGTTGCGCAATGGACCGCCGTGCCGCCGTACCGGCAGCTTGATGAATTGGAATGCAAAGGAACGCCTCAAAATGAAAATGCAACGATGCGCGGGACTTCGACGTCACCTGAATGCGCTGCTGGCCATGTTGCTGGCGACATTTGCCCTGCAAACGTGGGCGGAATTTCCCGAACGCGCGATTCGCCTGGTGGTGCCGTGGCCGGCGGGTGCCACGACCGACGTGGCGGCGCGGATTTTTGGCGACCGGTTATCGAAGAAACTGGGCGTCGGCGTGGTGGTCGAGAACCGCGGCGGCGCCAACGCGATAGTCGGCACCCAGTTCGTCGCCAAGTCCGCGCCCGATGGTTACACGCTGGAATTCACGACCTCCGAGCCGCTGACCATCAATCCGAATATCTATAAGACATTGCCGTACGATGTCGAAAAAGACCTGGAGCCGCTCGCATTTGTCGGGCGCACGTATTTTGTCGTCGCGGCGAAGACGGCGTTTCCCGCCAACGATATCCAGGGCGCCATCGCCCTGGCCAAGCAGCAGCCGGGAAAAATCACCGTTGGCAGCTACGGCATAGCGGATATGTTTCTGGGCTCATTCGAATCTGCGACCGGCACGCAATTTCTGGTGGTGCCGTTTCAGGGCGGCGGGCCGGCGATCACGGCAGTGCTGGGAGGGCAGGTCGATCTTACGCTGGCCGCGTCGTTTTCTGCCGCGCAGCATGTGGCGGGAGGCAGGATCAAGGTATTGGGAGTCGGCAGCGAGAAGCGGCTGCAGTTGCTGCCCGACACGCCGACGTTTATCGAGCAGGGCATGGCCGGCTTCGAGATCGGCAACTGGGTCAGCATACACGCGCCGCGCGGCCTGCCCGAGCGCACGCGCGAGGTGCTGCGCCAGGCGATTGAGGAAATCGTACGCTCCGCGGAATTCGTCGAGCGCGGACGGGCGATCGGCATCGAAGTCGACTATGCGCCGCCTGACGCCCTGCGCGCATTCATGCGGGCTGACAGCGCGCGCTGGCGCAAAGTCGCGCGCGAGAAGAAGATCGAAATCGAGTAAGCAGGGTCTTGTGACCCGACAATAAGGCGCGACGAAAGTATCAGGCCGACACGCCCTTCCCGTTATTTTCGGCCGATATTCACCATTTCGAAGAACGGATCGAGATCGGACGCTTCTTCGAATTTCCACAGCCAGGCAAGCGCCTGCTCGACTTGTTTTTTGGGTAACACGCGGCCAGCGAGCATGCGGAATTTTTCGCTGACTTCTTCGTCCGTCATCGGGTTCTTGTAATGACCGCGCGGATGCTCGACATTTGCGGTCAGGGTCTTGCCGCTTTTGGTGGTTATCTCCATGCGGCATGGATATTTGTCCGGGAATTGTTTGGACAGCTCCGGGTCCTCTTTGATCTCGATCTTGTCGGAAAGCTGGTGGATCCGTTCATCCTGTATCCGCTCGTCCGAGAAAATCTCGTCGCCAAAGCGGCCGTCCAGCAGCACTGCGGACACGATGTAGGGCAGGCTGTGATCGGCGGTCTCACGCGTGGTGGGCCGCCATTTTTCCCGTTCGCTGCCGATCTCGCTCCAGGCAAACCAGTAGGTATAAATCGTGATGTTCTTGATGTCCTCCGCCTTGACCTGGCGGTGCAGCTCCAGCGCCGCAGTGATGGGCGCATGCGAATGTGACTCCGACAGGAAATACTTCATCTGCGCTTCGGGCAGCCGGAACGGCCGCCCCTGGCCGGGCAGCGGAGGATAGTCGAATTCGGGCACGAGCTCGCGCAATCCGTGCGAGCCTTCGATCACATGATCGGGGCCGGTCATGCCCTGGCTGGCGAGGACGGCGGCGAACATGCCGTTGCGCGCCGCGTTGCCGGCTGCAGATGCTTTCCACATCGAAAGATGGCCGCGTCTGGTGGCGTGCAGCGCGATATTGGGCGTAATCCCCAGGGAGATCGCGTTCGTCATTTGTTCGCGGTCGAGAGACATCAGGCGCGCAGCGCCGACCGCGCTGCCGACCGCCGTGTAGAAGACATGGTCCATGCCGTGGTCGCGCATGCACGCGGCCTGGCGGAAATTGAAAAAAACTTCGTAGGCGAGGGTCATGGCGGTCATGACATCCTTACCGCTGCTCTTTTTGATGTTCGCCGCGGCAAGCAAGGCGGAGATCATGTCGCTGGGATGCCCGCCGCCGCCGGGAAATGCGTCGTTGCCGTCCAGGTAACGCACCATCACGCCGTTCGCAAAGGCCGCGAGTTCCGGCAAGGTCCTGACGGCGGTACCCAGGATATACGCGCCTTCCGGCACCTTAACCCGCTGCGCAACGCTGCGCGCAATGCCGCAAGGCAGCTCATGATAGGCGGCAAGGCCGCAGGCGAAGCTGTCTATCAAGCGCCGCTTGCAGTCATGCGCAACGTGCGCGGGTATGTCTGAAAATTGCAGGGTGGTCGCGAAATCAGCGATGCGCGCGATGGTCGTATCCGTCATGGATATCTCTCTGGATGACAAAAAAAGAATTTGGGGACGGCATGCTGAGGCTTTGCCGGTTTTATTTTTGTTGTTCCAATATTCGGAACAAAATTCTATTTCATGATAAATACCATGCCGTATTTCGTCAATAAAATGATGGCGATTTCGCTTCTTCCTTCGAAAAGACGTGAGCGGCACGGATATCCGATATTGTCGGATTGGAAATTGGCTTGTAGACTCCAAGCGCAAACCGTGTGAGTTTCGCTGGCGGTAAATATTATTCGCAGCTCCAGGCGGGTTGCGGATAATTCGCTATCCAAAAATAATCCGGTCGTCCCGGGAAATCAGCAGCTCGCAAACCAGGTAGTCAGACCCCGGCGCGAGCATCCACGACGACCACAGGAGGAGCAATGAACTTCGAAGCCGGGAAACGGGTCAGCATTATTCTCGGCGGCGTCTTGTATGCCGCTTCGGCGCTATCCCAGGATTATCCGAGCAGAGTGGTCCGTGTTGTCGTTCCTTTCGCGGCCGGCGGCGGCGGGGATGTCGTCACGCGAATCGTGATGCAGCGGCTGACCAATTCACTCGGCAAATCCGTCGTCGTTGAAAACAGAACGGGCGGCTCGGGCATTACCGGAACGCAGGCCGTGGCGTCGGCGGCCCCTGACGGCTATACACTATTGCAGGCGTCGGCGACGAATATCGCGGTCCTGCCGTTCATTACTAAGCTGCCGTACAGTCCAGGTGACTTCGTGCCGATAACGGTGCTGGGTTCGCAGCCGCATATCGTGGTGGTTCCCTCGGCCCTGCCGGTGAAGTCCATAGCGGAACTCGTCGCGCTGGCGAAGCGCAGGCCCGGCGAGCTCAACTATGGGTCGTCCGGAAACGGCGGGCCCAATCATCTGGGCACCGAACTGTTCAAACTCGACGCAGGTGTGCAGATGACCCATATCCCGTACAAGGGAAACGGACTGGTGCTGATCGATCTGGTTTCCGGGCAAATTCAGCTGGGCATCATGTCGATGGCGCCGACGCTGCCGCATATCAAGTCCGGCAAGCTGAGAGCGCTGGCGGTCACCAGTCCGGGCCGCTCGCCGATCGTTCCGGAATTGCCTACAGTCGCGGAGTCCGGCTATCCCGGTTACGAAGTCAGGTCATGGTACGGTTTGTTCGCGCCGGTGAAAACGCCGCGGGCCATCGTGGTCAAGCTGAATGAAGAGATCGCCGCCGTCCTGAAGCAGCGCGACACCATTGAAACGTTCGCCGCGCAGGGGGTAGATCCGGGCGGCAATTCGGTCGAGGACTTCGCGGCATTCATCAAGAGTGAAACCGAGCGTTGGGGACGCGTAGTGAAAGCGATCAATCTGAAAATCGACCCGTAGGATGGCCCTCACTTCCCATTGGTTGCTTGACCGCGCTATGACGGAATACCCGCCTTTGCTGCGCGGATTGACGCTTGCTTGCGCATTGAGCGGCGCGGCTTCTGCCGCGGCGCAGAACTATCCGAACAAGCCGATTCGGTTGATCGTCGGATACAGCGCAGGCGGCGGCACCGACGTGATCGCGCGCATTGTCGGGCTGCGGCTGAGTGAAGTCCTCGGGCAGCCCATCGTCGTCGACAACCGGCCGGCGGCGGCGGGGTCGGCAGCGGCAGGACTGGTCGCGAGATCGCCGGCCGACGGTTATACATTGTTCGTTGCCGCAACCAGCACGCTGGCCGTGAATCCCAGTCTTTATAAGAATCTTCCCTACGACACCGCCAAGGACTTTACGCCGGTTGCCCAGATCGTTTCCATGCCCAACCTGCTCGTGGTCACGCCCAGTCTGCCGGCCGCATCCGTGGCCGAACTGATCGCGCTGGCGAAAGCGGAGCGCGGCAAGCTTACATACGCGTCCGGGGGCGTTGGCAGCTCGAATCACTTTACGGCGGAACTGTTCAACTACATGGCGGGAGTCAAGATGACGCACATTCCGTATAAAGGCGGCGGCCCCGCGATGGTGGATGTCGCCAGCGGCCAAGTGGCGATATTTTTTTCCACGATCGCATCCGCCATGCCACAGGTCAAATCCGGCAGGCTGCGGGCGCTGGGCGTTACTTCAGCACGCCGCTCGCAGAGCCTTCCGGAAGTGCCGACTATCGCGGAGGGCGGCTTGCCGGGTTATGAAAGCACGATATGGTACGGCGCGCTGTTACCGGCGCATGCGCCCAAAGACATCGTGGTGCGACTTAACGCCGAAATCGTGAAAATTCTTAAAACTGCCGAGATTCGGCAGAAATTCCTGGCGCTGGGAGCGGACACCGTGATCACGACGCCTGAACAGTTTACGCAATACATTCGGACCGAAATCATAAAGTGGGACAAGGTTGTCAAGGACGCGGGAATAAGCGCTGAGTAGCCGACGCAGGAAATTTCGCGCCGGCAGGATGCAAAAAATGAATGAGCCGGATAGTCCCGCCGGCCTGTTGGGGCGCGCTGATAGGCAACGGCTGCTTGAATGGTGGGTCGTACTGGGATCGAACCAGTGGCCCCTGCCGTGTGAAGGCAGTGCTCTACCGCTGAGCTAACGACCCGCGTGAGACATGCTGCTTACGGGGAGCGAATATTACCATTTTCCGGGTGCGCGCTCCAGACGGAGGCGGGTTACAATCCGGGCAAATAAAACTTCCGCATTACCCGCGCTGTGCAGTCCCGCGCGCGCCGTAAGCACCCAAGAAATCGTAAACATTTTCCCTCTGCCATGAGCCAAGTAGCGAACGAAACAGCGCAGGTAACGCGCACGCTGGCGCGATTTATCGTCGAGTCGCGGCCCGGCGATATACCGGACACGGTCGTCCACGAGGCGCAGCGTGCGCTGCTGCACTGGATAGGCTGCTCGCTCGGCGGCAGCCGGCACGAAGCGCTTGAATGCGCGCTGGCGACGTTCAACGAATTTTCAGGCCCTCGCGAGGCGGGCATCATCGGCAGGAAGGAGCGGGTCGATATTCTGCTTGCCGCATTGATGAACGGCATCAGCGGCGACGCGCTCGGTTTCAGCGACACTCATCTGAAGACGGTGATACACGCGGGCGGCGTGGTCGGTCCGGCGGTGCTGGCGCTGGCGGAGCGCACGCCGGTTTCAGGCCGCGATTTTCTGCATGCATTCCTGCTCGGCATCGAAGTGGCGTGCCGCGTGGGTCTTGTGGTTTATCCGTGGCACTACGCGCGTGGCTGGCACATTACCGGCACGGCCGGCACATTCGGCGCCGCCGCGGCCGCCGGCAAATTGCTGGGGCTCGATGAGCAGCGCATGACATGGGCACTCGGCATCGCGGCGACGCAAGCGGCGGGCCTGCGCGAGATGTTCGGCACGATGTGCAAGAATCTCCACGGTGGACGCGCGGCACAGAACGGGTTGAGCGCGGCCTTGCTCGCGCATAAGGGTTTTACCAGTTCCAACCAGGCCATCGAGGCGCCGCGCGGGTTCGCGAACGTGCTGGGCGACGCGCCCAATCTCGCGGCGATCACCGACGGCCTCGGCACGACGTTCGAGGTTTCGCAGAACACGTACAAGCCTTTTCCGTGCGGCGTGGTGATCCACCCGGTGATCGACGGCTGTATTACGCTAAAAGCGGCGCACGAAATTTCTATAATCGGCATCAGCCGCATTGCCTTGCGCGTCAATCCGCTGGTGCTCGAATTGTGCGGACGCAAAACGCCGGCGACGACTTCTGAAGCGAAATTGAGCGTCTATCACTCCGCGGCGGCTGCATTGATCAAAGGCCGCATGACGGAGCTGGAATACGCGATGCCGTGCGTGTCGGACGCCGAAGTCATTGCGCTGCGCGGAAAAGTCGTCGCCACCGCGGATGCCGCGATACGCGGCGACGAAGCGGATGTCGTCATCGAGTTCGTCGACGGAAAGTCGCTGCATCATCATGTAGACTACGCGGTAGGCAGCACGCAGCGCCCGATGTCGGACGCTGACATCGAAACGAAATTCCGCGGTCTTGCCGCGCCTGTCTTGCCGACCGCCGCGATCTCGCAATTGATCGAAAACTGCTGGAACATAACCAAAGCGGGCGATGCCGCGGTGCTGGCGCGGTTGGCGGCGGCGCCGTCGCCTTGAAAACGGATTGCAAAATAATGAGAGCGCAGGGGATTCGCCTGCATAGCGAATGCAGGCAAGTCGCCTGCGCTACGCGACATTGAGGAAATCATGCATATTCACTGGTCATTGCCCTGTATTTTTATTGCATGCGCGGTCGCATCGCTCGCGCATGCGCAAGGCTATCCCGCCAAACCGATCCGATACGTGGTCGGCTTTACGGCCGGCGGCGCGTCCGACATCACATCGCGCATCATCGGCCAGAAACTGAGCGAGCACCTGGGCCAGCCGGTGATCATCGACAACCGCGCGGGTGCGAGCGGCACGATCGCCGCCGGCATAGTCGCCAAGGCGCCGCCCGACGGCTACACGCTGCTCTCGGGCGCTACCAGCATACTGGCGATCAATCCGGGCCTGTACAAAAAACTCGATTACGATTCCCTGCGCGATTTCGCGCCGGTCTCGCAAACGGTTTCGATGCCGCAACTGCTCGTCGTGCATCCGGGCGTAAAGGCGGCGACGCTGAAGGAGTTGCTTGCCCTCGCCAAGGCGCGGCCGGGCGAGCTGAACTATTCGTCATCGGGCAGCGGAAGCTCGAGCCACATGGCGATGGAGCTGCTGAAATCCATGGCGGGCATCAATGTCGTCCACGTGCCGTTCAAAGGCAGCGGGCAGGCCATGCCGGCTTTGCTAGCGGGCCAGGTACAGCTCGTATTTGATCCGATGCCGAGCTCTCTGCCGCATGTCAAAGCCGGACGGCTGCGCGCGATTGCGATATCCACCGCCAAACGGTCGCCCGCCATTCAGGACTTGCCGACTGTCGCGGAATCCGGCGTGCCCGGCTACGAAAGCAGTCTGTGGTACGGCGTGCTGCTGCCGGCGCGCACGCCGCCGGCCATAGTCGCCAAACTGAACCAGACCATCAACGCGATCCTGCGCGAACCCGACGTGTTAGAGCGTTTCGCAGGACTGGGTGCTGAGCCGCTCGGCAATTCTTCCGCCGAGTTCGGTAAATACATAGCCAGCGAAGTCGTCAAATGGGGCAAGGTCATCAAGGCGGTCGGTATTCAGGCCGAGTAGTGCATCGCGCGCATCAATTCGATTAACCACAGCAAGGAGATGCAAGTGAACAAGGAACTGTACGAAAAAGGACAAAAAGTGCGCCGCGAAGTGCTGGGCGACAAATACGTCGACGCCGCGGCGAAGACGACCACCGATTTCAACCGGCCGTTCCAGGAATTAATAGCCGAATACGTCTGGGGCACGCTGTGGAGCCGGCCGGGACTCGACCGCCGCACGCGCGCGCTGCTCAACCTCGGCGTATTGACGGCGATGGGCCGTTCCGAGGAAGTGAAGATCTATCTCGTTGCGGCGCAGAACGTCGGCGTCAGCCGCGAGGACGTGCAGGAAGTGCTGATGCAGACAGCAATCTACTGCGGAATTCCCGCGGCGCTCGATAGCTTTCGCATCGCGCAGAATTTCTTCAATGAGCAGGATGCCAAGGGAAAGTAGTAGCATGCGCCGAAATCAATGGTCATTGCGTCTGGGCGTCGCTACCTGCCTTGGCCTGGCGTCCTCGCCCATGCTCGCCCAGGTGCCGGCCTATCCCGCTAAACCCATCAAGGTGATCGTCGGTTTTGCGGCGGGCGGCGCCTCCGACGTGACGGCGCGCATGCTGGCTCCCAGGCTCTCCGCGATACTCGGGCAGCCGGTCGTCATCGAAAACCGTCTCGGCAGCGGCGGCGCGATCGCCACCGAATTTGTCGCCAAGTCGGCGCCCGACGGCTACGCGTTGCTGCTGATGCCGGCGGCGGATGCCGCGCAGCCCGCCATACGCCGCAAGCTGCCGTACGATCTCGAGCGCGATTTCGTTCCCGTGACGCGTATCGTGCTGGGGCCGTGGGTGGTTGTCGTCAATCCTTCAGTGCCCGCGCGCTCGGCCAGGGAATTGATTGCGCTGGCCCGCGCAAACCCCGGCAAGCTGAATTACGCATCGTCGGGCATCGGCAGTTCGGCACATATCACCACCGAGCTTTTCAGTTCGATGGCGCAAATCAAGCTCGTGCATATCCCGTACAAAGGCGTATCCGACGGGGTCGTCGCGACCGCGGTAGGCCAGGCCGATATGATCTTCGCGAGCTACCCCGCCGCGCAACCGATGATGCAGGTTGGGAAAGTAAGGCCGCTTGCCGTCAGCATCGGCAAACGCTGGGTCATCATGCCCACGATTCCGACGCTCGACGAATCCGGACTCAAAGGTTTTGACCGTTCGGGCTGGTACGGCATGCTGGTGCCGGCGGGCACGCCGCGTGAAATCGTTACGCGCCTCAACGCGGTGATCGGCTCCATCGTCAATACACCGGAAATGAGCGACGCGTTGCGCAAGCAGGGGCTCGAACCGAGCACCAGCACGCCGGAGGAGTTCGGCGCTTTCATCCGCAACGAAGTCGCACAGAACATGCGCATCGCCAAGTCGGCGGGCATAGTCACCGAGTAATGCAACAAAAAATCTTTCACCGCGAAGGACGCAAAGGACGTGAAGGAAAACCGGCAAAGAGCTAACCAAGAGTAAATTGAACTGGTATACGGGATTACATGATTAACTTCATGTAGCGCCAGCTTTCATATTTTGAGTTTTCTTTCGCCTTCCTTTGCGGCCTTCGCATCCTTTGCGGTTCATTTTTTGAATTAAATGGGGAATTGAGACATGGATTTGGAATTAAAAGGCATGACCGCGCTGGTGACGGGAGCGTCGCGCGGAATCGGGTTTGCGGTGGCGCGGCATTTCGCGCTGGAAGGCTGCAACGTGCACCTGGCATCGCGCAAAGCGGAGGACCTCGAAGCAGCGCGCGCGAAGATTGCCAAAGAAAGTAAAGTCAAAATCACCTGTCACCCCGTCGACCTGTCGCGCAGTGAAAGCGCCGACAGCCTGGTTGCCGCATGCGGTGACGTCGACATACTGGTCAACAACGCGGGCGCGATTCCGCAGGGCGATTTGCTGGCGGTGGATGAGAAGCGCTGGCGCGAAGCCTGGGACCTCAAAGTGTTCGGCTATATCAACCTCACGCGTGCCATTTACGCGCGCATGCGCGAACGCAAAAAGGGCGTCATCGTCAACGTGATCGGCACTGCGGGCGAGCGGCCGGCCCCGGTATACATAGCAGGCACGGCGGGCAATGCCGCGCTGATGGCGTTTTCACGGGCGCTGGGCGGTGAGAGCGTCGACTACGGCGTGCGCGTGCTGGGCGTGAATCCAGGCGCCACTGAAACCGAGCGTTCGCGTGCGCGTATCGAAAATCTGGCGCAAACGAAATTGGGCGACAGCAGCCGCTGGCGCGAATTGACCAAGAGCGCGCCGCTTGGCCGCCTCGCCACGGTCGACGAACTGGCGGATGTGATCGTGTTCATGGCCTCCGCGCGCGCTTCGTACGTAAGCGGCACAATAGTCACGGTCGACGGCGGACGCACTATTCGCGACCGCACGGTGTAAGGTTACGACAGATTGAACCGCAAGGGACGCGAAGGACGCAAAGGAATTCCAGTGCGATATAAATCACATTTGTTGCTCGCGGGATTCTGCGTCGGCATCATGTGTCGATTGCATTGTGAGTGGAGTATGAAGTTTCCCTTCGCGTCCTTTGCGTACCCCCTCAAGAGGGTATTAAAGTGAATCCTTTGCGGTTCAAGATTGAGTTGTAATAAATATGTTGCCGAATCCATGAACCAGATAAAGGCGAACTCATGCTGCCTCTAGACGCTTTACCGGTTCCGGCATCGCCGCCCGCGGCTTCGTTGCTGGCGGGGGTGACCGTCATCGATTTGACGACTTCGATCGCCGGGCCATATGCAACGATGTTGCTCGCCGACATGGGCGCGCGCGTGATCAAGATCGAACGGCCGGGCAGCGGCGACGATTGCCGTGCATGGGGGCCGCCCTGGCATGAGGGCGAATCGCTGTGGTTCCTCTCCGTGAACCGCAACAAGGAAAGCATCACGCTCGACTACAGCGGCGAAGCAGGGCGCAAGGTTCTGCACGACCTCGTCAAGAAGGCCGATGTCGTCATCGTCAACCTGGTCGGGCGCGTGCAGAAAAAACTCGGCATCGACTATGCGGCGCTGCAGAAGATCAGGCCCGATCTCGTGTTCGTATCGCTGACGGGTTTCGGACTTACCGGCGCGCGCAAGGATTTTCCGTGTTACGACCTGATCGCCGAGGGCTATAGCAGCGTGATGGACCTGACCGGTGAGGCGGACAGCCCGCCGCAAAAAGTCGGCACGCCTGCCGCCGATTTGATTTCCGGCATGGATGCCGCGATGGCAACGCTCGCCGCCCTGTTCGAGCGCGCCAAATCCGGCAAAGGCCATCACATCGACATCGCGATGGTGGACAGCATGACGCGCTTCATGTCGCCGCGCATCGTGCCTTACCTCGGCACTGGCGAAGTGCCGCAGCGCACGGGCGCCAAAGACAGCGTGATCGCGGTGTACCAGGCGTTCGACACGCAGGACAAGCCGCTGACGCTGGGTCTCGGCAACGACGCAATCTGGAAGCGGTTCTGGCAGGCGGTCGGGCAGGCGGAGAAAGGCGAGGATCCGCGTCACGCCAGCAACGCGGACCGGCGCGGGGCGCGTGCGGAAATCGTTGCCGACATTCAGTCGATCCTGAAAACGAAGCCGCGCGACGAATGGCTGCAGCTCTTTGTGCAGGCGAAAGTGCCGGCCGGGCCGGTCAACAGCGTTGAAGACCTCGCGCAGGACCCGGAATTGATTGCGCGCGGTTTGTTGTATACAGCGGACAGTGGCGGACGCCGCGTGCCGCAGGTCGGCCTCGGCATCGGCATCGACGGCAGCAACGCGACCTACCGCACGCCGCCGCCCAAGCTCGGCGAGCACACTGCCACGATTTTGCGCGACTGGCTGGGTTACGACGCGCAGGCCGTAGCCAGCCTGCGGCTGCAGAAACTGATCTGAGCGGGCCGTTGCGCGGCGTCCGCCTGCAGTGTTAACAGCAGGGCATAACAGCCGGACGGGAACTTCGCGACAAACCCCGTTGCAATCGCACCGCCCTTCATATCGCCGCTCGCTTGTCCGCTCAACCTTTCCGTTCGTAGAGCACGTACTGCCCGTCGCGCGCCGGGATGTTCTTGACTCCGTCTTTGAGATCTTTCGCCAGCCACTCGAGATAAACGCGTGATGTCTCAAACTGCGGGTCGTCGGGCTGCAGGATTGCGGGCTTCCCATCTTCATCGAGGAACGTCGGCAGGTAGGTTGCCTCGCGCAATCCCGAGCGGTCGAACGTGAGATACGGGATGCCGCTCTCCTGCCAGTGACGGCGATAGTCCAGGTGTACCCCGGGGTCCGGATCCAGGGAGTAGATCTGCTTGTGGGTATACTTCTCGCCAGGCATGCACGGTGCGGGACCGCCGCCGCGGCGGTGAAATACGAAGTTGCCGATGCTGTAAAAGATCAGCGCGCCCTTGTAGAGTTCGATGCCGTGCGGCTGGTGCGCGTGATGGCCGAGTATCACGTTGGCGCCGGCCTCGATCGCGGCGCGCGCGACTATGGTCTGATAGTCCTGCGGCTGGTTTACGTAGTGCAGGCCCCAGTGAATCGACATCACGACGATGTCGACTTGGGGTTTGAGCTTTTTGATGTCTTCGACCAGCGCCTCGAGGTCGTCCTTGTCAGGCGTCGTGATCACGCGCGCGGGCGAGCCCGGCTGGTACTCATAGGGCTCGTAGAAAGTGTAAGCGCGCATCGGCGCCGCGCCGGCGCGCTCTTCCGTTGCCCAGAACTGCGGCAGCAGCACCGAGCAGTAGCCGAGGAAGCCTATCTTCAGGCCGTTCTTTTCGAGGATTACCGGTTTGCGCGCTTCCGCGATGTTCGCGCCGGCGCCTATGGTGGGTATGCCCAGCTTCTGAAACGTCTCCACTGTGCCGATAACCGCCTCGGGGCCCCAGTCGCCGATGTGGTTCGACGCCAGCGATAGTACGTCGAATGGCACGCTCTTGAAGGCGGCGGCCGTTTCCGGCTTTTTCAGCGCCTCGAGCTTGGCCGCGCCGCTGTGCACCTGGTAATTCTTTTTGTCCGAATACAGCTTTTCGCACTGCGCGAATCGCAGGTCGGCCTCGCGCAGCGCAGCGGCCACGTGCGTGAACGCACTCTCCGGCGGCGTATGTCCCGTGCCTATGTCACCACAACCTGCCAGCGTCACGCAGGCATCATCGCTCTTCACTTGCGCCATCAATCTCTCCTTTTTGCCATCGATTGAACGTTAACAACCAGGTAAGCGCCTGGTGACCCGGGCTATTGCTTGCCTTTGAGCCCCGCTTCCTGCACCAGGCGCGCCCATTTCCTGAGATCCGCTTCGAGCAATGCCCTGAACTGCGCGGGCGTATCGATTTCCACCTGCGCGCCTTCGTTGATCAGCACCGACTTTACCTGTTCCGTGCGCAGGACCGAGGCGACGTCGGTGTTGATCTGTTCGACGATTTTGCGTGGTGTGCCCGCGCGCGTTACCCAACCATACCATGCTGAAAATGCGTACCCTTTCACGCCCGACTCCGCCACGGTAGGCAGGTCCGGCAGCAGCGGCAACCGTGTCGCGCTGGTGATCGCGAGTGCCCGTAACTTGCCGGATCGTAAATGCGGAATCGCGCTGGGCACGGAATAAAATGCGAGCTTCACATGCCCGCCCAGCAAATCGATCATCGCCGGCCCCGCGCCCTTGTACGGGATATAGGTCATCCTGATGCCGGCAATCTGGTTGAAAAGCTCCGCTGAAAGGTGCGATGGCCCGCCGATGCCTGATATCGCGTATTGCAGCTTGTCGCCTTCCTGTTTGGCGAGCGCGATCAGTTCTGGTATCGACTTTGCCGGCAGCGACGGATGCGTTACCACGATATTGGGCGTATCCATGACGCGGGTAATGGGCGCGAAGTCGCGCAGCAGATCGTAAGGCAGGCCGTCTTTCATGCTGGGCAACACGGCGTGCGTGAGAATGATCTGCAACAGCGTGTGTCCGTCCGCAGGCGTGTTGGCTGCGATGCCGGCACCGATCGCGCCATCTCCACCGGGCCGGTTATCGACGATGACTGACTTACCCCATTTCTCGGCAAGCTCCCTGCCGAGCAGCCGCGCGACGAGGTCCGAGCCGCCGCCGGGCGGATAAGGGACGATCAGCCGGACGGGTCTTTCCGGGTATTGCTGGGCATGCACGGCGGGAGAGAAGCCTGCGAATGCAAGTAACCCAAAGGCAAGATATCTTGCCGTCACGAACAGTACGTTCACCATAGCCAGTCGTTTCCGCGGCGCACCCACGATCAGTCGGCAATCTTCAGCTGCGCGTCTGCGACGACGCGGCTCCACTTTTTTAGCTCGGCGTCTATGTAGGCGGCAAACGCCACGGGGTCTCTGGCCGCGGCCTGGGTGCCTGCGCCGTCGAGCAATACTTTCATTTCCTCGGTCCCCAGCACCGCGGCAGTGTCGGCAAACAATTTGTCCACGACAGGCTTGGGTGTTCCTGCCCGCGTTACCAGCCCGAACCAGCTGACGAACACATACCCTTTCAGTCCGGACTCCATGACCGTCGGCAGTTCCGGCACCGCGGGAGAGCGTTTCTCGCTGGTCACCGCGAGTGCCCGCAATTTTCCCGTCCGCACGTGAACCATGGCGCCCGACATGGTGGGAAACATGAGGCTCAGATGACCGCCGATCAAATCGATCAGCGCCGGGCCGGTTCCTTTGTACGGAATGTGCGTCATCGTCGTGCCGGCAAGCCGGTTGAATAATTCCGCCGCGAGATGGGCGGGACCGCCGGTGCCGGCGCCGGCGTAGTTCAATTTCCCGGGTTGCTTTTTTGCCAGCGCGATCAGTTCGGTAACGGATTTCACCGGCAAAGAAGGGTGGACCACGATCAGATTCGGCGCCTCGGCAAGCAGGATGACGGGCGCGAAGTCCTGGGCCATGTCGTACGGAACGCTGGTCTTCAGGCTGGGCAATACGGTGTGCGTCGAGATGATCATCAAAAGCGTGTAGCCGTCCGGCGCCGAACGCGCGGCGACTCCGGCACCTATCGCACCGTCGCCTCCCGCGCGATTGTCGATTACCACGGACTGCCCCCACTTTTCGGCAAGTTTCTTGCCGATCCCGCGGGCTATCAAATCCGTGCCGCCGCCGGGCGGGGATGCCACGATCAACCGTACCGGCCGGTTGGGGAAATCCTGCGCATAAGCGCCACTCCCGAGGAGAAATACGCCTGCACAAATCCTCGCCAGAACATTCCGTATCATCCGGTTATTCCTTTCAGAATGCGAAGCTGGCGCGTTTTCGACCAAGCGGTTGCTACTCGGCCGGCACGCGCGCAGCGGCGACTACGTCGGCGTACTTGCCGCGCTCCGAGCGTATGAAGTCCGCAAACTGTTGCGGCGAGTTGCCGACCGGCTCCGCGCCTTCTTCGGTCAGGCGCGATTTGACTTCGGGCTGGTTGAGCACCTTGACCATCTCCCGGTTGAGCCGGTTGACGATTGCCGCGGGCGTGCCCGCTGGCGCCAGCGCGCCGTACCAGGAGGCCAGCTCGTAGCCGGCTACGCCGCCTTCCGCGACGGTCGGCGTGTCGGGCAGCACCGTGGAGCGTTTAGCGGTCGATACTGCCAGCAATTTGAGCTTGCCCGCGCGCACCTGCGGCATCGTCGACGGAATTGCGCCGAACATGAGCTGCACGTGGCCGCCCATGACATCGATGATGCCCTGTCCGGTGCCCTTGTATGGCACATGCACGAGCTCGAGCCTGGCCATTTTTTCGAACAGCGCCATCGACAGATGCGTTGCATTCCCCGTGCCGGAGGATGCATAGCTCAGCTGGCGCGGGCGGGCGGTGGCATAAGTTATGAGTTCGCGCACCGAGCTGACGGGAACCGACGGATGAGTGACGAGGATGAACGGAATCAGCGTGGCCAGCGTGATCGGCGCGAAATCCTTGACCGGGTCGTAGCCCAGCTTCTTGTAGAGGCTGGGGTTGATGGCGAGAGCGCTCGAAGTGAAGCTCAGCGTGTAGCCGTCGGGCTGCGCTTTGGCCGCCAGTTCCATTCCGATGTTGCCGTTGGCGCCGGTGCGGTTCTCGACGACGAACGGCTGGCGCAACGATTCGCCGACCCTGAGCGCGATGGCGCGCGCGACGATGTCGGTGCCGCCGCCGGGCGCAAACGGCACTATCATGCGCACCGGCTTGTGCGGATAGACCTGGGCGTGCGCCATTCCCGCGGCGGCGAACAGAGCGACGAAGGCCAGTCTTAAATTCTTGTTATGCATTGTTCTTCGTTCTCCTTTTTGTGGCACGCTAATCCGCGCGCATCCCGGTTTCTTTGACGACGACGCTCCATTTCTTGATTTCCGCGCGCACGTACTGCTCGAACCGCTCCGGCGGCAGGTACATGATGTCCGCGCCCAGTGTTTGAAACCGGTCTTTCACGTCCTGCGTCTTGAGCAGCTTCTCGATCTCGGAGCTGAGGCGGGCGACGATGGCCCGGGGTGCGCCCGTCGGCATCACCATGCCGTACCAAATGGTGCTTTCGTAACCGGGCAGACCTGCTTCGGCGATGGTCGGCACCTCGGGCATGCTCGGCGAGCGGTGCGCGGACGTGACGCCGAGCGGGCGCAAACGGCCCGACTTCACAAGCGGGATGGCCGACACGATAGTCGCGAAAATGAGGGAGACCTGGCCGCCGGCGACGTCCACCATCGCGGGGCCGCCGCCCTTGTAAGGGATATGCGTCATCTTGGTCTTGGCCATGTAGTTGAAGAGTTCGGCCGTGAACTGGTTGGAACTGCCCACGCCTGCCGAGGCGAAAGTCAGCTTGCCGCTTTCCGCTTTGGCCAGCGCGATCAACTCGGGGACGGATTTGACCGGTAGATTGGGATTGACCACCAGCAGGTTCGGCATCGACACGAAGTTGGCGAGATAGGTGAAATCTTTCAGCGAGTCGTAGGGCAGGTTTTTATATATGCTCGGATTCACCGCGAGGGTGCTCGTGGCCGCCAGCATCAGCGTGTAGCCGTCCGCAGGCGTGCGCGCGACCATGCCGGCCGCGGTGGAACCCGCGGCCGCGGGCCGGTTGTCGATCACGACGGGCTGCCCCAGTGCCTCGCTGAGGCGCGTGCCGACGATGCGCGAGACCACGTCGGAGGCGCCGCCCGGCGAGTAGCCCAGCACGAAGCGGATGGGTTTGCTGGGATACGCGTCGGCGGCCACTGCACCGGTGGCCGTATTCAGCATACTCACCAACACCAGCGCCAGCACGCCTGTGCGCGAAATGTGCTGAAAGACCGTATTCAGCCGATGGCCGCCCGTTGCCCGCATAATATTTTCCTCGCCGATCTGCGCAGTTTCTCGTTGCGCTGCCATGTGAATGTCGTTGTCAGTGGCTTCAATAACAGCGCGCCGGAAATGCCGGCGGCGAATTGAGCCCTGCGTTTTATTATCGCCGATTGCGCTGCGCATCGCATGGGTTATGCGCATGCTTTCTGCGTTCGTTCCAAATGTTGATACGAAGGTCCAGATCATCGCATTTCACGACGTGCCGCGTGTCGCGCAAACTGGCAGGCAGAAAAAAAAATGTTTATAATGCAGCCAGCCTGCGTACCAGCGCGGCATGGAATACAGCACAACGGCGACATTAGCGCCGGGCAGTTCACGCGGAGACTGCCGTGTGCGACGAAGGTCTTGCGCAGTTGGCCACACCACGACCGAATTTCATGCTGCGTACGGTTATCGCGCAAGCGGCAAAGACGCGGCCAGAAAAATTCCAGTTCATAGCGGACCCTCAGGATGGATGCCACTACCCAAGCTCTCGTCGAATTCTGGCGCCGCGCCGAACCCGCGCGATTGACGCCAAACGCGGTGCTCGCCTGCAAGCGGCGGCTGATCGACACCATAGGTTGCGCGTTGCTCGCCTACGACGCCCCGCTCTGCCAGATGGCGCGCAGGATGGCGCTGCGCCATACGGGCAATCCTGCCGCCACCATCTGGGGCACGACTGCGCAGGCGGCACCCGAAGCCGCGGCCTTCGCCAACGGCGTGATGCTGCGGTTTTCCGACATGAGCGATATGTACCGCGGTAAAAGCGGCGGCCATCCCAGCGACGTCATGGCGGCGATCCTCGCGGTCGCCGAGACGGTCGAGGCCGACGGTCCGGCCGTTATCAATGCGATGGCGCTTGCGTACGACGTCTACTGCAGTTTCTGCGATGCGATCGACATCAATTCCCTGGGCTGGGACCAGCCGGTTTACTCGATACTTGCTTCCGTGCTCGGCGCGGGGAAGTTGCTGCGTCTCACCGACGTGCAAATGGAAAACGCGATCGCACTGGCGCTGGCGCCCAATATGGCGCTGTATCAGACGCGGCAGGGCGAGTTGTCCAACTGGAAAGGCTGCGCCGGCGCGAACGCATCGCGCAACGCGGTGTTTGCGGCTTATCTCGCGCAGGAAGGATTTACCGGCCCCACTTCGGTATTCGAAGGCAAAGGCGGGTTATGGGACGCGGTCGGACGCTTCGCATGGCCGCTGCCGGACGACAACGCGAAACAACGCTGGATCGAGCGCACGCATTTCAAATGTTTTCCGATTTGCTATCACGGCCAGACGGCGGTGTGGGCGGCGCTGGACGCACGGCCGCAGCTGGGCGACCAGGAAATTGCAAAGATCGAACTCGAAACGTACAAATCGGCGGTGCAGATCATGGCGAGCGACCGCTCGCGCTGGTCGCCCGACAACCACGAGACGGCGGACCACAGCCTGCCGTTCGTGATCATCTCGGCACTGCTCGACGGCGAAGTGACGGACGCTTCCTTCGTGCCTGCGCGGCTGAGCGACGGCAGGATCAAGGATCTGATGCAGAAAGTGGAGGTGCGCGAAAGCGCAGACTGCACCGCGCGCACTCCCGAGGCGGCGCCGTGCCGCATGACCATCACCACGAAAGCCGGCGCTCAGATCAAAACCGAGGTCCTGTATCCCAAGGGCCACGCCATGAATACCCTCAGCGACGCGGAAATCGATCTCAAGTTCAGCCAGATGTCCCGCAACTTCGGCGCGCCCGAGCAGGGCGCGGCGTTGCTCGCAGAATTGCGGCGCCTCGACGAGGTCAAGGACATCCGCCAGCTCCTCGCCGGGATAGCACGTGCTGCGTCCAGCGCGGACCGCAAGGCGGAACGTAAAATCAATGCCGCGCACTGATCAACCGCATACCGTCATCATCGGCGCCGGCGCCGTCGGCGGATACACCGGGGCCCACCTCGCGCGCGCCGGTTTCGACATCACGTTCGTCGATGCATGGCCCGAGCACGTCGAGCAGATACGCGGCAAGGGTGTCCGCGTCAGCGGCACGCAGGGTGACTACACGCTGCCGGTGAAAGCGCTGCATATAGCGGAAGTGCAGCAGCTGGTTAAAACGCCGGTCGACATCGCGATTATCGCGACCAAGTCTTTCGATACCGCTTGGTTCGCGCGCATGATCAGGGACTATCTGGCGCCGGAAGGCTTCGTGGTGTCGATGCAGAATTCCATCAACGAGTACAAGATCGCGGACATCGTCGGCTGGGATCGCACTGTCGGCTGCGTGCTTAACACGATAGGCGTGAGCACCGTCGGGCCCGGCCATCTCACGCGGCATCGCACGCCGGGCGGCGACGAGCATCCGGTCTTTCGCATCGGCGAGGTCCACGGCCGGGTGACTCCGCGCGCCCAGCGGCTCGCGGCCATGCTGAAGCACGTCGACGGCTCCATGGTCACCACCAATCTATGGGGTGAGCGCTGGTCCAAGCTCGCCACCAATGCGATGCAGATGGGCATACTCGGCGCCACCGGGCTCTGTAACGAGGAAATCATCGGCGACGCCCCGACGCGCAAGCTGATCATCGGCGCCGCCGCCGAATCGGTGCAGGTTGCGCGCGCGCACGGATTCGACATGGAGCCTATCGTGTATGTGGAGCTCGATTGCTGGCTGCGCGCCGCACAGGGAGACGAGGCGAGTGTGCAGACCGTTGAGGCGGCACTATTCAAGTATCTCGCCCGCCAGACCGAGTCGGGGCGTAAGGGGCATGGCTCGCTGGGGCGCGACATACTCGGCGGACGCCGTTCCGAAATCGACGCCGTCAATGGCATGATCGCGGACAAGGCGGACGAACTGGGCATCGCGGCGCCCATACACCGCGGGCTCACCACCATCGTACGGCGCATCGAACGCGGCGAATTGACGCCGGCCAAATCGAACATCCTCGGCCTGATCGCGGGCGCAACTGAAAGAAGGGAACTACTGCATGTCTGATCTGAAGGCTTTGCGTCTGGCGGTGCTGGGTGCCGGCGCGGTGGGCGGTTACATCGGCGGCAAGTTGGCGGGCGCCGGCTACCGGGTGGCGTTGGTGGACTCGTGGGCCGAGCACGTGGAGCACATCAAGGCGCACGGCATCCGTCTCACCGATCCGCTGGGTTCCATCGTCATTCCCGCCGAAGCCATGCATCTCCATCAGGTGCAGGCTTTTGTCAGAGATCCCATCGACATCGCTTTCGTATGCACCAAGTCGTACGACACCGCGTGGACGACCAAGATGATCGCACCTTACTTGCGGGCGGGCGGCTACGTCGTCTCGGTGCAAAACAGCCTCAATGAAGATGAAATCGCGGGCATCGTCGGTGCAGACTGCACGATGGGCTGCATCGCCAGCACGATCAGCGTGAGCGTCACGGGGCCCGGCTCAATCGAGCGCGCCCGTACGCCCGGCGGCGAGGCCTATACGGTCTTTCGTGTCGGGGAATTGCACGGGCGCGTCACGCCGCGCGCGCTGGCAGTCGCGGAAATCCTCTCCGCCGTCGACAGCTCGAAGGTGACGGCCAACCTGTGGGGCGAACGCTGGGCGAAGCTGGTCACCAACTCGATGCACCACGGCATCCTCGGTTCCGCCGGCATCACCGATCATCAATTGATGCAGAACACGGCCACACGGTTGCTTGCCATCAAGTGCGCGGGCGAAGCCATTCGCGTGGCGCAGGCGCTCGGACATGACCTCGAGCCGATCCTGCGCATGCCGGCGAGCCTGTGGTGTGCCGCCGCCGACGGCGAAACGGCCGCGCTCAATGAAATCGAAGCGGGCTGGCGCAAATGGATGGAGCGTTCCAAGGTGCCGCACACGGGCTCGGTCGGGCATGACCTCGCCAAGGGGCGCCGCACCGAAATCGACTACACATGCGGATACGTCGCGAGGATGGGCGAGCAGGTGGGGCGCCGGGCGCCCACACAGGCCGCGCTCGCCGCAATGATCAAGCGCATCGAGCGCGGCGAACTCACGCGCGGCATGCAAAACCTCGATGTATTTTTCAAGCAATGAAAACGGCCATCCGTAGATACTGGTCGATCGCAGTCGCCGCGTTGCTCGCGCCCGCCGGATTTTCCACTGCTGTCGCGCAGAATTATCCCGATCGCCCTGTCCGCATGATCGTGCCCTTCGCGCCCGGCGGCGGCACCGACATTGTTTCGAGGCTGGTGGCGCAGCGCCTGGCAGACTCCATCAAGCAGTCGGTCGTGGTCGACAACCGCGCCGGCGGCGCCGGCAATATCGGCGCCGAGCTGGTCGCGCGCGCGAACCCGGACGGTTACACGCTGCTCGTCGGCTCGGCCACCATACTCGCCGTCAATCCGGTCATATTCAAGGTCGCATACAACCCCGGCAGGGATTTCGCGCCTATCACGCTGCTTGGTTCGCAGCCCCATCTGATGGTGGTCCATCCTTCGCTACCCGCGAACTCGGTGCGCGAGTTCGTGAATCTCGCCAAAGAAAAGTCGCTCAAGCTCAATTACGGCTCGTCGGGCACCGGCGGTCCCGCGCATCTGGGCGGTGAGCTGTTCAAGATAGTCGCCGGCGTAGACATGCTGCATATTCCGTACAAGGGCACCGGTCCTGCGGTGATCGACCTCGTCGGCGGCCAACTCCAGGTGGGGCTCCTGTCGCTCGCGTCTTCGATGCCGCATGTAAAGAGCGGCCGGCTCAAGGCGCTGGCGGTCACCAGTCCGAAGCGCGCCATCGTCGCGCCGGAGCTGCCGACTATCGCGGAAAGCGGCTACCCCGGCTTCGAGGTGCGGTCGTGGTATGGACTGCTGGCGCCGGCCGGCACGCCAAAAACAATCATCGACAAGCTGAGTTCGCAGATTGCTGCGGTCCTGCGCCAGCCGGAGGTGATTGCCAAGCTGGCAAGCGACGGGGCGGAGCCCGGCGGCGATACGCCGGCGGAATTCGCAGCCTATATTAAAAGCGAGGCCGAGCGCTGGGGCAAGGTCGTTAAAACTGCCGGCATTCGCGCTGACTGACAGACATCAACTTTTTTGGGGACTGTAAAACATGGGAAAGCACATAGTATTCATAGGCGCCGGCGCGGTCGGCGGTTACGTCGGCGCGCATCTGGCGCGTGCCGGCGAGGATATCGCGCTGGTCGATGCCTGGCCGGAGCATATCGAAGCGATCAAGCGCGACGGCATGCACCTCGGTGGCTCGCAGGGCGACCACGTCGTGCGCGTCAAGGCGATGCACATGCACGAAGTGCAGAGTTTCGTGAAAAAGCCGGTCGACATCGCGATCATCTGCACCAAGTCGTACGACACCGAGTGGGCGACGCTGATGATCAAGCAGTACCTCTCGCCGCAGGGCTATATCGTGTCGATGCAGAACGGCATTAACGAGGAACGCATAGCCAGCGTCGCCGGCTGGGGCAAGACCGTCGGCTGCGCGCTCTCCACGATCAGCGTCAATTGTTTCAAGCCCGGCCACATCAGCCGCTACCAGCAGCCCGGCGGCGACCACCACACGGTGTTCCGCATCGGCGAAATCCACGGGCGGTTGACCAGCCGCATCACCGAACTCGCGGCCATTCTGAACGCTGTCGATACTGCCAAGCCCACGCAAAACCTGTGGGGCGAGCGCTGGACGAAGTTGACGGCCAACAGCATTACGCATGGCTTGCTGGGCGCGACCGGGCTCGACAACCGCACGGTCTACATCGAGCGCGGCACCGCGCACAAGCTGGGCGTCAAGCTCGCCGCTGAATCCATTGCGGTAGGCCGCGCGCAGGGGTTCGAACTGGGTACGGTGCTTGGCATCGCCCCCGACGATTGGTATGGCGCGGGCACCGGCGATGCCGTGGCCCTCAAAAAAGTCCAAACCGGGTTGACGGCGTGGATGGCCACGCTGCTCGAGCCTTCGCAATCGTCGGTCGGCCGCGACGTCGCGCGCGGCCGGCGCTCTGAAATCGATTTCACCAACGGCCTTGTTGCTGCAAAAGGCGTCGAGGTCGGCGTGCCGGCGCCCACGCATGCGGCACTGACGGCGATGGTCAAGCGCATAGACGCCGGCGACTTAAAGCCGGATCCGAAAAATATCGAAGGCCTGCCCTGCTGAATCCGCGCGGCGGGCTTTGCGTTCAGATCAGTTAAAATGACGCAGTTGGTCGGGCGTGCGGCATGCCGCCGCGCGCAAAATCCCATTCTTACTGAAAAGCGGTGGCAGCCATGGCATTCGAAACCATTTTGTACAAGGAAGAGGGGCCGATCGGCTGGTTGACGCTTAATCGCCCGGACGACGGCAATATGTTCACGGCGCAGATGTGCCATGAAATCCGCGATTGCATCAACGACATTCGCCGCGAGACGCGCACGCGCGTGCTGGTGATCACCGGCGCTGGCGAAAAATTCTTCTGCATCGGCGGGCGCAAGGACGGGCTGGAAGACAGCACGCTTTATGCCGGCATGCTGCCGACGCTCGAAATCTACGAAAGCATAGACCGCCTGCAAAAGCCGGTGATCGCGATGGTCAACGGCTTCGCGGTCGGCGGCGGCCAGGTACTGCAGGTAATGTGCGACATCACGATCGCCAAGGAGTCCGCGATCTTCCGCCAGGTCGGCCCGATGATGGGCAGTTTCGACGCCGGTTACGGCACCTGGTACCTCGAAGACCTGGTCGGCAAGAAGAAGGCCAAGGAAATGTGGTTCGCCAACCCCAAGCTGACGGCGCGCGAAGCGCTGGAGATCGGGCTCATCAACAAAGTGGTGCCCGACGACAAGCTGATGGACGAGACGCGCGCGATGGCGCTGGCCATTTCCGAGCGCGGTGCGTTTGCAATCGCCTCGATCAAGGCCGCATTTACCGCGCGTCACGGCGGCGTCGGCGGTCTCGGCCGCATCTCGCACGACCTTTTGCTGCGGCTTTATCTCGACACCGACGAATCCAAGGAGTTGGGCGCTTCGATGCGCGAGAAGCGCAAGCCCGACACGGACAAGTTTGGACATTGAGCCGAGAGGCGAGAGGGGAGAGGTGTGAAATTCGATTTGGCACTACTGCCTGAGGCTGCCTCTCGCCTCTCGCCTCTCGCCTCTCCGCGAAGCTCATGAGCACCATACTCACCCTCCACGATCCCCAGACCGCCCGCGAGTATTACGCGAACGGCGTGTGGCGCGGCGATACGCTTTATTCGCTGTTGCTCGGACACGCGCGTACTCGCCCGCAGGCTTACGCGCTGCGCGATAGCACGCGGCGCATCACGTGGTCGCAATTGGCGCAGTGGGTCGATGCGCTCGCGTCCGAAATGCAAGCGGCAGGTTTGAAGCGCGGCCAGCGGGTGTCCGTGTGGCTGCCCAACCGCATCGAAGCGGCGGTGGTGTTTCTCGCCTGCTCGCGCAACGGCTACGTGTGCAATCCGTCGCTGCACCAGAATTACACGGTCAACGAAATTACCCAGTTGCTCGACCGCATACAAACGGCGGTGCTGTTCGCGCAGGCGGGATATGGTTCGGATGCCGACCGCGCGGATGTGTTCGCGGCGGCGAAGGCGCTGCCGGCGATGAAGCGCGTATACCGCATGCTTCCGGCGGGAGCGTCGTCGGCGCAGGACGAATATGCACAGTTCCCCGCGCTTGGCAGCAAACCCGGCGCTCTGCCCGAACCCGACCTCAACCCGGACAAGATTGTTTACCTTGCTTTCACTTCCGGCACGACCGGCATGCCGAAAGGCGTGCTGCATTCGGACAACACGCTGCTCGCGAACGGCCGCGCGATGGTCAAGGACTGGCATCACGATGACAAAACGATCCTGTTCAGCCACAGCCCGCTGTCGCATCACATCGGCACCGTTGCCATCGAGCAGAGCCTTGTTGCCGGCTTTGAAGTCGTTGTGAACGATCTTCCGGTCGGCAAAAAGCCGCTCGACTGGATAGTCGAGACCGGCGCCACTTACGTGATGGGCGTGCCGACGCATGCGATGGACATCCTCGCCGACATGAAATCGCGCGGCATGGTGAAGCTCGGCAACGTGAACCTGTTCTACATGGCGGGGTCCGTCATTCCGCCGCAGACGGCGAAGTCATTTCTCGACATGGGCATTAAGCCGCAGAACATTTACGGCATGACGGAAAACGGCTCGCACCAGTACACGCTCCCGGACGACGATGTCGAGGTGATCACCGCGACCTGCGGGCGCGCGTGCGGCGGCTATGAGACGCGCCTGTGGGACCAGGAAAACCCCGACATCGAGGCGAAACCCGGCGAACTGGGCGAGATCGGCACGCGCGGCGGGCTGCTGATGCTCGGTTATTTCAACAACCAGTCGGCGACCGAGAACTCGTTCAACGCGGGTGGCTGGTTTCTCTCCGGCGACCTCGGGCGCTTCGATGCCAAAGGCAATCTGCAGATCGTCGGCCGCAAGAAGGACCTCATCATCCGCGGCGGCCACAATATTTATCCTGCGCATATCGAGAACCTGACAGTCAAGCATCCCGCGGTGCTCAAGGCCGCGGCGTTCCCGATCGCCGACGAGCGTCTCGGCGAACGCGTGTGCCGGGCGATCATTGCACGCGACGGCGCGGCGCCCGACGCCGGGCAGATGCTCGACCATCTTGGCGAGCATGGTTTGTCCAAATACGACATGCCGGAGTATTTCATCTGCATGGAAGCCTTCCCGCAGACCGCCAGCGGCAAGATATTGAAGCGCGAACTGGTAGAAATGGCCAAGGCCGGCAAACTCAAGCCGGCGTCGGTGCGCTGGGTAAGTCCGGAAAAGCGCAAAGCATGAAGCTTTACTGCAAACGGAGCCACGGAAAACCGGATCATGCGGAAACCTAAAACTCAAAAGCAACCGCCGATGAACGCAGATACACGCCGATTGGCAAGGCGGGTCGGTGATGTTCCGGTTATTATCGGCGTTTATCGGCGTTCATCTGCGGTTGCAGGAATTTCGGGAACTTAAGGGTATGTCTATTGAACTGACTCGCGTCGAAGAATTCGCGCTGATCACACTGAACCGCCCCGAGGCGCTGAACGCACTTTCGTTCGCGCTGATTGCGGACCTCGGTCGTGCTTTCGACGAGGTCGCCGGCAGCGACGCGCGCGCTCTGCTCATCACCGGCGCCGGCGCCAAGGCGTTTTGCGCGGGAGCCGACATCAAGGAACTGATCGGCCGCCCGCTGACCGCGCAAAAGCAGGGCGCCGAAATGGGGCAGGCGGTTTTCGCCAAACTCGACAAGCTGCCGATGCCGTCAGTGGCCATCATCAACGGCTATGCTTTCGGCGGCGGTCTCGAACTGGCACTCGCCTGCACTTTCCGCATCGCGACCAAAAACGCGAAGATGGGCCTGCCCGAAATCAAGCTGGGCCTGATTCCAGGCTATGGCGGCACACAACGCCTGCCGCGAGTCATTGGCGAAGCGCGCGCGCTGGAAATGATCATGACTGGGCGCACGGTGGATGCGGAAGAAGCCGCCCGCAGCGGACTGGTGAATCGCCTGATAGATGGCGAAGCAGTCGCGCAGGGCGTAGTTTTTGCGCGCGAGTTCTCGGGTTACAGTCTGCCCGTGCTCGGATTTGCGCGCGAAGCCATCAAGCGCGCATTGGATAATCCAATCAACGAGGGCCTGCGCATCGAAGCGGACCTGTCAACGCTTGCTTTCCAGACCGCCGATGCGGCGGAAGGCATGGATGCGTTCAGCAACAAGCGCAAGCCGAGTTTTAAAGACAAGTAAATATTGAGCCGCGGATAAACGCAGATAAACGCTGATGAAAATCCCAAACAAGACGTTTCTGGCCGTTGATTCTATCTGCGTTCATCTGCGTACCCCTCAAGGGGGTATTGAAAATAATTTATCTGCGACTATAAGATTTGAGGGTTGAATGGTAACGAAGGCCAAAGTGATTGCAGTCACAGGCGCCAGCCGCGGCATAGGCGCCGCAATTGCGGTCGAGCTCGCGCACCGGGGTTTTACCGTAGCGTGCCTCACGCGCCAAGGCAAAGGTCCCAAAACCCAAGCCGCCAAGGCCATAGCGGGGC
>CAMBSS010000034.1 GCA_945870465.1 Bordetella parapertussis | reverse complement strand
GCGTAGTTAAGCTTGCCCGGCTGCGCTTTGGCGAGCGCGATGAATTCCTTGAGCGTGTTTGCCTTGACCCCCGTGTTCACCACGAGCAGATACGGCGTGGTCGCCACCAGCGTCAGCGGCTCGAAATCCCTGACCGGATCGTACTTAAGGTTGGCATAAGCGCCGGCCGCGATCACATGCGTGCTCGTGGTGCCCATGGTGAGTGTGTAGCCGTCAGGATTGGCGCGCGCGGCGATTTCGGTGCCGATGGTGCCGCCGGCGCCGCCGCGATTGTCGATCACCACCTGCTGGCCAAGACGCTCGCCGAGTTTCTGGCCGACGATGCGCGCGATGATATCGGTCGAGCCGCCCGGCGGGAAAGCGACGATCAGCCGGATCGGCTTCGTCGGGTAGGCCTGCGCGCCGGCCAGTGCGCACTGCAACAGCAATGCCAACACTGCCGCCCGGCGGCACGCGCTCGTGAAATTCATCATTGCTTTCTCCTCGGTGTCTATGGCCGCCTCTGAGGGCGGTGCCTGCATTTAACCATTCCCGGCGGTTTCAGCCAATCGGGGATGGTATTTCCAACGATTCTGCTAGTCGCGCGTCAATGCGCCCGATTTGATCAGTTTGTCGATGCGCGCGACCTCCCGCTTGACGAACGCTCCGAACTGTTCGGGCGTCCCGCCTTCGACTTCCAGGCCCAATTCGTCCAGTCGCCGCTTGACGTCCGGCAGTTTGAGTATGCGGTTGGATTCCGCGTTCAACTTGTCGATGATCGCGCGCGGCGTTTTCGCCGGCGCCGCCATGCCGAACCAGACGATCGCCTCGGCGTCCTTGATCCCCGCTTCCGCCAGGGTGGGAACATCAGGCAACAGCGCCTGTCGCTTGGCGCTCGCCAGTCCGACCACGCGCACGCGGCCCGCCTTGATCTGCGCTTCAGCCGAGACAGTCGTCGTATGCATGAACTGGATCTGCCCGCCAATCAGGTCGGTAATCGCCGGGCCCGAACCTTTGTACGGCACGTGCGTCACGTTGACGCCGGTGGCGGCCTGCAAGAGCGCGAGCCCGATGTGCAGGCTGCTGCCGATGCCCGAGGAGCCCCAGCTCACCTTGCCCGAATTCGCTTTCAGGTAATCGAGCAGCTCTTTGGGATTTTTCACCGGCAGCGCCGGGTTCGCCAGTATCAGCAGCGGCGCATAACCGAAAAATATCACCGGCGCGAAGTCGTCGACTTTATAGGGAGCCGCTTTGCTCAGCATCGGACTGTTCACATTGGGGCCGGGGTTCGACAGCAAAAGCGTGTAGCCGTCAGGGGCCGCCCTGGCAACGGTCTCGGCGCCGATCAGGCCGCCGGCGCCCGGACGGTTGTCAATGATGAACTGCTGCCCCCAGCTTTCCAGCAGCTTGCCCGCGATAAGCCGGGCGATAACGTCGTTGGATGCGCCCGGCGTAAACGGCACCACCCAGCGCACCGGCTTGTCCGGATAGCCGCCAGTGGCATTTTTCGGCTGCGCCCCTGCCTGTGCAATGAACGCGCTGCAAGCGACAACCCCCGCTACTCGTAAGATGAAATGCATGTTCGTCTCCTCCGTTTGCAACAGCTTTCTATTTTTTTACCGTTTCCAGCACTTCCGGATTCATGACATTGATCGGCTTGCCGGCCGCGTACGCGAGTATCTGGTCGAATATGTCCGTGAACTGGACTTCGAATTCGTCGCGCCCGACGTAACCGATATGCGGCGTGCACACCACGTTGTCCATATTGAGCAGCGGGTGCTTGGTATCGAGCAACGGCTCTTCCTCGTAAACGTCGACCGCCGCCATGCCCGGACGCCCGGCGCGCAACCCATCCACCAGCGCACCCGGTGCGATCAGGCCGGCACGGCTGGTGTTGACGATCAGCGCCGTCGGCTTCATGCGCGCGAGGTCTTCCGCCGTCACGATGCCGCGCGTAGCATCGACCAGCCGCATATGCAGAGAAATCACGTGGCATTCTTCGAAGAACGTTTCCTTGTTGGGCGCTGCGCTGTAACCATCCGCCCGCGCCGTCGCCAGCGAAGCTTCGCGCGCCCATACCAGCACTTTCATGCCGAACGCCTTGCCGAAGCCCGCCACCACGCTGCCGATGCGGCCATAGCCATATATGCCGAGCGTTTTGCCGCGCATGCCGTGGCCGACGTCCACCTGCCATTTGCCCGACTTCAGCGCGGCCATCTGCTTTGGAATCTGCCGCAGCGAGGCCAGGATCAGTCCCCACGTCAGTTCGGCAGTCCCGTACGACGGCCGTCCCGGATGCTGGCTCGACGACAGGATGACGCCTTTGCGCGTCAACGCGTCGAGGTCGATGTGCGGAAAGACACTGCGCTGACTCACGAGCCTCAACTTGGTCAGCCGTTCGATCAGCGGCGTGCGTATCGGCGTGCGCTCGCGGATCAGCACCAGCGCTTCGGTGTCCTTCAGCCGTTCAGCGAGCTTGTCGGTGTCCTTGGTGTGGTCGTTCCAGACGGTAACGTTGTGGCCGGCGAGCTTGCTGAAGCACGGCAGCGTGCGGATGGTGTCGTGGTAGTCGTCGAGTATCGTAATGTTCATTTTAAAATTTCGTGAAGTCGTGAGATCGTTAGGGCGTGAGGGGCAAACGATCTCCCGCTCTCACGCCCCCCCGCCCTCTCGACAGTTAATCCAGCCAGCCGCTTTTCTTCACTTGCGCGAGCACTTCATCGACGATCTCCGGCGCTCGGCCCACGTAGGTTGTCGGGTCGAGTGCCGCCTTCAGCTCCTGCTCGCTCATCGCGTCACGCACCCGCTTGTCGGCCATCAATGCCTTATCGAAGCTGATGCCGTTTTCAAGACCGTGCATGGAAATCTCGTACACGAGTTCGTGGGCAGTCTGCTTGCCGACTTTGCCGGACAACACGAACATGACGCGCTCCGACAGCAGGAAGCCGCCGAGCAGATCGAGATTGCTGCGCATCTTGTCGACGTTCACGACCAGCCCGGACAGCACGTATTTCATGGTGGCCAGCATGCCGCCCGCCATCAGACACGATTCAGGTAAGGCACGCCATTCCGCACGCCATGCAGCGCCATCGCGCTCGTGGTCGATGACCATGGATTCCATCATCAGCGCGACGTTGTATTTAATGGCGCGCGACACGCCCATCACGGCTTCGCAAGTGCTCGGATTTCGCTTATGCGGCATGGTGGATGATCCGACCTTGCCTTCACTGAAAGGTTCCAGCAGCTCGTCGATCTCGTTGTGCTCCAGCACGTAAATCTGGTTGGCGATTTTGCCGAGCGTGGCGCCGATCAAACCCAGCACGCAGACGTATTCCGCAAAACGGTCGCGCGCCGGCTGCCAGTTGATGTCCGCCACGCCGAGGCCGAGGCGCTTCATCAGCCCCTGCTCGAGTTTCTTGGCCTGCGGTCCGTAAGATGCCTGGGTGCCGACGGCGCCCACCATGCCGCCGACAAACACGCGCGGTTCGAGCTGGCGCAGGCGCTCGTAATGCCGTCCCATTTCGGACAGCCAGATAGCGGCCTTGTGCCCGAAGGTAATCGGCAGCGCCTGCACGCCGTGCGTGCGCCCCACCATCGGTGTATCGCGGTATTTTTCGGACAAGCGGTAGAGTTCACGCCCAATTGCCTTGATGTCGCGCAAGTATGCGGCATGCGCATCTTTGATCTGCAGAACCGTACCGGTGTCGAGCACGTCCTGCGTCGTCGGCCCGAAATGGATGAACTCGCCGTTTTCGGGTTTGCATAAGTCCTGCACCGCTTTCAGCGCCGGCACCAGCGGATGCTTGATGCGGCGAATTTCCGCGGCGATCTTTTCGATGTCAACGTTGGCGATATTCGCCTTGGCCACGATTTCGGCCGCGGCCGCCTTGGGGATGATGCCGAGATCGGCCTGTTCGAGCGCCAGCGCGGCCTCGAAGTCATACCACTTCTGCACGCGGTTCGTGTCGCTGAATATCTGCCTGAACTCATCGCTGGACCACAGGTGCTTGATCAGCGCGTCATCGAATACGCCAGAGGCCATCTTGCTTGTACTCCCGGTAATTGAAACGGAACGCGCGGCGGTCTCAGCTGCCGCGCGGCGGACACTACGTTGGTGGGGGGGAGTAGCAAAGCGCGCAGTATTTGCGCCCATCGCGCGGCTGCCAGATTATCAGTCCGGCCGCGCTCCCGACTCTTTTACGACTTTTCCCCATTTTAGCATTTCCTTCTTGAGGAATGCCGTGAACGCCTCAGGGGTGCTGCCTACGGGCTCCGCGCCGTCGACGGTGATGCGGTCGCGTATCTCCGGCTGTTTGAGGATGGCCGCGATGTCGTCCGCAAGCAGTCGCACGATTTCCCTGGGCACGCCGCCCGGCGCCACCAGGCCCTGGAATGCATCGGCCTCGTAACCCGCCACTGTCTCGCCTATCGTCGCCACATCCGGCATGGCACGCAGCCGCTTGGCGCTGGTCACCGCCAGCGCGCGCAATCGTCCCGAATTCACATGCGGCGCGGCGGAAATCGTCGTCGTCATCAACATGGTCACACGCCCTGCTATCACGTCGGTGACCGCCGGCGGTATGCCTTTGTAGGGAATATGCGTCATGTCGATTCCCGCCATGGTCTTGAACAGCTCGGTGGCGAGATGCGGCGAAGTACCGCTGCCGGCCGATGCGTAATTCAACTGCCCGGGTTTCGCTTTCGCCAGCGCAATCAGCTCGCGCACGGTATGCGCCGGAATCGACGGGTTGACCACAAGGATATTGGGCACAGCCGTAATCTGCGTCACCGGCGCGAAATCGCGCAGCGGATCGTACGGCAGCTTGCCGTAAAGGCTGGGATTGATCGCGAACGTGGTGGTTATCATCAGCAATGTGTAGCCGTCGGCACTGGCTTTGGACGCTATCTCGCTGCCAAGGATAGTCGCCGCACCGGGACGATTGTCGATGACTATCGACGCCCCGCGCTTCTCGGTCAGCTTCTGTGCAATGCTGCGCGCCGTGATTTCAAGCCCGCCACCTGCCGCAAAAGGCACGATCAGCCGGATGGGACGCGACGGATAGTCGCCCGCTTGCGATTGCGATACCGACACCATTGCACCGGCCACCAGAATTGAGGCCGCTGCCGCGCGCCGCGTCACCATGCTGCCGCGTACGCTTCGCGCCGCGGGTCGGCGCCGGCGTGACGCTGACCAGTCTTCGGATCCTGCATGATGGCGCACACCCCGCCGTTCTGACCGGGAAAATGCGGCCACACGTCGATGTCATGGCCCAGCGCGCGCAGCGCTTCAACAGTTTCAGTCGGCAAAGTGTTCTCCACATTGAGGCGGCCCGGCAGATACCCGTGCGGCGCGAACGAATTCGGAAAGCTCGAGCTCGAAATACGCGAAGTCTCGATCGCCTGCTGCACCGGCATACCGAATTCGGCGATGTTGAGGAACACCTGCAGCATCGCCTGCGACTGCACATCGCCGCCTGGTGTGCCGAACGTCATGAAAAGTTTGCCGTCGCGGAATGCGAGCGACGGATTCGGCGTCAGGCGCGGACGCTTGCCCGGCGCCACCA
This sequence comes from Bordetella parapertussis, assembly GCA_945870465.1. The sequence goes on along the minus strand of CAMBSS010000034.1, from coordinate 23,717 downwards.
GGCTCGGATGACCCGGCGTCAGGCGCGACTGGCAACCGCGTCCGGACACCGCGAAACCCAGGCCGGGAATCACCGGCGTGTCGTATTGCGGATCGGAGAGCGTTGCAGAATAACCATTGCCTTCGCGATCCATCACGCACCCGTAGATGGTGCCAGGCTGCAACGCGCGCTCGACCCCGCGGCTGGGGTCCTTCGCACGTTCGTGCAGCAGGAAAGGTTGGGGTGCGCCATCCGGATAACCCGGATCAGGCAGCGTCGGATATGCGCGCGTCATGTCGATACGTGCGCGCTGTTTAATCGCATAGGCATCGGCCAGCATGCCGGCGCGCGGCATCTTGACAAATTTCGGATCGCCGGAATAAGCCTCGCGGTCGGCGAAAGCGAGGTTGAGCGCCTGGTCGACGACGTGCAGATAGGCAATCGAGTTGTGCCCGAGTGCTTTCAGATCGTAGCCTTCCAGTATTTTTAACGCTTCGAGCAGCACGACGCCCTGGCACCACACGTCGCAGCTATGCACTTCGTAATCGCGGTATTTGACGTGGATACTGTCTTCCACCGGCACTTCGAATCCCGCGAGATCGGCTTTGGTCACGAAACCATCGTGGCGCTTGTGATATTCGGCAATAGTGTCGGCGATCTCTCCGCGGTAGAAATAATCATGCACCGCGCGCAGCTTCTTGTCGCGATCGCCGCGCGTGGCCCGCTCCACTTCTATCATGCGGAATATGGTGCGTCCCAGGTCTTCCTGCTTAAGCACGTCGCCGAGCTTCGGCGGTTGGCCGCCCGGCAAATAGACCCGCGCATTATCCGGCCAGCGCGCGAACTGCTCGGCGACGTATTCGATATTGCTCGCGAGCAACGGGTAAACCGCAAAGCCGTCGCGTGCGATTTCCATCGCCGCGGTGGCCGCCTGCTCGAAAGAAATCGTGCCGTAGCGGCGCAACGCTTCGATGTGCGTTGCCGGAGCCGCGGGCATGACCGTGCGCAGCAGACCTTCCGGCACGTGCTCACCGTTACCTTCAGAGATGAGGCGATTGATATCGGTTGCCGCCGGCCAGTAACCAAGCCCGGCGAGGCTGATGACGCGGTTTTCTTTTTTCAGATAAATGAGCGTCGGCGCCACACCCGCGAAACTGACCATATCTGGTTGCAGGATAGGCAGCGCCATCGCCGCGGTAACGCCAGCATCGACCGCATTACCGCCACCATCGAGAATGCGCATCGCAGCCGCGGTCGCAAGATAATGACCAGTCGCCACTGCGTAATGATTACCGGCGACTGTGGGCCGGAAACTCGGCGCCTGCACCGCCATTTTTATTTTACGTTTCATGCCACCGCTCCGTAGCCAGGACTCATCTCAATATTCAACACCGACAAGCAACCGCCGATATACGCCGATTGACACCGACAAAATCCCAGACCTTGCCCTGAACCAAGATCAAGTTCTCCGAGCTGCTTATCTGCGTTCATCCGCGTGCATCGGTGGTTCCAAATTATTTTTTAGAACGTTTCTAGCAAGTTTCAAGTCCGTTCAAGAATGCTCAGGCCGCGCACGCGGTCGAGCAGGTAAATTAAACCGCGATCATCCACCGTGACGTCGTTGCTTTGCACGCGCTCCGAACCCTCCGGCACGTCGGGCATGTAGTAAGCCACTTCCTTCAGGGCGTGCGGATTCGAGATGTCGATGATGCGCAGGCCGTAAGCAAACCATGCTACCGGAATTTCGGTGCCGGTGACGATTTCGCAAGGCTGGTGGCAGCCCGTCATGCGCGGCTGCGGCCCGTCGGGCATGTCCTCGATCTGGAAGGTGGAGATCACCTGCGGGTGCTTCTCGTCGGTGACGTCGACCATCCACAAAAACGCCGCCGGATACGGTGGAAAATCGGGCTGGCGGAACACGTCCTCGTCGGACACCAGCATGAAATCGCGCTGCTTGATCTTGAACGGGATGCGCAGCGCGGTGTGCGTGGGCCACGGAAAAGGCGGACTCCAGTCGAGACCCGAGACGAACTTCGGCTTGGCCATGTCCTCGATGTCGAGAATGACGAGCCCGCCCTGCCAGTAGCTCGTGTAGAGGCGGTTGCCGTGACGCAGCGGGTGATGGCATTTGTGTGCGTCGTTTTTCCACGTCGCTTGTTCACCGCCGGCAGCCCACTGCCCCGGCATCCACCAGCGGCCGACTTCCTGCGGTTTCGCCGGATCTTTGAGGTCGAGAATCATCACGATGTTGCCGATGTAGCCGTCCATGGTCGGCGAGATGTAGGCATAGCGGCCGTCGAAATCGAAGCGGTGTACGCCGCGCGCATGGGCTGCGCCGGGCCCGAGTGTGGCGTTCCATTCGGTAATCAGCTTGGGCTGCGCGGGCTTCGAGATGTCATAAATGCCGATGCCGCCGTTGTAGCCATCCGGCGGAACCTCACCATTCAGCGAATGCACTGCGAGCGCTTCGCGGTTGACCAGCATGAGGTCGCCGTGCACGCGCACCTTGTGCGAGTGCGTTCCCGGCGGCATCGTGAGCTCGGCGAGCAGTTTCGGATTTTTCGGATCTTTGACGTCGATGATCTGCGTGCCGTGCGGATTGCGCATGTTGCCGACGTAGGCAACCTTGTTCTGCACGACGACCTGGCCGCCGCCCGCGCAGTCGTGCCAATGCAGCGGGTTCAGCCCGGCGTGGCCGTGATTCTGCACGTCAACATAACCGACTTTTTTGATGCCCTTGGCTTTTGCCATTGCTTTGCTCTCCCGAATTGCCCTGTTTACTCGGTGCAGATGCCCGCTTGTTGCTTTACTTAGCAGGCATCTCCGCTTATCCCTCTACTCGGCGCGTATTCCCGCTTGTTTTATGACCGTCGCCCACTTGTCGTGTTCGCTCTTGATAAACGCACCGAATGCCTGTGAAGTATTCGCCGCCGGATCAGCACCAAGTCCCAGCAGGCGATCGTGCATTTCCGGCAGCTTTAATATACGCACGATCTCGCGATTCAGACGCGCCACGATGTCGGGCGTTACCTTCGCCGGCGCCAGCCAACCGAACCAGCCGACGCATTCGAAACCGGGAAAGCCTGACTCAGCCAGAGTCGGCAATTCGGGCACCACCGCAGACCGCTTCGCACTTGTAATCGCCAGCGCCCTGATCTTGCCTGCCTTGACCTGCGGCATCGCCACCAGCGCGATGCTGAACAAGGCCTGCACCTGTCCTGCGATCAGTTCGGTCAGCGCCGGGCCGCCGCCTTTGTACGGCACATGTATGACCTGCACTCCCGACATGATACGGAACTGTTCCAGCGCGAGGTGACCCGACGTTCCATTGCCTGCGGAAGCGAATACCAGTTGTCCTGCGCGCGCTTTGGCCAGCGCGATCAACTCGGAGACCGAAGTCGCGGCAACTGACGGATGCACGACAAGGATGTTCGGAACCGTGATGCCCAGCGTAATCGGCGCGAAGTCTTTGACCGGATCGAACTTCACGTCACGATACAGGCTGGGATTGATCGCAACACCCGCGGCCACGGCGGTGATCGTGTAACCGTCGGGAACAGCGCGTGCCGTCATTTCGTATGCGATGTTGCCATTGGCGCCCGAGCGGTTGTCGATGACTATGGTCTGGCCCAGCGCCTCGGTCAGTTTCGGCGAAATCAGCCGCGACAACGTATCGGCCGGCCCGGCAGGCGGTACCGCGACTATCATGCGTATCGGTTTTACCGGATACGCGGTGGCCATGGCGTGCTGAATTGAAAAAGCGGTTCCAATAGCGATGACTGCATTAAACGCCTGACACCGCGGCAAAGTCCGTTCATTGATTCGCTTCATTGAACGCACATTATCGCATTACCCATTGCCCATTGCCCATCGCCCATCGCCCATCGCCCATCGCCCATCGCCCATCGCCCATGACCACCCCGGCCGCCGCGACACCCGGAGCCGATGCTATGATGAGGCCTCGCTACCGAGGAGGTTATTCATGACCGCTTCCGCCCCATCCAAAATCGTCAGCCTGAGCGAACTCGCCTCGCGCATCACCGATGGCACCTCGATTGCCGTCGGCGGCAGCTTCCTGCATCGCGGCCCGTTCGCACTCATGCGTGAACTCGTGCGGCAAAAAAAGCGCAACCTCGAAATCATCAAGCCTTCGCCCGGTTACGACGTCGATATGCTATGCCGTGCAGGCGCAGCGGCGAAAGTGCGCGCGGGCATCGTCGCAATGGAAGGTAATTTCGGGCTGGCACGCTGGTTCAGGAAGGCCATCGAGCGCAAAGAAGCCGCTTTCGAAGAACACGCCTGAATGACCTTGGTCTCGGGGCTGCGTGCAGCCTCATACGGAATTCCCTTCCAGCCGGTGGCGGGCGTGTTCGGCAGCGACCTGGCGGAAATCAACGGCTGGAAAACCGTCAAGGACCCGTATACCAAAAAGGAAGTCTACGTAATCCCCGCCATACAGCCGGACGTCGCAGTCATTCATGTTAATGAAGTCGACGAACTCGGCAACGCGCGCGTCTACGGCACTCCGTTCTGGGACCATCCGATCACGCGTGCCGCCAAACGTGTCCTCATCACCGCCGAACGACTGGTGCCGACCGACGTGCTGCGCCTGCAACCCGAATTGACTCTGGTGCCCGGCTTCATGGTCGAAGCTGTCGCCATCGTGCCCAACGGCGCCTGGCCCGGTTCCATGCATCCGCTGTACGAAATTGACTACCCTGCCGTCGAACGCTATATGAAAGACGAACCCGGCGTGCTCGAAGCTCACCTCGCCGAGTCGCCCGAAGCCACGAAAGCGAAAATGCAACCGCCGATAAACGCAGATGAACGCCGATGAGTAGCGTCGATAGGTGCAACAAAGAAACGGAAACTCCGAATCTCTACCTATTTCTTCCTGGCTCTGTCCGCGTTCATCTGCGTTTATCGGCGGTTACAATTTGTTTAAGGTAGTTACTTCAGATGTCTGACCACTGGTCGTCGTTCTCCTACATCGTCGTCAACCTCGCGCGCCAGATACGCGCGAACGAGGTCACGTTCAGCGGCGTGAATTCCACGCTGCCGATGCTCGCCTGCCTGCTTGCCAAGCGCGCTTACGACTTTCATTTCACTTATATCAATGTTGCGGGTGGCGTCGAACCGCAGCCAAAGAAAATTCCGCACTCGAGCAGCGACCCGGCGATTGTCGAAGGTTCGGCGGCGATATTCGCCAATCAGGATTTCTACGACCTGTGCGCGCGTGGCGGCATGGGCCTCGCCTATCTAGGCTGCGCGCAGATCGACGCCGAAGGACGAACCAATGTATCGGCAATCGGTTCCTGGCACGATCCCAAGGTGCGCCTGCCCGGCGGCGGCGGCGCGGCAGTCATGCTGCCGACCGCGAAACGCGTCGTCACCTGGCGCACCGAGCACAGCCCGCGTTCGTTGGTGGAAAAACTCGACTTCGTCACGGCTGCCGGCAACCTCGCAGCGTTGATAACCCCGATTGCGGTATTTCAGCGCCGCAACGGCCGCCTTGCGCTCGAATCGTGGCATCCGGATTCGAGTGTGGAAGAAGTCACCAAACGCACCGGTTTTAAATTCGATACGACCGGCGCCACGCCCACGCCGATGGCTACCGAACGCGAAGTTGACGCACTGCGCACACTGGATCCCGATCAGGCGTTTGAGCGCGAGGCAAGTATCTCCTGACCGATCTGCAGATTGTCCGCGAGCAAGTGTAAAATTCACCCGCTCAGTCCCATTCGCAGAACCTGCAAGAAAAATGGATGCAACTTCTATCCTGATCAAGACCCCGAAAGGCATCGTCCAGCCGAAATCGGGAGACGCCAATCTCAATTACGATGCGGTGCGCGTGCTGCGGCTTGTCGACGGCAAGTCCAGCATTGCTCAATTGCGCCCGCAATTCACGGACCTCTCGGATTCACGGTTTCAGAAAGCGATACAAACGCTCGATGAAAAAAAGCTCGTCCAGCTCGTTTCCGCCCAGGAAGCGAATTCCGCCGAGAACACCGAGTTGCGCAAGCTCGATACAAAAGTGCAGGACATCGCGCACGAAGTCGTGCAGACCCTCGATTTCACCAAGCTCGAGCGCGGCATGCTGGCGGCGGCCATAGCGGCACCTCCTCCGGCCGCCGGGGCGAAGCCACCGCCCCCTGCCGCGCCGGCACCTCCCCCGCGACCTGCAGCGGACACCGACTCCAAAATCAAGGTAAAGCTCGCAACAGAGTTGCGGCCAAAAGTCGAAGCAGAGTTGCGCGCCAAACTGGCTGCGGAAATGCGCCCCCAGATCGAAGAAGAACTGCGTGGCAAGTTAATTGCCGTGCTGCGCCCCGTGCTCGAAGCCGAAATCCGCAGCAAGCTCGCGGTTGCGCTGGAGCCGCGGGTCGCGCTCGAACTGCGCAATCAAATGAAAGGGCAGAACGGGCAGGCGCCGGATGCCGGCGCAGTGGTCGAATCCACGCAATACCTGCGGTTGCTCGAATGCATACGCGAAACGGTGTTTCAAACCGACCTCGCCGGCACCGTTATTTATCTTAACGAGCGGTGGACGAAAATCAGCGGCTACAGTTGCGATGAGACGGTACGCAAACCCCTCGCGCAATTCTTCGTCCCCGAGGACCAGGCCGTGGTGACCGATCACCTTGGCAAAGTGGCGCGCGGTGAAGCGGTACCCGTCATTCTCGAAGCGCGTCTCGCGCGCAAGGGCGGCGATCCTCTGAAGATCGCCATGCGCGCGGCACCGTTGTCTGCCGCTTCAGGCCCCACGGTTGGAGTGTGCGGAACGCTTCGCGGGATGGCTTAGGCAAATTAAACGGCCAGCTCTTATCTAGCGTTGCGCCAGACCTCGCACGCTGAACAGCAGACCAAGAAATACCAACGCAACAATCAAGTTCATACCGACGGCGGCGTACAGTCCGTAGTGTATGCACAGTGCCGAATCCAGCGGCACCCAAATCAGTATGGATAGCACGAGCGCTCGCCACGCACCTCGCGTTGGATTGCCAAAATACGCCTGCGTAAGCGCATAAAAGAGCACTCCCCAGCTTGCAACCGTAGGGCCGAATACGCTGATGAGAAACATGACGTCGTTAGTCGTTCTGGCCTCGCCAAAAATTGTCGCCACCAGCATGCGATGAGCCGCTGGCGCGAACGGCAACAACGTGAGCACCAGTCCCGCGACGACATGCGCCAGTGCAAGCAGCAATAAGAGTTTCTTGATCATCCCTTGGAACTCGGACGCCCGATTTCACCCAGGCGCGCTTTGCAGGCGCCTATCAGATCGTCAGGCGTCAGTTCGAGCTCCAGCCCGCGACGGCCGCCGCTGACATAGACCTTGGAGAGTTTTGAAACGGCGGAATCGATGTAAGTGTCCAGCGCTTTTCTCTGACCCAGCGGACTGATGCCGCCCACCACATAACCCGAAGAGCGTTCCGCTTCCTGCGGCGGCGCCATCTCTGACCGCTTTGCGGCTGCCAGACCGGCGAGTGCTTTGAGATTCAACTCGGACGTGACGGGAACAAGTGCAACGACAAGTTGCTTACCATCCAGCTTGGCTACGAGAGTCTTGTAAACCATTTCCGGCGCCACACCGAGTGCTGCGGCGGCTTCCAGACCATAACCGCGATCAGTGTCGCTTGCGCACTGGAATTCGATGACGCGGTGCACGATCTTGGCACGGCGGGCGGCGGCTATTGCGGGAGTCATCGGGACGGTTACCGCCTCAAATATAACTTTTGCGCTTTTCGACGAACTGCTTCTGCAACAGTTCGATATTGAGTGCCACGCCCTGCATATTGGGATTGATCTTTAACGCCCACTAGAAATATTCCATCGCGCGCTCCGGTTGGCCCATCCAAACATGATGCCCAATTCAAAGCCCTTACGAAACCCCTGCAAGCCAGTAGTCATAAGGCTTTCAGGAATTCTTATCGCTCTTTTTACCCACTCGATTTCCTGAAGAGCCACTTTTTATACGACAGCTTAGATGACGAATTAGATGACAATTTGAGTCCGGATGCCAGCCCGGCGCAATTTCGGATCACTCCGCCTTCAACCCCGCCGCCTTGATGACCCGCGTCCACTTCGCGATTTCGGATTTTATATATTCGGCAAACTGCTCTGGCGAATTGCCGGCAGGTTCGTACCCCTGATCGCCAAGCTGCTTGCGCACGTCGGGCTGGTTAATGATGCGTACCATCTCGGTATTGAGTTTGACGATGACATCGCGCGGGGTGCCGGCGGGTGCCAAGACGCCTTGCCACGCGGTTGCCTCATAACCCGGTAATCCGCTTTCCGCAACAGTCGGAATCTCAGGCACTGCAGCGGAACGCTTGAGGCTGGTCACTGCCACCGCACGCAACTTCCCGGACTTCGCGAGCGGCATGGCCGGTGCGATGGTGGAGCACATCAGCACGACGCGGCCGCCGAGCAGATCGATAAGCGCGGGCGGACTACCTCTATATGGGATGTGTACGATGTCGATGTGCGCCACGGACTTCAGCAATTCGCCGGCCAAGTGTTGCGATGACCCGGTGCCCGATGACGAGTAATTGATTTCGCCGGGACGGGTCTTGCCGAGCGCAATCAGTTCGCGCATGTTCTTCACCGGCAGCGACGGATGCACTATCCACAGGTTGGGCGATTGCGACAGCAGCGTGACCGGCGTGAAATCGCGGATCGGATCGAACGGCATTTTGGTGGAAAGCGCCGGATTGGTTGCATGCGACGTCGCAACCTGCAACAGCGTGTAGCCATCAGGAGCTGCGCGCGCCACAATCTCGGTGCCGATGATGCCGGTCGCACCGGGACGGTTGTCGGTAATGACCTGCTGGCCGAGGCTTTCGGAGAGCTTTTGCGTGACCAGCCGCGCCAATGTGTCGGACGAACCGCCTGCGCCCTGCGGCACGATGTAGCGTATCGAACGAGTTGGATAGTCTGCTGCGCTGGCAAGCGCGCTTGCGCCGCACAGGATTGCCGACACTACCGGCATCCAAAAACTTTTCATTGCGGTGCGCCCCCTGATTCTCGGTCGAGAACAGAGATTACCGGATAGCGGCGACTAGCTCAATGAGGGATTGGCTCAGCATTGAGCCGCAGATAAAAGCAGATGAATGCAGATGAGTTCAAAGGGCTGAAAGGCAGAAGACGGCCTTGAATCCTTATCTGCGTACCCCTCAAGGGGGTATTAAAAAGAATGTATCTGCGTTTATCTGCGGCTGAATATGGTTTGTCTTATTTAAGCTGGGGCGTGAGTAGCTGCATCATTCAATCACTGCTCGGCCTTCGCGCCGGACGCTTTGATGATCTTGCCCATCTTCGCCACTTCCGCGCGCACGTGCTTCGTAAACTCGGCAGGTGTTGCGATCTGCGCTTCTATGCCCTGCTTGAATAACTGCTCTTTGACTTCGGGGCGCGACAGCGCCTTGACGATTTCGCCGTTCAGAGTGGTGATGATTTCTTTCGGCACCTTGGCAGGAGCATGCAATCCGTACCAGGTGTCGAACACGTAACCCGCTACACCCGATTCGCCCAGCGTGGGCAAGTCAGGCAGAAATGCTGAACGCTTAGCACCCGTCGTCGCCAGTGCAATGACGCGCTTCGCACTGATAAACGGCATGGTGCCCGGCAGCGCCGAAATCATCACCTGCACCTGCCCCGCCACCACGTCCGTCAGGCCAGGGGCCGTTCCCTTATAAGGAATGTGCGTAATATCCGTGCCGGTTTCAAGCCGAAAATATTCCATTGCCAGATGCGCGGTGCCGCCTGCCCCGGTGCTCGCGTAGTTGAGGCCGCCGGGTTTGGCTTTGGCCAGCGCGATAATCTCTTTGGTGCTGCGCGCCGGCACACCGGGATTCACCACCAGCGTGTTGGTAGTCGCGCCTATCATCGCCACCTGCGCAAAATCGCGCACGGTATCGTACGGCAGCTTGGTATACAGCGTCTGGTTGATGGCAATCGCATTGTGCACCACCAGCAGCGTGTAACCGTCGGGTGCGCTCTTCGCGACGATGTCGGTGCCGATAGTACTGCCGGCGCCGGCGCGGTTGTCTACGACAGCCGACTCGCCAAATGCTTCGGTGAGGCGCTGCGCGACAAAACGCGCGGCGATGTCATTGCCACCGCCCGGCGCAAACGGCACCACCAGGCGCACCGTTTTCGCAGGATATTTGTCCGCCGCCGAAGCTGCCGCCGCCAGCGCGAGCATCAGCGCTCCGGCAAAAATATGCATACGCATTCGTGACTCCCCAGGTTATTTTGAGCGGTGGCCAGGGCCCGCCGCACTATATTGACACTAGTAGCGGTCGCAACAACACTCTGGAACCGCCGATGAACGCGGATGAACGCAGATAAGTTCAAGGGATTTGGCCTTGATTCGGAAAAAAGTCTGGATTCGTATCGGCGTCAATCTGTGTTCATCGGCGGTTGCTTTTCGGTTTTGCATTTTTGAGATAAGTTCCAAGCTTCGCGCCCATTGCGCCGCCGGCATTCCCCGGCGCAAACTGGCGATCATAACGACATGTTAGTATATCGATTCCGTCCATAGTTCAATTTCAGTCCGACATTCCTCTATGAAAAATCACATGCGCTTCCGCCAGTTTGTTGGCGATTTTACGCGATTGGTCGAACGCTCGGGCAACGACGAAGCGGCGATGTTCGAGCACGGCGGCAAACTGCTTGCCGCGCTCGTCGGCACCGACGACTGGCTGCCTGACGCGTGCACCGAACCACATCCCGAGCACTACCAGCAATATCTCCTGCACTGCGATCCGCTCGAGCGCTTCTCGGTGGTGAGCTTCGTATGGGGGCCGGGACAAAAAACGCCGGTCCATGATCACACAGTGTGGGGCATGATAGGCATGCTGCGCGGCGCCGAAATGTGCCACGAATTCACCGGCACCGCCGGCGCGCTGAAAGCCGGCACCTCGCACAAATTGCTGCCGGGCGAAGTCGACCGCGTATCGCCAACTGTCGGCGACGTGCACAAAGTCGAGAACGCGCTCACCGACCGGCCGTCGATCAGCATCCACGTTTACGGCGCGAACATCGGCGCGGTCAGCCGCCACGTCTACGATCCGGTGACGGGCGCGCCGAAACCTTTCGTCTCGGGTTATTCGGCGCCGTCGCTGCCCAATTTCTGGGACCGCTCGGCCGAAGTCCGCGCGACGCTCGACAAATAGCGTTTCCCGGCTGCATGGACAACGAACTGCTGCGCAGCCATGACGGCCACGTCACGCGGCTGACACTCAATCGGCCAACCAAGGCCAACGCGCTGTCGGCATCGCTGGTCGAAGCGCTGATCAATGCCGTCGAATACGCAGGCACCGACGGCACGCGCCTGTTGATACTCGACGGCAACGGCAATCATTTTTGCGCGGGTTTCGATTTCACCGGTTACGCCGAAGCGAGCGAAGGCGATCTTGTCCTGCGCTTCGTGCGCATCGAGCACCTGCTGCAGCGTATTTATCACGCACCGTATGCGACGCTTGCGCTCGCCCACGGCAAAATTTTCGGCGCGGGCGCCGACATCGTCTGCGCCTGCAGCTCGCGCGTCGCGGCTCCCGGCACGACTTTTCGCATGCCGGGGCTGCGCTTCGGACTCGTGCTCGGCACACGCCGCCTTGCAAATCGCATCGGCGCGGATGCAGCACGCGACGTGCTGGCGACCAGCCGCACCTTCGACGCGGCCGCAGCGCTGAAACTCGGCTTCACTACGCAGATGGCGGCGCAAAACGACTGGCCCGCGCTCACCGATGCAGCGCGCATCGCGGCCGACGCACTGACCCAACCCGCATTGGCGCGGCTCAACGAGCAAACCGTAATCGACACGCGCGCCGCGGACATGGCGGCACTTGCGCAGTCAGCGAGCGTGCCGGGGCTGAAAGAACGCATTCGTATTTTCAGAGACGCAAAGAATTAGAAGCGATCTTAAAAGCAATTTGGAACCGCCGATGGACGCAGATAAACGCAGATAAACCCGGGGAACTTGGCCTTGGTTCGGGGCAAAGTCTGGAATTTTTCCGGCTTCAAGCGGCGTTCATCGGCGGTTGCATGTCAGTGTTGAATTTTTTTGAGATGAGTTCCAGCAACCCGAGGACATCAATGAGTCAGAATCTGCCGCAACAAATGCAAGCGATTGAAATGAGCGCCCCCGGCGGCCCGGAAGTGCTGCGGATCGCCACGCGGCCCGTGCCGGTGCCCGCCACGGGCGAAGTGCTGATCAAAGTCGCCGCTGCCGGCGTCAACGGGCCGGACATGATGCAGCGCAAAGGCCTCTACCCGCCTCCCGCGGGCGCCAGCGATCTGCTCGGCCTGGAAATTTCCGGTACAGTCGTCGCCGTCGGCGACAAGGTCACGCGCTGGAAAGTCGGCGACCAGGTTGCGGCGCTCACCAACGGCGGCGGTTACGCGGAATATTGCGTTGCGGATGCGCTGCATTGCCTGCCACTGCCGGCCGGCATCGGACTCGTCGATGCGGCAGCTCTGCCGGAAACCTATTTCACGGTGTGGAGCAACGTGTTCATCGGCGCGCGCCTCGCAGCCGGCGAAACTTTCCTGGTGCACGGGGGCGCGGGCGGCATCGGTACCACCTGCATACAACTGGGCAAAGCGTTCGGCGCCAAAGTCATCGCCACCGACAGCCCGGCCGAGCGCTGCAAAATCTGCAGCGCTCTGGGCGCCGACCGCGTTGTCGATTACCGCGCGGAAGATTTTGTCGAAGTGGTGCGCAAGGAAGGCGGCGCCAACGTCATTCTCGACATCGTCGGCGGGCCCAACATCGAACGCAACCTGAAGGCAGCCACGCATGACGCGCGCATCATCCAGCTCGCGTTCGCGCAAGGCTCCAAGGTCGAAATCAACCTGATGCCGGTGATGTTAAAGCGCCTGACTTACACCGGCTCGACTCTGCGCACGCGGTCGCCCGCCTACAAGGCGCAGGTCGCGCGCGAACTCGAGGAAAAAGTCTGGCCGCTTATCGCCAGCGGAAAAATAAAACCGGTCGTCAATGCGACGTTCGCGCTGGCCGATGCGGGCAAAGCGCACGCGCTCATGGAGTCGAGCACGCACCTCGGCAAGATCGTGCTGAAAGTAAGCTGAAGACTAGATCTTGAACCGCAAAGGACGCGAAGGACGCGAAGGAAAGGCAAAAAACGGGAAAAGAATGTTGAGCGAAAAACTATAATGGCAGGCGATCGCAACTTTGAACCCTCACCGTCTCTTCGAAATATCGTTGCCTAGGGTTCCTTTGCGTCCTTTGCGGTGACGCTGTGAGACTTTAATTCAAATCAACTGCAGCTGCGGCTGCGCGGGGACGAGGACCGGCGGCGGCTGGCGGCGCAGTTGCGTGTCGCCCTGCGCGCCAACCTTGCGCGCATAGCTGATGTTCTGCTCGGCGGCCTCCACGCAGTAATTGTGGCCAGGATGACGCCCAGGCAGAAGAGGCGCGCGTCCAGCGGCTCGCCTCCCCCTCGCTGGTAGCCGTAAGCAACCGGGCCATCGCCAGCGTGACATCCAGCACGTGCTGGGTATCGTGGTAACCGGTGTCGCAGGGGTTATACCCGGGATGCTCGCCGGCATACAACGCGGCGAAATCGACGAATGCGCGATCGAGCGTCGCGACGTCGGCTTTTCGATACAAATCAAGGTAGATGCGACGGACTGCTACGGCAACGGTTGCGGCGGCGGCGGTCTTTACACGGTTGGTGACATCGTAGTCACTGCGCCGCTGTTGCATACCCACCGCCCTGTGCGCGCAAAAAAACCGTACTCTTCAAGGCTGCGCGACGTATTAAACTATACTGGCAACCGGTAACCAATAGGCGGCGGCCCGTCGCGCGGCAAGCGGGGAGCAGACGGAATATTTTTCAACGCCATACGGCAGGCATCGACGGTTCTTGAACGGTTTTATCATGCAGAGCATAAAAACAATTTTGCTTGGTTGCCCCGGTGACATAAAACGCCTCCACGGCTGATTTCAATGCATCCACAAACGATATACACGAAGACCGCCAAGGGAGTATTGGAGGTCAAGAACAAGACGCTCCGTCTGCCGCGCGAGCTCGGGTTGGTGTTTCTTACCGTCGACGGCAAAACCAAGGTCGCGGACCTGGCGAAAAAAGCCGGCCTCACCGAAGCGGAAATTCCACCCGCCCTGGAAAAACTGCTCGCCGAAGGTTACATCACCGTTTTTGCGGAGGCACCCGCCGCTGGTAATACAGCCGGCGACGACGACTTCGATCTCGACTTCACTTCGCCCGCCAAAGTCGCTCTGCTGAATACCGAAGCCGAACAGCGCTCCAGGGCCGAGGCTGAAGCCAAGGCACGCGCGGAAACCGCAGCCCGCGCCGCCGCCGAGGCCAAGGCGCGCCAGGAAGTCGAAGCGCGCGCCCGTGCCGCTGCCGAAGCCAATGCCCGCCAGGAAGCCGCTGCCAAGCTGAAAGCCGAAGAGCAGTCGCGCGCAGCCGCCCAGGACAGCGCCAAGGCGCAAGGTGAAGTCAACGCCGCGACCGGCGACAAGGCCAAAGCCGAAGCCGAAGCGCGCATGCGCGCAGCCATGGCGGCCAAAGCGGCGGCCGACGCTGAAGCCAAAGCGCGTGCCGCTGCGGAAGCGAAAGCCAATATAGAAGCGCAGGCCAAGGCCAACGCCGAAGCCGCCGCGCGCGTCGAAGCCGAAGCCCGCGCGAAGGCGGAAGCCGAAGCCCGCGCCCGCGCGCAGGCGGAAGCACGCGCGCGCGTCGCGCTCGAAGCAAAGATGCGCGCCATGGAAGAGGCGCTGAAACAGGCTGAAGAACGCGCCAAGACCGAAGCCGAAGCACGTGCGCGTGCAGAAGCAGAAGCTAAAACCCGCACCGAAGTCGAAGCCAAGGCGCGGGCGGAAGCGGAAGCGCGCGCCAAGGCCGCCGAAGCCGCCATCGTAGAGGCGAAAGCGATGGCGGAAGCCGCCGCCACCGCCGAAGCGGAAGCCGAAGCGCGCTCGCAAGCCGAAATTGCCGCGCGCAATGCCGCCGAAGCACGCCTCGTCGGGCAGGTCGAGGGGAAAATAAAATCCGAAGCCGCGGCACTTACGCGTGCGGCTGAAATCGCGCGCCAGGAGGCGCTCGCCAAGGCGGAAGAAGCAGTGCGCGCTCTCGCCGCAGCCGAAACGCGCATGAAAGCGGAAGCCGCAGCGCGCGCCGCGGCCGAAGCCAAGGCAAATAGCGAAGCTGAGCTGCGTGCGCAGGAGCAGGCCGACAAGCTGCAACGCGAAACCGAACTGCAAATCGCGCGCGAAGAAGCCGAAGCGAAAATGCGCGCCGAATTCAAGGTGCTCGAAGACAACATCCGCCAGTCGCGCGAAGAAGCGCAATCGCGCGAAGAAATCGAGCGCAAAGCACGTCAGGAGGCCGAGGTGCGCATCGCGGCCGAGCGTAAGGCGCGCGAAGAAGCCGAAGCCCGTGCCGCCACGGAAATCGCGGCGCGCGAGGAAGAAATCCGCAAAGCGCGCGTGGAAGCCGAATCAAGGGCCGTCGCCGAAGCCAAGGCACGGGAAGAGTTTGCAGTCGAGCGCAAGGCGCGCACCGAAGCCGAAGCCGAGGTTGCGGCGGAACGCCAGTCGCGTGACGAGGTAGTCGGCAAGGCGCGCGAGGAAGCCGAGAACCGCGCCCGCGCGGAAGTCGAAACACGCATCGCGGCAGAGCGCAAGACGCGCGAAGAAGCCGATGCGAAGGTCGCGGCAGCGCGCGAGGAAGCCGAGCGCAAGGCGCAGATCGAAGTCGAAGCGCGCATCGACGCCGAGCGCAAGGCGCGCGAAGAAGCCGAGCGCAAACGCGAACAGGCAGAAACCCAGGCCAAGCAGGCGATGCAGATCAGCGCCACCGCCGAGAAACTGATCCGCGAAGCCGCCAGCAAAGAAACCTCGGTCGCCGAAAAGTCGCGCGACGAGGCGCACAAGATGCGCGACGAAGCGCAGCGCATGCTCGACTCCGCGCGCCTGCAACACGAACAGGCGGTGGCCAAAGCGCAGGCCGAGATGATGGCGCGCGTGCACGCCGAGCAAAAAGCGATCGCCGAAAAACGCGCGCGCGCCGCGGCCGAAGACCGCGCCAAGCAGGAAGCCGTCGCACGGGTGATGCAGGAACACCAGATGCGGCAGAACGCCGAGAAGGACATCCACGCCAAGGTCGAAGCCGAAATCAAGGCGCGTGCGCAGGCCGAATTCGACGCCGACGTGAAAGCGCGCACCGAAGCGCAATTGCGCGCCGATACCGTGGCGATGCAGAAAGCCATGGAGCAGGAACACGCCGCGGCCAAGGGCATGACCGTAAGCGCAACGCGCAAGGCGCCGGTCAAATGGGGACAGTTCATCATCTTCGGCCTCATACTGCTGGTGGCCGCGGGCGTCGGCATCCTGCAGGTCGCGCCGCTCAACGGCTACGTGCCGGGCGCCGAAAAAATCCTCTCCGAACGGCTGCAGGAGCCGGTGAACATCAGCGGGCTGCGGCTTAACCTGTTCCCCACTCCGCAACTGAAGATCGAACGTATCGCCATCGGCAAGGGGCAGGACGTGCGCATCGAGTCGGCGACCATGGCCGTGTCTTCGCTGGCGATACTCGATGAGCGCAAGGAAATCGACGAAATCGAATTGTCCGGCGTCGTCATCGACCAGGACGCATTGCCGCGGCTTGCCGCTTGGGCGCAGGCACCGAACGCAAAACCCCGGTTGCAGGTCAAGCGCATCAAGATCAGCGCGATCAAGCTCGCGTTGCGCGGCGTCGAGATGCCAAGCCTGGATGCCGTCGTCACTTTGGGCAAAGACGGCGCCTGGCAGAAATTCAACGTCCGTGACAGCAAGGCAAACCTGGAACTAGTGCCGCTGAAGGAACCCGGCCAGCTGCGTGCGAATTTCAGCGCCCGCGCCTGGACACCGCCGGTCGGACCGCGCGTCGAGTTCTCCGATCTCTCCGCCACTGCGACGCTGACCCGCGATCAGGCCAACATCTCCAACATCGACGGCCGTGTTTTCAGCGGAGCGCTCAAGGGTTCGCTCGTCCTCAAATGGGGCTCGGCCTTGTTGGCGGAAGGCGAATTGAATCTCAAGGGTGCGGACGTCGGCCAGGTGCTCGCGGGGTTCACGCGCGATTTCATCGCCAGCGGCACGCTCGAAACCGCAATGAAATTCACCACGCAGGGGCAAACACCGGACGAATTGTTCGCCGCCCCGCGCGTCACCGCCAACTTCGCGCTGCAAAAAGGCACGCTCAGCAACCTCGACCTCGTGCGCGCCATCCAGTCGACCAGCCGCACCGGGCTGCGCGGCGGCAAAACGCCTTACACCGAAATCACGGGCGAAGCGCAAGCCGCCGGCAACCGCATCTCCTATCGCAATCTCAAACTCGCCGCCGGGCCGCTGAACGCCACTGGCGCGGTGGACGTGTCGCCGGCCGCGGAACTCGCGGGCCGTCTCAACGTCCAGCTCGGGACCCAGAGCGTAGCGATCGCGCGCGGCGTGCTCAACGTCAGCGGTGGCATGAAGGACCCCCTGCTCGGCCAGTAGTGCGGGGCGGGCCCCTTTGCCGGCCGTTAACGGATTTGCACACACCACACTCCAAGGCACGCCCCGCGATGAACGTCATCAACCCGTGGTACCAGCTCGGCTACATCATCCCCCATCTCTACACCGACATCGATGCGTACCAGTTCTACCGCGTCGCGCCCGAAGGCATGGTGGTGATCACGACCGGCCTCAATCTCACCGAGTACAGCCTGGCGGCGGTCGAGCGCGAGCTGCCCACGCTGTGGGAGCGCTTCGATCTCCTCGCGAAGAAAAAAGCCGACCGCATTTCATTGAGCGGAGTGCCGGTCGCGGCGGCACTGGGCCGCAAAAAAATGCTCGAGATACTTGCCGCGGCCGAAGCGCGCACCGGGTTGCCATGCGACACCGACCTCGAAGCGCATATCGCGACGCTGCAGCACCTGGGTGCCACGAAGATCGCGCTGGCGACGCGCTGGCCCGAGCCGGTTAATTCGGCTTTGACGCGTTATCTGGCGGAGGCCGGCATCGAAACCATCGCCTGCCGCTCACGTTCCCGCACGCTGACCGAAAACAAACATACGCTGGCGTCCGACGACCACGAGCTCGCGCTAGAGCTCGGCCGCCAGGTACTTAAGGAAACGCCGGCTGCGCAGGCCCTGCTGATGCCGGGCGGACTGTGGTTCGCAATCTATGCCGTGCCCTTGCTGGAAGCCGAATTCGGCGTGCCGGTGCTGCTCAACATCACATCGACAACGGCGCAGGCACTCCGCGCCGCGGGCCCGCGCATGCTGCAGCGCCCCGACCCGCGCTGGGGCAAAGTGATGGCGAGCGTCTGAAAGGCTGCAGCGATCCAGCACCGGCGCCGGGCAGTCCGTTCAACTTTCCAGCCAGAACGTCACCGGCCCTTCGTTGACAAGCGACACGCTCATATCGGCGCCGAAGCGGCCGCACATGACATTGCCGTGACGCGCGTGCGCCTGCACCGCCAGGTAATCAAATAACTCGCGGCCCAGCGCCGGCGGCGCCGCCGTGGAAAACCCCGCGCGCGTGCCGCTTTTTGTGTCTGCCGCGAGCGTGAATTGCGGCACCAACAAAAGACCGCCGCCAATCGTGCGCAAGTCGAGGTTCATTTTTCCTGCCGCGTCGGGAAACACGCGGTAACCGAGCAGGCGTTCGAGCAAGCGGTCGGCGCGAGCCTTGTCGTCGCCGGTTGCGACTCCTACCAACACGAGCAGGCCCTGGCCTATCGCCGCGATCTCCTCGCCCTCAACGACGACGCGGGCGGAGCTTACGCGCTGCAATAAACCTATCATGCTGTACTGTTTTTTCGGTGACGGCGTGCCGCTGCCAGCAACCAGAACCACGTGCGCGGAATCTTCATTCGCATTTCTCCCGTTGGGCAGGCAAGCTCACCGAGCTTTACAGCTGCCGCCAATAGTCGCCATTATCGTATATCAGGCATCGCGAATCTCCCCTCCCGTCAGCCGGTTTCGCCCTCAAACGCGATTTGATTGTCAATCGCCGGCAACCGGCAGGCCGGATATCCAGCGGGAAATCCTTTTTCACGGACTGAACCCGCCGGGACGGGCGGCAGGCGCCCGTCCGGATGCGTTATCATTTGCGCTCAGGCGCATATGTAATTGGAAAACAGTCGATAGGAGGGTCTATGGATTACGAGTTCATGGGCAAGGGACAGGTCACAGCGCCCGGTTTCGAAGCCGAGGAATTAAGAGGCTTTTCCCGCACCGTTGCCGAGATCGAATGGCTGCTCGTCATCCTGGTCATGCTCTACCAGGTCGTGCAGGGCCGCAACGACGAAACGAATGCGCCGATTTACTTCGGCCTCATTCTGTACTCGGCGTTCGTCATCGGTTTTCGCTACTTCAACGTTTACCGCACCGAATCGCGCTGGAAACTCGCGATCGAGACGTGGGTGATGATCGTATTCATCACGTGGATTCTTTTTCACACCGGCCGCCTTGAAAGCCCGCTCATCCATGTTTACCTGCTGCCTATCATCACCTCCGCGCTGACGCTCGGCAAGCTCATCACGCTGCTCGAAATGGCGCTGATCGCCGCCTGCTACATTTTCCTCGGCTATTCGACTACCAATGATTCGCTGTTCTGGGTCACCAACGCCGGCGACTTCATGTCCCGGCTCGCGCCCATGCTGCTCGTCGCCTACATCACAACCATGCTGTCGGCCGACATCCGCACTGCGCTCTCGCGCATCAAGATCATTTCCGAGACCGACGAGTTGACCGGCATCTACAACGTGCGCGCCTTCACCTCGCTCGCTGACCGCGCGCACAAGCAGTCGATACGCTACGGCCACACTTACAGCATTGTCATGATCGACTCCGACAACCTGAAAGCGGTCAACGACACTTACGGCCACGAAGCGGGCAACCGCCTGTTGCGGCTGACGGTCACCTGCATCCAGCAGGGGCTGCGCGAGACCGACGTGTTCGCGCGCTACGGCGGCGACGAATTCGTGCTGCTGCTGCCGCAGACCAAGCCGGACGGCGCTTTCGAAGTCGCGGAGCGCATCCGCAAAACCATCGCCGGCATGCCGCTCGACACCCAGGGCAAGCAGGTAGCGACCACCGTCAGCATCGGTATTGCGTCATTCCCCGCGCATGGCGACGATCTCGCCATCATCATGAACCGCGCCGACCAGGCGATGTACAGCAGCAAGCAACGCGGCCGCAACCGCTGCTCGGTCAGCGGCGACCAGCACGGCTAGGCAGTAGCGGACGGAAATACGCGCTGTTGTCGTAATACCGCGGCTGTTCGTTGTCCGCGCACCAGCCGGGAATTCCCAGCAGCGGCACCGGCGTCAATTCGCGTGCTGCAATTTCCCGCGCCGGATTGCCGATCCGCGCCGCGACCTGCGTGTCGAGATGCTCCAACTGTGCGGCCAGCGGCAAAGCCATGAAATCCGCCGACACCACGCATGGCATGCCCCGCCCCGTCACACCGGTAAACGGCTGCAGCATCTTGGCATAGAGCCCATGGCCCAGCAGATAGAACTGCATATGCTCCGCCACTTCTGCGCGCCGCTGCCAGAACAGTTCCTGCCACGCATGATTCGCCAGCAATTCGCCCAGCGCCAGATCGCTGGTGGCAACTATCACACCGCTTTCGTCGAGCAAGGTCAACGCGTCCTGCGCCGGTCCGCGATTGCGCGCGCCGTCGGCATGCTGGCGTTCCAGCGCGCGATACTGGCGTTCGTTCAGCGCCGCCTTCGTACGCGGAAACGTCAGCCACACCAGCGCGTTGAAAACGTCATGCCATTCCTGCGCTCGGAACTGCACTTCCCCGCGCAAAAAAATACGCGGTTCGTAGCCGTCCTCGAACGCCGCTGCGCGCGGCGCCTGCGCGACAAACCGCAGCGGCAGACCGGCAGCATTCACGATGGGCGAAACGCGGGCGGCGAGCAGCCGGTTGAAATCATCGCAACCGGGCCAGGCCGGTCCGTGCAATTCACGCGCCACCGCACGCAGCGGCGCGAATGCCGGCGACTGTCCGGAGAATTCAGGGTTCCACGCTTCGCTCATGCGCTGATTTTTGTAAAAAAGAAGTTGGGCATACGGATAGGGATGAAGCGCCTGCAATGATAATATTGCGGCCTCGATTTGTCGTTCAACAAATTCCTACGGTCAAATAATGGCAGAGAAAGTCGATTGTGCAGTCATAGGCGCGGGCGTGGTCGGTCTCTCGATCGCGCGCGAGCTGGCGCTGGCGGGACGCGAAGTCATCATCCTCGAGGCCGAATCCGCGTTCGGCACGCATACCAGCGCGCGCAATTCCGAAGTCATCCACGCCGGCATCTACTACCCCACTGGCTCGCTCAAGGCGCGGCTGTGCGTCGCCGGCAGAAAAGCCCTTTACGGCTATTGCGCCGAGCGCGGGGTCAACCACAAGCGCATCGGCAAAGTCATAGTCGCCACTGACGATACCCAGCTCGAAGGCCTCAAAAAATACAAGAAGCAGGCCGAGATCAACGGGGTCGACGATTTGCGCATGCTGACGCGCGACGAGCTTGCCGAACTCGAACCCGCGGTGATCAGCACCGCCGGCTTCCTGTCGCCCTCGACCGGCATCGTCGACAGCCATGGGCTGATGCTCGCCTACCTGGGCGACGCCGAAAACCGCGGCGCCGCGCTCGTCCTGAACAGCCCGGTGACTGGCGGCGCAGTCGAAAGCGACGGCATCCGGCTCGAAGTGGGCGGCGCCGACCCCATGACCATAGTATGTAAAACAGTCATCAACGCCGCCGGGCACGGCGCTCCAGCCGCGTCGCGCGCTATCTCCGGCATACCGCCGGGAACCATACCGACGAACTACTACGCGATCGGCCATTACTACACGCTGACCGGAAAAACGCCTTTCAATCACCTCGTCTACCCGGTGGCGCGCCAGGACTGGCTGGGCGTGCACGTCACCATCGATCTCGGCGGCCGCTGCAAGTTTGGCCCCGATTTCTCGTGGCGCGACGGCCTCGACTACCGCTTCGACGAGAGCCGCGAAGCGCGCTTCTACGAAGCGATTCGCCGCTATTACCCGGGGCTCAAGGACGGCGCGCTGCAGCCCGGCTACACCGGCATGCGGCCGCGCATTACCGGACAGGGCGAGGAAGCCGTCGATTTCGTCATCCAGGACCATACGGTGCACGGCGTGCGCGGCATGATCAATCTCTACGGCATGGAATCGCCGGGATTGACGTCATCGCTCGCGATCGGCGCTTACGTGGGCAAACTGGTCGCGAACGACCGCTCGTGAAACGCGCGTCTCCCTTGCGCGTGCGGGATGTTCGCTCTGCCTAACGGGTCACGGCGAGCTTGATGCCGAACCCGATCAAAAACAGCCCCGCGACCTTTTGCA
This sequence comes from Bordetella parapertussis, assembly GCA_945870465.1. Next base: position 1,342 of record CAMBSS010000034.1, on the reverse strand, counting down.
GGCACAGAGCAACGATTGGACTCGCGCGCAACCTCTGTGCCAGGAAATGTGCGAGCAATACCGCAAGCAGGCCGTAAACAAAAGTCAGCACGGCGATGGTCAGCGCCATAAAGGCGAAGGTCGCCAGGCCCTGGTGATGCGCGGGATCGACAAACAACGGAAAAAACGCCATGTAAAACACGATCGCCTTCGGATTGAGCAGCGTGATCGCAAACGCCTGCCGTGAATAGTGGTACGGCTTGATGTTCAGCACCGGTGCGGCGCCTTGCCTGGCCAACAACATCTTGCCGCCGAGCCAGGCGAGATAGGCAGCACCCAGCCACTGCACGGCGTGAAATGCGGCAGGGTAAGCCGCCAACAACGCCGCGACACCCGCCACGGCCAGCCACATCAAGACTTGATCTCCGAGGATCACGCCCATGGTTGCCGCCAAGCCTCCCCGGATGCCGCCTTTGCCGGTCGAGGAAATCAAAGCCAGATTTCCCGGACCGGGAATCAGCAGAAAGACAATGATCGCGACGACAAAAGCACCGTAGTCGGTAACACCGAGCATGGGAGTTTTCCTTTACGGGAAGGAAGAGATTCTACGCAATGAATGGATATCAGGGGGCAAGAGAATAATTGCACACCAATGGGGGCCGTCATTGATTCATTGCGAGCGTCATTGACAGCGGTGGGCGCTATGCTCAAACCACGTGGCCGACCGAAGTCTTCGAAATCAAAAATTGCAATTGGTCTTCGGCTGACTCCTGACACGTTGGCTCGCTGGAAAGCTACCGGCCCGGGTTGGCAAACCCGAATGGCTGATATTTTGCGCCGAGTCGCCCCGTGCTTGCCCCGCTGGCGGCTTCGGCATGTACTTTCGCACCGTCCGCGGCGAAACTCGAATGCCCAGTTTCACGAACAATTCACTGGCAATACGCTCTTCACCCCAAAGCGAATTCTCCTGCGCCATCCGGCGGATCAGTGCGCGTAAGTCGATGGGAATCCGGGGTCGGCCCGGTCGACATTTCCAGCGCCAGAATAGGCGCCAGCCCGCATGCTGCCATCGGATGAGGTTTTCAGTTGTACTACTATCAGTGCATCCCGCCAATCGAAGAACCTGGCCAAGACCGCCAAGCTGATTCGCGTAGCGGCATCCACCCTCCGTGGTTTTATGCCGCGCTCTTTGAATAGGCCCAACTGCCGCCGAAGGAAAAGATTCTCCGCTTGCACCGATCGCGTCGGCCGGAACTGAAGGACGACGAACCGGGCGACATCAGTGATCAGTTGGACAACGATATTGATAAGCGCGACCATGTAATCATCATGCCATGATCCGCGATTTGATGGCTACCACCCT
>CAMBSS010000033.1 GCA_945870465.1 Bordetella parapertussis | reverse complement strand
TGGCGGGCATAGAACTGATCCACGTGCCGTACAAGGGCGGCGGGCAGGCGATGCCGGCACTGCTGGGCGGCGAAGTCGCGCTGTCGTTCGCGACCGTCGTCTCGTCATTGCCGCACGTCAAGACCGGCAAACTGCGTGCGCTGGGCGTGACTAGCGCCCAGCGCACGCCGGCCGCACCGGAGTATGCGACCGTCGCCGAGTCTGGCCTGCCTGGTTACGAAGCCGTCGCCTGGTACGGCGTGCTGGCACCGGCGGCAACACCGCGCGAAATCGTCGCGCGGCTCAACGCCGAAATCGTGCGCGCGCTCAAACTGCCCGAAGTGCAGCAGCTGTTGCTCGCGCAAGGCGCCGAGACGGTGAGCGATACGCCCGAGCATTTCGCGGCTATTTTGAAGGCGGACGTCGCGAAGTGGAGCGAGGTCGTAAAGAAGTCGGGGGCGAAAACCGACTAGCTGGAAGTGCTGTCTATTCACCTTTGATGTTGCGTTCGCGTATGACCTTGCTCCAGCGCGTTGCTTCCGCGCGCAGGAAGGCTTCGAACTGTTCCGGCGGCCCGCCGACCAGATCGGCGGACAGTACGGCAAAGCGTTCGCGCAAATCCTTCTGGGCAAGCACCGCACTGATTTCGGCGGCGAGCCTCGCGACTGTCTCCTTGGGTGTGCCGCCGGTGGTAACCATGCCCTGCCATGCCGAAACTTCGTAACCCGGAAAACCCGATTCGGCGACGGTCGGAACGTCCGGCAGTTGCGCGCTGCGCGTGGTCGTGGTCACCGCGATGGCGCGCAGCTTGCCCACGGCTACGTGGCTGCCGACGCTGCCTATGCTGTCGAACATGGCAGGCACCCGTCCGGATATCACATCGGGATGCGCCGGCGCGCTGCCTTTATAGGGAATGTGCAGCAGGTTGACGCCGGACATGCTGCTCAGCAGTTCGCCCGCCAGATGGCCGGTTCCCAGATTGCCTGACGATGCGTAGCTGATTTTTCCCGGGTGGGAGACGGCGAGAGCGACGAAATCCCTGACGGTTTTTACCGGCAGCACCGGGTGCACCACGAGCATTTGCGGAAAGCGCGCGGTTTGCGTGACCGGCGCGAGGTCTTTCGCCGTGTCATAGGGCAGGTTGGTCATGACGATGGGGTTCAGTGCGAAGGGGGCAGCGGTGAGCAACAGCGTACAGCCGTCGGGCGGCGCTTTGGCGACGTAGGCAGTCGCAATCACCGTGCCGCCGCCACCGCGGTTTTCGACAATCACGTTCTGCGCCAGTTTCTCGCCGAATTTTTGCGCGATGATACGACCCTGCGTGTCGGTCGGTCCGCCCGCGGGATACGCGATGACCAGGCGCAGGGTTTTGCACGCCGGGAATCCCTGCGCGTGTGTATGGCCGGTAATGCCCAGCAACGCACAGCCAAGCGACGTAAAAAACCATGCCGGATGTCGAACGGCCTGCCGCATTCGTCTTTCTCCTCCAAAAACACATGAACCTTTTATTGCGGCAGAATATAGCACGGCGTATGCGGTGTATTCCCGGCCGCCTGGCGGCGGGGGAATAAAATCGTCTCCCAGTCCGTTTACATTGCATAGCGTTTAAATTTCCAGGGGAGGCAAGCCATGACATTCAATGTGCGAGCGTTGCTGGTGATATGCGCAATACTGGCCCCGGTGCCCGCGGGTGCCGACGCGAGTCCGAGCCCGTCGCCGTCCAATGCAGTGGACGCGAATTTCGTCGCTGCCGAAAAGGCCCTGAAGGCCAAGGACTGGAAGACGGTGATCAGCCGCCTGCGCTCGGTCAAGCCCGATGCCGACGTCTACAACATGCTTGGTTACGCCAATCGCAACCTCGGCAATTACGACGAAGCGTTCAAAAATTACAAGCTTGCCCTGCAGGCCGACCCCAATCACAAAGGCGCGCACGAATATGTGGGTGAAGCCTATCTGCTGACCAACAACCTGGCGATGGCCGAGCAGCACCTGGCTTCGTTCGAGCGCATCTGCGGCAGGAACTGCGAAGAATACAAAGACCTCGCGCACGAGGTCGCCGAGTACAAGAAAAGGAAATAAACGACGGATCAATTGGGCAACACCGCTTCGAGCCACGTGCGGACATCAGGCCCGAGGCTGGTTAAAATGAACTTTTACCCGATCACGAAGGAATGGCGATGCTGAAAATGAATTCCCCGATCGTTGCTGTTGCTTTATTTGCATGCGGCCAGTTGATCATGCCGAACGCCGCGCTTGCGGAATACCCGGATGCGCCGATTCGCTTGATTATTCCTTTTGCATCGGGCAGTGCGACCGACACGTCGGGACGCATTTATGCCATTGCGCTGAGCAAGCAGCTCGGTCAGCAAGTCGTTCCCGACAACCGGCCGGGAGCCGGCGGCGCCATCGGTCTGGAAATTCTGGCGCGGGCCGCACCCAACGGATACACGGTCGCCTATGCCGGCGCAGGTCCGCTTGCCATCAACCGCAGCGTCTCCGAGAAGCTGCCTTACGACGTCGATCGGGATTTTGCGCCGATCTCGCAAGCAATCGATGCACCGCTCATGTTGGCCGTGTCGCCTACGCTGCCGGCAAAAACGGTGAAGGACCTTGTTACGCTGGCAAAATCGCGACCGGGGCAACTGAGCAATGGATCGGCGGGGACCGGGACGATTGGTTACCTCGCCGGTGAGTTGTTCAAGATTATGACGAAGACGCGAATCGAGCACATCCCTTACAAAGGCGGTGCGCAGGCCGCCATCGATACCATCGCCGGGCAAGTGCAGCTGATATTCGACCCCATCAACGGCGTGTCGCCTTTTGTGAGATCGGGCAAGCTGCGCGGGCTTGCCGTCACCGGGGCGGGGCGAGTGGCGTCATTCCCCGCTTTGCCAACGGTCGCGGAATCCGGCGTGGCCGGCTACGAAGTGACGACCTGGGGCGGCCTGATCGCGCCGGCGCGTGTGCCTGCGGCGATTGTCGCCAGGCTGAGTCTGGAGATGCGAACGGCGGCGGCCTCGCAGTTCGTCAAAGACAGCTACGCGCCGCTCGGCGCCGAACCCCGCGCCAGCACACCGGAAGAATTTTCTGCATTGATCCGCCGCGAGACGGTGAAGTGGGCCGACGTGGTCAAGCGCACGGAAGCGAATGCGAAATAGGTCGACTTCGCCGCAGTTCGACGCGCTGCCGCGCGGATTTGCGCGACCGCAATCGATGGCTGGTCTGCACAGGCAACCCGCATCCCGATTGGATTGCCTTTCATGAGACCCGCACTTGCAGCGGCGTTTGTCCTGCTGCTTTGCGCCGCAGACGCTCAAGCCGCGAACGGGATCGCAGACGCGCCGGCGTGGCAGGTAATCCAGTTGGGGCGGCCTGGGAATGCGTATCCGTTTCCTGTCTACAGCAATCACCCGCTCGATGGCGACATGACACACATCAGGCGAGTGCTGATGATCCAGCACGGACGAGCCCGCGACGGGGATGCCTATTTTCTGGCGGCCGCGGAATTGCTGAAGGCGTATCACATCGATCCCGCCGAGAGTTTGCTCCTTGCGCCGGAGTTCTTCACGCCGGCGCAGACCGCCAAAGCCCGCGCGCCGGAACTGCCTGCGTGGGGCACCGCGGGTTTTGCGGGCGGCGAGGATGCTGTCGAGCCGCCGTTCAGCGTAAGTTCGTTCCAGGTGTACGACGATCTGCTCGAGTTGATGAGCGACCGCCGGCGCTTTCCGGCCCTGCGGACGATCGTGATGGCGGGCCACTCCGGAGGCGCGGTGGTGGTGCAGCAGTTGGCCGTCCTCAACCGCGTCGACGAGAAGGTGCGCGCCGCCGGCATTGATATGCGTTACGTTGTTGCGAATGGTTCGGCGTATCTCTATTTCACCGCCGAGCGGCCGCAGGGCGACGGTTTCGCTACCTACGATGCGGCGCAGTGCCCGAAATACAATGATCAGCGCTACGGGTTCGACAAGATGGTCCGCTACGGCGCCAACGTTGCGCCCGCCGATGCGTATCGACGTTACATGGCGCGCAACGTCGTGTATCTGTTCGGGACAGAGGATACCGATCCCAATCATCCGGCGCTCGACAAGTCCTGTGCTGCGCACGCGCAGGGAAGCAACCGGCTCGAACGCGGCCGTGCCTATCTTCGCCATGAACGAATGCTCGCTGCTGCGCGGGGGATCGAGAACAAACACCGCTCCTTCGAAGTGATTGGCGTCGGCCACGACCAAAGAGCGATGTTCAGTTCGGCCTGCGCTGCGATGATCGTATTCGGCGTGGCGGACGCAAAAGCGGGGGCGCAATGCCGCGAAACGACCGCGGCGCGCTAACGCGCGGCACTCGTTGACCCATGAACCCCGCGGCCGCGCAGCCGCTCGCGAAAATCTTATCGCGTGCGTTTGCCGCGTGATCAAGTAATAGCGGTCATCGCTGCACGCGTTTGCCATGATGTGCCCGATTTTAGAATTGCGCCGTCGATCTCCGTAATGGCCCGGCGCAAAACTGCGTGCAGCAAAAAAACCTGCGCCACCGTCGACAATATGTTGGCAGGCTAGGCCGCTTGCGAGGGTTTTTTTAGGAGCTCGAAGTTCGCGCGCTCCATTTTGATCTCGCCGCGGTTGATCTGACGGTCGATTTCGACGACCGCATCATTCAGCGGCGTGGCGATGCCGAGTTCCCGGCCTTTGCGCGATACCACGCCGCTGATGAATTCGATCTCGCTCGCGCGGCCCTTGATGTGATCGTGAATCGGCGCTGTGCGTCCGCCGCCGACGTGGCTCATCAGCGTTTCCATGGTCGTCACCAGATTTTCATCGCTGGAGCCGGCGAATTCGTCGGCGCGCAGCCCGAACAGCGGCTCCATGCGATAGCCGAGCGCGGCGCCAACCGCCAGCGATTCCTTGCCGAGCCTGAGCGAAATATCGAGCATGCCGGGTAGCGCCGCCGCCTCGAAATTCCGCAGGCCCAGCAGGCCGAACGGCCCCATCGTCATGGTATTGGCGATGAGCTTGGTCCATTTCGCGCCATAAATGTTGTTGGTGACCTCGACCTTGCCCACGTTGCGCATGATCGTTTCGATCTCGCGCACGCGCGGCGTGTACGCGCCGTCGAGTTCGCCCACCGAGAACCAGCTGCCTTGTCGCGTGGTGTTGCGTTTAATGAGACCGGGCGTAAAGAGTTCGGCCTGCAGTTCGACCACGCAGCCGAGCGTGCGCCCGCGGCCGATGATCTCTGCTATCGAGTCGTCGTTCATGCCGTTTTGCGTGCCGACCAAGATGCCGTCCGGTTTGAGGCGCGGTTTGATGTATTCCGCCATCCAGCGGTGATCGTTCGATTTGACGGCGAGAAACACGATGTCGAATTCGAGAGCGGTCGATGCCAGATCACACAGATGCAGCGCGCGCACCGCTGTCTGCACGTCGTTGTCCGTCATGGTGACGCGCAGTCCGGCAGCTTGCATCGCCTCGACGTGCGCAGGCCACTGATCGATGACGGTGACGTCGAGGCCCGCCTGCGTCAAATCGGCGGCTATGCTGCTGCCGATCGCGCCGGCGCCCAGCACGGCAATTGTTTTTCCTGTGACCGGCATCCTAGAATTCGTCGGCGCCATATTCGTCGAGCGTCTGCCGCACCAGCGGGACCGCGCCGCCGCTCGCGAACAATTCCTGCGCGGTGGTGAAGGAAGCGAGATCGCTCGCCAGGAAGAGGCAGGCGTTGGCGACCTGCTGGGTGTCGCCGAGTCGCGCCATCGGGATGCGTTCGAGGCGTTCGGCATAGCCGGTTTTGAGTTCCGGATACCACTCGGGATGCGGGCGTTGCGTGTCTATGGTGCCGGGGATGACGACGTTGATGGTGACCCCGAAGCGCGCGACTTCCAGCGCCATCGCGCGTGTGAGGCCCACCAGTCCAAGCTTGGCGCTGACGCCATGCGCGCGCCTGACTTTGCCCCAGTAGGCATCAGTGCCGCCGATATTGATGATGCGTCCCCACTTGCGTGCGATCATGCCGGGCAACACGGCCTGGCTGAGAAAAAACGGCGCTTTCAGATTGGTGTTGAAGACGAGGTCCCACTCTTCGAGTGTGATTTTCGAGATCTTGGTGTTCGGACGGATCGCGGCGTTGTTGATCAGGATGTCGATGCCGCCTTGCTCCTGCTCGATTTTCTTTACCAGCGGCGCGAGGCTCGCGGTGTCTGCAAGGTCCGCCTTGTACATGGCTGCCTTGATGCCGAGTGCGGCGACTTCCGCGCAGACCTTGTTCGCTTCGTCGGCGCCATCGCGGTAAAGAATGACGGGCTTCGCGCCTTCTTTTGCCAGCGTCAGGACTATGCTGCGCCCGATATTCCGGTTGCCGCCGGACACTACCGCAACCCGGTTTGCTATGCCGAACGAAGTGCCTGTGTGCTGCTCACTCATTGACTGCTTCCCCTTTGGCCTGTTGTTTTGTGGTGATGCCGATGCAGCCCCGATTGTGCCAGAACCGTAAGGGGTGCCGCGTGGCTGGCATCACGCCGCTGGATGGCGCGATAAACCGGCTACGGCTGAACGTGAATGGACAATGCAGCTGCTAAGGCACCGAAGTGCAGGACGGCAAGCGCGTGCAGAAATTGGCGTTCAAAGGCATGCAGACGGCCGCGGCGAAATAAAGCGGCAGCCGGGCTGCGCGCGGTATGCGCAACCCGCCTAGCTTAAAGCGACGATGTAGACGCGGCCGCCATCTTCGACGCAAATCCCGCGCCCATTGTTGTTGTCGCCGCTCGTAAAGTCGCAGCGCAGGACGCGTTTGTCGGTGGACGACAGGATCGCGATGCCGTAGGTGGTATTGGCCAGCGCAGATGCCGCGCCGGTGGTGCTTTCGCTGCGGTCGTAAAGCCGCGCGAACCCGAATGTTGTGTTCGGCGCCGTCAGCTCGTAATTTCCGCGGTAAATGCGGCGGTCGATATCGACCGTAATGGTCAATACGCCGGGGGCGTAGGTGCGCGTGACGACGCCGTAATAGACGTCGCCGCTGCCGCGTTCTTGCATCTGCAGCTGGGAAAAGTCGGTGGATTTGTAGGCGCAGCCTGATAGCAGTAGTGCCAAAACCAGAATGAGCAATGAGCGCATGACCGTCTCCCGCGTGAAATGACGATGCCATCATAGCGCAATGGCCCTGCCGCGGGAATCGCGTGCGCGTAAGCCGGCGCGATAGCGCTACACTTTCGCCGTCCGCTATTTGCAGCCATTACACGCGGTTTTGACGCGCGAACTGCGTCCGGTTGAAGTCCGGAATTCGTTGCAGTGGTGCTCCCTGGAAAAGCGGCAATGGAATTGTTGCAAATCGTATTGTTCTTGTTGCTGTGCGCGGTTGCTTTGGGCTGGGTCGCGCGGCATTTCAATTTTCCCTATCCAATTGCGCTGGTGATCGGCGGCGGCGCGCTGAGCTTCGTGCCCAACCTGCCGCATTTTCCGTTCGATCCGCAGTTCATCCTTGTGCTGGTGCTGCCGCCCATCCTGTACCAGGCGGCTTTGTTGACGTCGTGGCGCGACTTCAAGGCGAACATCCGTTCCATCGGGTTGCTGGCGATCGGACTGGTAATCGTTACGACCCTCGCGGTCGGTGCGGCACTCAAGATGCTGATTCCCGAGTGTCCGTGGGGTGCGGCCTTCGTGCTCGGCGCGATCGTCTCGCCGCACGATGCGGTGGCGGCCACGGCAATTCTGTCGCGGCTCAATATTCCGCGCCGCGTGGTCTTCGTGCTCGAGGGCGAGAGCCTGGTCAACGACGCATCGGGTCTGGTGATCTACAAGTTTGCGGTGGCAGCGGTGTTGACCGGTGCATTTTCGCTGGTCGACGCCAGCGTGCAGTTCGTCGGCGTGGCGGCAGGCGGCATCCTTGCCGGCGTGCTGCTGGGACGCCTGTTCGTCGCGGTGCACCGCCGCCTGGGCGATACCTTCATCGAAGTGCTGATGACGCTGGCGGTGCCGTATGTCGCGTATATCTTCGCCGAGTCGGTGCATGTCTCGGGCGTGCTCGCAGTCGTCGCGGCGGGCATGGTGCGCGGCCGCTACGCGCCTGAAATCGTGTCGGCTGAAATGCGCATCATTGCGCGCCCCGTGTGGAACATGCTGGTGTTCCTGTTGAACAGCCTGATTTTCATGCTGATCGGCATCCAGCTCTCGGAGGTCGTCGCGCGGCTGTCGGGATATTCGGCGGCCCAGCTATGCCTTTATGGCGTGTTCATCAGCGTGGTTGCAATAACCGTGCGCTTCGCCTGGGTCTATCCGGCGACCTATCTGCCGCGCGCGATGAGTTCGGCGCTGCGTGAGCGCGAGCCGGCGCCGGCCGAGGGCGAGGTATTCATCATGAGCTGGTGCGGTATGCGCGGCATCGTATCGCTGGCGGCTGCCCTTGCATTGCCCGTCGTGCTGATGAACGGCGAGCCGTTTCCGCAACGCGACCTCATTATTTTTCTGACTTTCGTGGTCATCGCGGTGACGCTGGTGGTGCAGGGGTTGAGCCTGCCGCCGCTGATACGCCGTCTGAAAGTCGGCGCGGACTGGAGTTTGCATGACGAGCACCAGCGCGCGCGCATTGCGCTGGGCGCGGCGGCACTGGCCGCCATCGACGAACTCGCACAGCGTGAACGCATGTCGGCAGAGCTCGCCGCGCGCGTGCGCGCCGAATTCGCCGACAAAATCGAGCGCGCGTTCGCCGACGGGCCGGCGGTGGAGGGCGACAGCGAGTTGGCGCGACGGCTGCGCCAGGCGGCGATCCAGGCCGAGCGGCGGGAACTGATCCGCATCTGGCGCGAGAGCCAGATCAGCGACGATATCCTGCATCACATCGAGGAAGACCTCGACTATCAGGAATCCCACATCTAGCGATAGTTGTCGTCCTGCTTTATCGCGGGATGCTGCGCGATGTTTACTCGCCTTTGATGCCGGCAGACCGGATCACCGCGCCCAGGCGTTTATAATCTTCCTGTATTAATCTGGTGAGTTCTTCGGGGGTGCTGCTGCGCGGTTCCGCGCCCTGGCTTGAGAGGCGCAATGCTACTTCAGGGATGGCAAGCACGGCAGCGAGGCGCGAGTTGATTTTATCGATGATCGCGCGCGGCGTTTTTGCCGGAGCGACTATGCTGTACCACGTGACGTATTCATAACCCGGCACACCGGCTTCCGCGATGGTCGGAACGTCGGGCAGCGCGGGCGAGCGTTGTGTGCTGCCGACGCCCAGCGCTTTCAGTCTGCCGCTTTTGACGTGCGGCATCAGCGGCGGCATCGGGTTGAACATCAGGTTCACCTGGCCGCCGACCAGATCGGTGACAGCGGGCGCTGCGCCCTTGTAAGGCACGTGCACCATTTGGGTCCCGCTCATGAACTTGAACAATTCCATGGCTAGATGGTTGGGCGTTCCCTCGCCAACGGATGCGTAGTTCAGTTTGCCCGGCTGTGCCTTGGCGTAGGCAATCAATTCTTTTACCGTGCCGACCGGCATCGAATTATGCACGGCGAGCAGTTGCGGATTGAGCGCAAGCAGGCTGACAGGCGCGAAGTCCTTCGTTGCGTTGTACGGCAATTTGCTGTTGAGCAGCGGGTTGATGACGAGTGCGCCCGGCGTGCCGAACAGCAGGGTGTAGCCATCCGGTGTCGATTTCGCCACGGCGTCCGCGCCGATACGCCGTCGCAGGGCGGAGCAGGGGCCCCTTTAGGGGATGCGACCCCGGAGACGTGCGCCGCGGACGCGATTCGACGGCGCGTCTTCCGACTCGCGGACGTTCACATCCCGCAAGCGGGAGCCCTGTTCACTGCTCGCGTCCGGCCGCCGGCGCCGCCGCGGTTGTCGATGATGATCTGCTGGCCCCAGGCTTCGGTCAGTTTTACGCTAATGGCGCGGGCGACGATGTCCGTGCCGCCGCCCGCAGGGAAAGGCACGATCAATCGTATCGATTTGTTGGGAAAACCGGCTGCAGGGTCTGCCGCGCCTGCTGGTACGCTTCCTATTACCGTGAGCACCATCAGGATTCTCTGCATGGCTGCAGGGTTCAAGTCAGCGCAGAAATTCGAGCGTGTGGCGGCCGATGTCGGCGGCTTTTTCCCAGGCGACGCAGCAGCGCCCGCCCGCAATCACGTGTTGGCGCAAGTCCGTCAAGCCCGCGGCGAACTCCGCATGGTTTTTGACGTAGATGAAATGCTCGCCGGTCAGTTGCAGTGCCGGCTTGCCGGCGCGTGGCAGGTTGCCGGGTATGTCGTACTGGTGCAGCGCGTCGAGCACCTGCCAGCGGTCGCGACCGGCTTCCATCTGGGCGCGGTTGATGCGGTCCATCCACGATTGGGTGGGATGCAGGGGCGCGTGCGCCGGGTCGTGCTCGAGTATGAATTCGATGGTGCGGGTGACGGGAAAGCCCGAGGCGTCACTCGGGCGCGCGCCGCCTTTGAGCACGCTGTGATTGCGCGTCGCGGTCCTCGCATCGTGATAGTACGGGCAATTGACGAGGACGATTTTGTCGACACGCTCAGCGTGCGCCGCGGCGAGTTCGATGCAGATGACTGCGCCGCCGGATTCGCCGAGAAAATTCGCCTTGCGTATGCCGAGGGCATCCATGACTTCCAGCACGTAGCGTGCGTAGTCCGCGATGGTCGGCTGGGTGGATATGTGGTCGGACATGCCGTGGCTCGGATAATCAATTGCTATCGCCCGCACCTTTGGCGCCAGGACTTCCATCAATTCGAGATAGAGGGCCGACGATTGCTGGTTCATGTGCAGCAAGACGACAGGCGCGCCGCTGCCCGCCGCGCGGTAATGTATATAGCCGGCGCTCGTTTTCACGAGGCCGCGTTCGATGTTCATATTGCCGGCTCCTCTCCGGTTGGCGGAGGAATTGCGGATCGGGAAAATCAAATTTCCCGTCTGAATATTTTCGCACGATTTGCCTTACAATAATTGCTCTCTAGGGAGGAACCCATGACGACCACCGAACTCGCGCGCTACGCCATCGACGTTGAAGATGTTGAATATCTCAGGCATGGTGACAAGGCGCTGCTGGCGCGCATTTACAAGCCGCGCGGCAAGGGGCCGTTTCCCCTCGTCATCGATTTGCACGGCGGCGCGTGGTGCAAGAAAGACCGCACCAGCGACGCCGGCACCGACGAGCCGCTGGCTAAAAGCGGGGTAGTGGTGGTTGCTCTCGATTTCCGCATGCCGCCGGAAGCCGCCTATCCGGCTTCCATGGCTGACATCAATTACGCGATACGCTGGTGTAAAGCCCGCGCGCAGGAACTGAACACCCGTCCCGACATGGTCGGCATCCTCGGCGTGTCGAGCGGCGGACACCAGGCAATGCTGACGGCGATGCGGCCGGCCGATGCGCGCTATGCCGCGCTGCAATTGTCCGGGAACGAAAAGTTGGACGCCACTGTGCGCTGCGCCGTGTTGTGCTGGCCGGTGATCGATCCGCTCGGCCGCTACCGCTACGCGAAAGGCCTGCAGAACGATGCCAGGATGAAGAAGCAGGCGGACGAGTGGCTCGCCAGCCACGACAAATACTGGAAGGACGAGTCAGAGATGACGGAAGGCAATCCGACGCTGGCGCTCGAACGCGGCGAAACGGGGCAGATGCCGCCGCTACTCTATCTGCAGGGCACCGCCGACGTGGCGCATCCCAAGCCGAATCGCGACAGTTTTATCGCCGCTTATCGCAAGGCCGGCGGCAAAGTCGATCTGCACCTGTTCGAAGGCGTGGGCGAAGCGTTCATCACGAACGACCCGGCATCACAGCAGGCGCGCGACGCCATCGAAAAAATTATCGAGTTCGTGCACCGCGAGATCTGCTGAGCCGCCGGACCGCAAAGGCTCCGACTATGCAACGCTTCCTGTCGATTTTCGGCCCGCTCCCGTTCATGGCCCTCGCGATTCTGGTGGCCGGGCTCCTGGTGTAGCCGGCATAGCCTTCGCGTCGCGCAGTTACTCGGTGCGTATGCCCGCCGCCTTGATGGTCTTGGCCCAATGCGCGGACTCTTCGGCCATGTAGCGGCGCAGTTCTTCCGGTGTGCTGGGCGCGGGATCGGCGCCCTGGCTGACGAAACGCTCGTTCATCTCAGGCGCGTTGAGCGCTTTCACGATTTCGGCATTCAGCTGAGTGACGACCGGCCGTGGCGTGCGCACCGGTGCGAAAATTCCGTACCAGGTCGTGTATTCATAACCGGGCACGCCGGCTTCGGCGATGGTGGGGATATTCGGCAGCGACGGCGATCTTTTGGCGCTGCCGACACCCAGCGCATTCAGGCGTCCGGCCTTGATATGCGGCAGCACCGCTGGCACGCTGCTGAACGCCATGTGTATCTGTCCGCCGATCAGATCGACGATCGCCGGGCCGCCGCCTTTATACGGAATATGCACGATGTTCACGCCCGCCAGCCACTTCAGAAGTTCCGTGCCAAGATGGTTTGGCGTGCCCACACCGCTCGACCCCGCGCTCAGGTAACCCGGTTTTGCCTTCGCGAGCGCAACCAGTTCGCGCACGTTTTTCGCCGGCAATTGCGGATTGGTCACCAGCAGTTGCGGCACGATCACGACCATGCTCACCGGCGCGAAATCCCTGACCGGGTCGTAGGTCAGTTTGTTCGACAGCAGCGGATTGATCACCATGCCCGCCGACGTGCCGAGCATAATCGTATAGCCGTCCGGCGCCGCCTGCGTGGTGATCATGGTGCCCAGCACGCCGCCGGCGCCGCCGCGGTTATCGACCACCACCTGGTGTCCGAGCGATGCGCTCAGTTTTTGCGCCAGCGCGCGGCCGACGAGGTCGGTGTTGCCGCCTGGCGGATAGGTGATGACCATGCGGATCGGTTTGACCGGATAGGACTCGGCCGCAACGCCGGATGCGCACAGTGTTGCCGCCGCCACGAACCAATGCAATGAACGCGTGAACATGTGCCGAGTATAAACGATGCCGTACGGCGTCATCGCGGCACGCGCGGATCTTCCGGATAAAATTCGAGCATCAGAAATCCTTCGAGTTCGCCGCTGTCCCTGGCGCGCGCGGAGAGCCAGATGCTGCGGCCGAGACGCTGCGATTCCCACAGGAAATCCTGCTGCTCGTACTCGCGGATGATGGCTATCATTTTGCGCACCACTGCAATGCGGGTATCGGGATTGTTGCCTTTCTTGACCTCGATCAACTGCTTGGTATTGCGGCGGATCTCCTTGTTCCAGCCGAAGAACAGGAATTCCGCATCGAGGGTGCCGGTGCGAGTGATCTGGAACAGGCCGCCGCCCTGGCTCGGATCGTAGCCGAAGGTCTGCTTGCGCTGGGTGGCGAGATTGGCGGCGGCAATGCGGTTGGCGCGCGCCTTGTCGTCTTCGGGCGTTGGCGCGCCGGCGACACTGAATGGCACCGCGGCGGGCGCTTCCCCGCGGGCACGGCGCCGCGCCTCCAGATCGGCGGCGAAGTCGCCGCTGGAGACGGGCGGACGCGGCGGCGCCGGCGGCGTCACCGCGGCTACGGGCGGCGGCGCCGGCACAGTCGACGGCGCGGGCGTGGCGCCAGGTGTTTTTAGCGCGATGACAGGTGCCGCTGGCCGTGGCGGCGGCGGTGGTGGTGGCGGTGGAGATCGCGGGCGAGGCGGCGCTACCGGCCGCGATTCGGACTCGGGCGTAGGCAAGGGCGCACGGAAGGGCGGCGCAAGCTGCACCACCAAAGACCCGCGCGATTCGCCGATTTTGGAATCCTCGGGCGACGGGAAGTGCAGCTTCGGCAGCCATTTCCACATAATGGCGACGTGCAGCAGCACCGACAGCCCAACCGCGACCCAGATTGTGGGTAGCGTGACGCCGTCGCGCCGCTTGGGTTGAAGCCAGTCTGTCATCGCGTGGTCAAAGTGGGAAAAGCCATCGGCGCACTGCCGCTGGACGCAGCCGCGTCGACCGGGCTTCATGCGCAATCGGGGAGGTCGACTTCAGGCAGCTTGCAGGCATGGAACGTTCCGGCGCGGCTTTGCACGCAGTCGCCGGCCAATGGAACTGCCGGAACGTGAAATTTTACGCCAACGCGGACGATGCCGCTGAACGGAATAACTGCGCCGGCCACCGGCGATGATTTGCCGGGCGGCGCAGCGGTTATTTCGCGGTCTGGCCTTCGAGCAAGAGTTTTACGACCTGCGGCGTGATGTCGCGTGCCCGTTCATCGAGTTGTTTGTCTGTCAGGTTCGCAATCGGGTGCGGCATGGCGAGGAACTTGAATTCCTTGAGTCCCCACGAGCGCGCCATCGCCTGGCCGGTGCGCATGAACACGTCGGTAATGATGGACGCGGAAGGCATGCCCTGCTGTTCGAATACTATGCTGTCGAGCACACTGCCCGAGCTGCATGACCCTCAATCACCGACGCCGGCGACGACGACGTCGCAGGCGGCTTTGAATTCTTTCACGATTTCGTCCGACGGCGGGATGCCCGCAGTTTTCTTGCGCCGCATGACGTGCGTTTTCGCGCCGTAGTCGCTTTCAAGCAATCCTGCAATCCGCATCAGCAGCTGGTCCGAATTGTGTTTCGAGTTGTCAACGAGGCCGACGCGCAGGCCGGCGAGCGACTTCGGCCGCGGCGCGTAAGCGATCTTGCGTCCTTTGACTTCGATGGTGGGGTCGTAGATGCGCACGGACATGATGTTCTCCCTGGTTTGCCTGACTATTGGAACTGATCGAGCCGCTTCACGGGCGGCGTATTTCCCTGGTGACCGCCTGCGAGCCGTTCCTGCCGCCCCAGCCGGGAATGAAGGCCGACTGCACACCGGCGAGGCCGCCCGCCATGACGACGAGAAAGTCGTTCGGCTCGTGCACCAGCGACATCATCGTGGTTTCGTCCTCGGGCGTAACGCTGCCGTCCCTGATGTTGATGCGTTTCAATTCGGCGAGCGAAACCTGTGTGCGCTCGGCACAATAATTTTTGACGTCGTCGCGCGTCCAGCCCGCCTTGGCAATGATCGCCATGTGCTCGCCGGCAAATATCATGGCGTAGAACGTCTTGCGCGAGGTGCCGGCGGAAATGCGCATTTGCGCGCACGCCGTCGTGAGGATGCCTTCCGGGGTGGCGGAGAGCCCGTTCGAATATTGATGCACGCCGAGTGCGGCCATGATGGTCACTGCATTTTGTGCGGGCTTGAAGCCGCGGCTGACATGCAGCCCGGGCCACGGGCTTTGCGCTTCATTCTCGGCGATGCAGTAGGTGTATTTGCCGGGATGACCGAGGCTGCTGCGATCGAGTTCGCCGGGCAGCGTGCCTATGGTGTTGCGCATGATGAGACGCACCGCGCGGCCTATCGTCGCATTGGAGCGCCAGCCGGGGCCGAACAGATTGTCGCCACAGTTCATGTCGAGTTCGCGGGCGATCGGGCCGTTCACGATCATCAGCACCGCGGAGCCGCCAGTGCTGGTGGCGGGGCCGTGATAGCCGTACAGCGGATCGGCAAGCGCTTCGACCGCCGCGACGACGACCGGCATGTATTCGGGTTTGCAGCCGGCGAGTACCGCATTGATCGCGACTTTTTCGGCGGTCACCGAGACCTGGCGGTTCTCGATGAAGGCGACTTCGTGGTCCGGCTCGAGCTTGACCGCCGCGAGCATGTCGGCAACGCGATCTGCGGTCGGTGGCACGACCGGCAGGCCATCGGTCCAGCCTTTGGCGTAGCAAAGCTCCATGGCGGCTGCCATGTCGGGCGCTTCGTGATAACGGGACTTCAATTGCATGGGGAGACCTCGCGTGGCGGGAAGTGCGGCCTCGGCGGGCCGTTGCTTGGGTTCACAGTATGCCCGCGCGCGCTGGACTCGGCAAGGCGGTGAAACTCTACGCGGCGGCGGATTTCCTGATGATGCGGGCATCGGTAAACAGCGAGGAGATCACGGCTTTTTCTATCGTGCTGTCGTCAGGTACCATGTAAAGAAGCGGGTTGATCAGTTCCTCGAATATCCCGCGCAGGCTGCGCGCGCCGGTTTTGTATTCCATCGCGATTTCCGAAATCTGCTCGAAGACCTTGGGCTCGATGGTGAGCTCGACGCCTTCGTTCTTGAAAATCTCGCGGAACTGGTTGTAGATCGAATTTTTTGGCTCGGTCATGATCCTCACCAGCATTTTCTTGGTGAGGGTCTGGAAGTTGGCGATGATGGGCAACCGGCCGGTGAATTCGGGGATCAGCCCGAACTCGAACAGATCGGTCGGCTTCACGCGCGTGTTGAGGCGGTCGAGTATGTTCTGGTTGTCGTCGTTGGTCGTCGAGATGAAGCCGTAGCCGTGCGTTTTGGCCATGATGTTCTCGAGGCCGACGAACGCGCCGCCGCAGATGAACAGGATGTTGGTGGTGTCTACATACGCCTTGCTTGCAAGCTTGGCCGGGTAGCCTTCCATGATTTTCAGCAGCGAGTGCTGCACGCTTTCGCCGGAGGTGCTGCGGGTTTCGCCGGCCGGCGCTTTCAGCTTGTCGATTTCGTCGATGAACACGATGCCGAGCTGCGCGCGTGCGATGCTGCCGTCGGCTTTGTCGACCAGCCGCTGCAGGATGGCCTCGATTTCCTCATTGACGAACTTGGTCTGCGCGAGCGAAGTGGCGTCCGCGGTGACAAACGGCACGCCGAGGATTTTGGCCAGTGTTTCGCACAGCAGGGTCTTGCCGGTGCCGGAGGGGCCGATGAGCAGCACGTTGCTCTTGGCGATTTCAACCGCGTCCTTCTGCGATTTTTCGAGTTTCTTGTAATGCGAATAGACAGCGACCGCCAGAATTTTCTTGGCTTCATCCTGGCCGATCACGTACTGGTCGAGATATTTGACGATGAAACTCGGCTTTATTCTCTTATCGAGCAAGGTCGTATCCCCATGAGGTCGGCTGGCGCTGCAAAAGCTTCCGCTACGCAGGCGCGGCCGTCAAGTCAATCAGGCGCGCCGCGGCATTTTGGCGGTTGGCCCCGCCGCAAATGCAATATCATATGCCCGACCCGCCTGCCATGCGCAGCGGCCCTCTCAATCAACCGGAGATCAAGAACATGCTGTGGGCCATTTCATGCATCGACAAGCCGAATACCGCCGCGGCGCGCGCCGCCGTGCTGCAACCGCATCGCGACTACCTGAAAAGCCAGAAGGGCATACTGGTGCTGGCCGGCGCGACGCAGACCGATGACGGCGCGACCGCCGTCGGCAGCCTGTTCGTCGTCAATGTGAAAACCCGCGCCGAGGCGAAAGCATTTTCCGACGGCGACCCTTTTACCCAGACCGGCGTGTTCGACAGCGTTGCCATCACGCGCATGAACAAAGGACAGTGGAACCCCGAAGCGGCGGAGGGCGCGTAGTCCGCGTCCCCGGCGTGTTTGCGGTCAGGCCCGGGTTTCGGCGAGTTTTTCCCCGCCCAGCAGCTTGACGAGATCGGCCAGCAGCAGCGACAGCTCGCCGGTCATCAGCGCAAAGTTTAGATCGAACTCCTCCTCCTTGTTCTCGACCTGCTGCTCGGTTTCCTGTTTCATGATGTTTACGAACTGAATGCGTTTGATTTGCAGGTCTTCCGTCAGCACGAAGGAGATTTTGTCTTTCCACGTCATGCCGAGGCGGGTGGCGGTTTTGCCGGCGGCAATATGGGTCTGGATGTCCTTGCCGGCGAGGTCGTGCCGGACGTAGCGCACGGTCGCCTTGTTGGCGTCGCCCGCCCGCAGTTCGAGGTCTTGATCGATCGTAAATTCAGGCGAGATCACGCCCTTGGTCAACCAGCCCGTCATGGCGACGGCCGGCGACAATTGGGTATCGAGCCGCTTGGCCGGGAAATCGGCGCCGGATTTGAGCAGGGTCTCGCATACGCGTTCGGCCTTGGATTCGGCGACGGTATCGATCACGAACCAGCGGTTGGTGGAGTCTATCCAGGCCGGGGTGGTCTGGCGGCGTGTCAGCGCGCGCGGCAGGAGTTCATCGAACACGCGCTCCTTGATTTCGCGCATTTGCTTGCGGCCTATGCTGTGGCCTTGCTTGACGGCCGCCTCGGCGGCGCGGTCCGCCGCGAGTTGCCGCACGACGGAAGCGGGCAGGATCTTTTGCTCAACACCCAGTGTCAATAGACTGTGCCGGTTGAGCGTATACAGGAACTGGTCGCCCTGCGGTCCGGGAATCCAGCCGTGGCTTTCCATTTCGAAGCTGCTGCACGGTTGTAGTGCACGGCCGGCGAGTATTTTTTCGAGGGAACCGGTATCGAGGCTCCATTTGGCATCGAGCCGGTAAACGAGCAGGTTTTTGAATCGCATGAAGTCCGCGCAAAAAAAAGGACGCAGTATACTAGAGCCTTGGCGCCTCTCATCAATATCCGCGGGTGCGGCGGCGAGTTGCGGCCGGTGCCAGCGCTACCCGCAATTATCAGGATACGAACGAATGGCAGTGCAAAAAGCAGGCGTGAAGAAAACCGGCGCGGCCAAGAAAGCGAAGGGCACGGAGCGCGCGCCGCCCGCCCAGCACCGCTTCCTCGACGAGCTGGTGAAAGATCGCCGGACGGTGGCGATATTCCTCGTCAACGGGCTCAAACTGGAAGGCAAGATTACATCGTTCGACGATTACGCGATATTGCTGGAAGGCGAAATGTCCGATCACGTCTACAAGCACGCGATATCAACCATCCAGCCGCTGACGCTGGCCGCCGCCAAGAGCGCCGGCGCCGCGAAGAAAAGCGCGCCGCGTGCACTTGCAGAAATCGAAGTCGCTGCCGCGCCGCGCACACCGCGCCAGCCGACCATAGTGGTGCGCACCAAGCGCAGGGTGGTCAGGAGCGCCGACGACAATTAACAGCGCGCGGGTCCGCAAGTTCCGTGCGTTCGCAATCAACCTTTTTTTTCTGCCCCTATCCCGAGGAAAGTTCTGACATGACCATTTCGCCCGAGCGCCGGTGTTGCGATGTTTACGGCACTGGCCTCGCTGTTCACCGGCCGGCCGGTGCGCAATGACGTGGCGATGACGGGCGAAATCAGCCTGCGCGGCCTCGTCATGCCGATCGGCGGCGTCAAGGAAAAAGTCCTGGCCGCGCTGCGCGCGGGCATCAAGACGGTGCTGCTGCCGGCGCGGAACCGGCGCGACCTTGAGGAAATTCCCGCCGAAGCGCGCGAGAAGCTCAAGTTCGTGTGGGTAGAGAAAGTCGAAGATGCGCTGGCCGCCGCGTTGTCCGAAGACGCGGTCAGCGCGGAAGCCGCCTGAGTTAAAGCTGGCGGCGGGTTATGCCGGCTGCCAGCGCAGATCGAGGGTGAGCGGAAATGCGGGATGGTGCGGCTGCGGTTCGAGCGTCAGTGGACCAGGCGTGTGGCCGTGGTCCCAGAAGCGCGCGCTTCGGCTTCGTTCGCGTTGACCGGAAACGTTTCGTAGTTGCGTCCGCCCGGGTGGGCGACGTGACAGGTGCAGCCGCCTGTGCTGCGTCCGCTCCAGGTATCGACGATGTCGAACACCAGCGTGGCCTGCACGCCTGTGGTCGGATGCAGCGCGGAGGGCGGCGCCCACGCTCGGTAGCGCACGCCCGCCACCGCTGTGCCGGGCACGCCGGTGGCGTGCAGCGGCACTTCGAGTTCATTGCAGGCATCTGCGCGTGCGGCGGCATTTCGAACGCGCGCAATTCGAGGATGCCCAGGCGGCCGGTCGCGGTGTCGGGCGAATACAGCTTGTCGATGCAGAATTCGGCACGATGGGTGTTGCCGGTGAGATCGACCAGCAGGTTGCGCAGCAGGCGGTCGACCAGTCATGGCGCGAGCGCTTCCTTGCCGGACTGCTGGCGTTGCGTCATTTGCTGGAACGCGGTTTCGAGTTCGTAGAGATTGTCGTCGCGCGGCGCCTGGCTGGTGGGGCCGACGAACTGCCCGGCGAACAGGGCATTTGCCTGTTGGTGGTGCGCGCGTGCGGTGACTGCCGGAGAGTCCCTTGGAAAACCTGCATTAGCGGTCGTTTGAGTATATTTGTCTAGGTCAAAATATAATATATATGGTAAATTATGGCAATAATCGCTATATATGCATTATTTGTCTGTTTCAAAAATGAAATTAAAACAAAGTCCTGCGCCTGAGACCGCTATCGGCGCGGTTGAGCGCGAGACTGGCCTGTCGAAGGACACTTTGCGTATCTGGGAGCGCCGCTACGGATTTCCGCAGCCAGCACGCGACAGCAATGGCGAAAGAACGTACCCGGCCGAGCAGGTCGAGAAATTGCGCGTCATACGGCGCCTTATGGACGGCGGACTGCGCCCGGGCAAGATTGTGCAAATGCCGCTGCGCGAACTGAACGCACAGATCGGTCGCATGCACTCGACAGGCGGCGCCGCGATTGCGCATGCGGAGTCGCTGGACGAATTTCTGCGCCTGCTCAAGGCGCACAACGTTACCGCGCTGCGCGAGCATCTGGCGCAGTTGCTGTTGCGCCTGGGCCTGCAGCGCTTTGTACTTGAGGCGGTGGCGCCCCTGACTGTGCTGGTGGGCAATGCCTGGACGCAGGGCCGCATCGAGATTTTCGAAGAGCACCTCTATTCGGAGCAGGTCCAGCATTTGCTGCGGCAGGCGCTCGGCTCGTTTTTGCAGCCGGCGCAGACGCCCCGCGTGCTGCTGACCACGCTGCCCGGCGAAGAGCACCAGCTCGGACTGTTGATGGCGCAGGCATGCCTTACCGTGGAGGGCGCGCAATGTATTTCGCTGGGCGTGCAGACACCGGCGGGCGACATTGCAAAGGCGGCGCGCGCGCACCGGGCGGACGTTGTCGGCCTGTCTTTCAGCTCCGCGCTGCAGATGCGCGTCGCCAGTGCAGGGCTTGCCGATTTGCGCCAGCGTCTCGACCGCGACGTTGCGTTGTGGGCCGGCGGCGCCGTCTGGCAGCGCGCGCACAAATTGATTCCAGGCGTCACGCCGATTGCAGCGTTGGAGGAAATTCCAACGGTGCTGGCGGCGTGGCGCGCGACACACCCGGCGCGTGCGGAAGTTTGACCCGGCCTGCATCCAATCCCGCCCGCGCCCCGTATAATCCATCCAGCAAAATCGCGATCCGAACCCGCCGGTGCGGGGGCCGTATCGGCTTACAGGAACATGCAATGACGTCAGCCACGCAACGCGCAATCGACTGGACCGAACAGGGCCTGGTGCCCGACATGGTGATCCGCCAGGGCATACGCCGGCTGCTGAAAGAACGCCTCGGTGAAATACACGCGAATGATGCCGCTGCGGCAGGCGAGGCGGCGACCGCTTTCGCGACGGCGATGGGCGTCGCGCCGGTTGCGCTGGTGCCGGACAAGGCCAACGAGCAGCATTACGAAGTGCCGGCGGCTTTTTTTGCCGGCGTGCTGGGCCCGCACCGCAAATACAGTTCGTGCTGGTGGCCGCACGGCGTGCAAACGCTGGCGGACGCCGAAGCGGCGGCGCTGGCTGCGACCTGCGAGCGGGCCGGACTTGCCGACGGTCAACACATCCTCGAACTCGGTTGCGGCTGGGGGTCGCTCACGCTGTGGATGGCCGCGCAGTACCCGGCGAGCCGCATCACCGCGGTATCCAACTCAAACTCGCAGCGCGTGCACATCGAGGGTGAAGCGGCGCGCCGCGGGCTCGCCAATGTGCGCGTGATTACCTGCGATATGAACTGCTTCGACAGCGACGAGTGCTTTGACCGCATCGTGTCGGTCGAAATGTTCGAGCACATGCGCAACTGGCCCGAACTGTTCCAGCGCGTGAGTTCATGGCTCACGCCCCGCGGCACGTTCTTTATGCACGTGTTCGTCCACCGCGCAACGCCCTACGAATTTGTCGCGCGCGATGCGAGCGACTGGATGAGCCGCCATTTCTTTGCCGGCGGCATGATGCCCAGCGACGATCTTGCCCTGCATTTTCAGGACGATCTCAGGATGGTGCGGCGCTGGCGCTGGGACGGCACGCATTACGAGCGCACCTCGAACGCGTGGCTCGCGAACATGGATGCGAACCGCGCCGGGTTGTGGCCGCTGTTCGAACAGACCTACGGACGCGAGCACGCGCTGCAGTGGTGGTCGCGCTGGCGCATTTTCTTCATGTCGTGCGCGGAGTTGTTCGGCTACGAACGCGGCCAGCAGTGGTGGGTGAGCCATTACCTGTTCGAGCGTCGCGCGTGAACGCTCTGCAATCTGCGCCGGGAACGATGTCGGCTGCGACATCCGCTCCGAACCTCATCGTCAACATCGTGGCCTTCCAGGTGGGCTGGTTCGCCTGCGTGCTGGGCGCCGCGCAGGGCTGGCCGTTGGCCGGCGCCGCACTCGCGCTGGTCATCGCGGTGTGGCACGCGGCGCGCGCTGCACGCCCGGCGCAGGAAGCGAAACTGATAGTCGTGGCAGTATTGATAGGCGCCGCGTGGGACAGTTCGCTCGCCGCGCTCGGCTGGCTCTCGTTCGTGTCCGTTATCACGGACGCCATGGCGCCACCCTGGATACTCGGTCTGTGGGCGCTGTTCGCGACGACGCTCAACGTTTCACTCAACTGGCTGAAAGGCCGCTGGCTGGTTGCCGCTCTGCTGGGCGGCATTGCCGGGCCGCTTTCCTATTGGGCGGGTGCGCGGCTGGGCGCCGTGGTGCTGGTCGAACCGGTGCCCGCGTTAGTCGCGCTTTCGATCGGCTGGGCCATCCTGATGCCGCTCCTGATGGCGCTTGCGCGCCGTTATGACGGCATCCACGGCACGCGCTGACGCGGACATCCGGCCATGTTCCACCTTGATACCATTGTGTTCGCCGCGGCCTGCGGGTTTGGCGCGATCCTCGTTCTGGCGTTCGCCACCTGGCTGGCAAGTCTCGCCATGCGTGACGTCAGCATAGTCGACAGCATGTGGTCAGCATTGATATTGACCGCCGGACTGGTCTACGCCGCAGTATTGCCTGACGCCGGCCCGCGCATGGCGTGGGTGCTTGCGCTGGCGGCATTGTGGGCGGCGCGTCTCGCCGGGTATATCACCTGGCGCAATTGGGGCGATGGCGAGGACCACCGTTATCAGGTAATCCGCGCGCGTAATCAGCCCAATTTCGAATACAAAAGTCTTTATCTCGTGTTCGGCTTGCAGGGCGTGCTCGCGTGGATCGTGTCGCTGACCCTGCTTGCGGCGCTCGCCGGTTCGCAGGCGATGGGTTGGCTCGACGCCTGCGGCATTGCCGTATGCGTATTCGGTGTGGTGTTCGAGGCGGTGGGCGACGGCCAGTTGGCGCGCTTCAGGGCGCGGCCCGAAAATCGCGGCCGCGTCATGGACAGCGGGCTGTGGCGCTATACACGGCATCCCAATTACTTTGGCGAATTTTGCGTGTGGTGGGGTTTTTATCTCATCGCGCTCGCCAGCGGCGGCTGGTGGAGCATTGTTTCGCCGTTGCTCATGTCGGTGCTGCTGCTGAAGGTTTCCGGCGTCACGCTGCTCGAAAAAGACATTGCCGAACGCCGCCCGGCGTATCGCGATTACGTCGCGCGCACCAACGCGTTTTTCCCGGGTGCGCGCAGGGACGCTGCCTGAATGCGCGCAAACGTTACCAGCGCCAATTTGCTGAGCGCAGCAGTGCTGTTATGCGGTGCGCTCGCGGGCATGCCGGCCGCGGCGCAGTCGCGCGTGTGGAATTTTCAGGTTGCGCTCGACGACACGCCGATCGGTTATCACCGCTTCACGCTGCGCGAGCAGGGCGCCGGACGCGAACTGAAAGCCGAGGCGCGCTTCAGCGTAAAAGTGTTGTTCTTTACGGCCTATCAATATGCGCACGAAGCAACCGAGCGCTGGCGCGGTAACTGTCTCGACAGTGTCAGCGCGCGCACCGACGACAACGGCGAGCGGCTGGCGGTCGATACGGAGCGCGCAGGCGAACGCCTGGCCGTCACGACGGCCAAAGGGACGGCGACGGTGGACGGTTGCGTGATGAGCTTCGCCTACTGGAACCCGGAGATCCTGCGCCAGTCGCGCCTCCTGAACAGTCAAACCGGCGAGTACGAGGCAGTCAAAATCACCGCGCTCGGCGACTCCAGCATCATGGTGCGCGGCACGCCAACTGCCGCCACGCATTACCGCATCACCGGGCCCAAAAATCCGATTGATCTGTGGTATTCCGCGGCCCAGGAGTGGCTGGCGCTCGAATCGACTGTCGCCGGCGGCCGGCGTTTACGTTACCGGCTCGATAAATGAGTACGCCGTTTTGAGCGCCCGCCTGCTTTGTCGCGTCGCTGCCGCTGCGGCGTTGCTTTTGTCCGGCTGCCAAAGTAGCGCCCCGCCGGTCGTAACCGCGGCGCGCGTTGATCTGCAGCGCTTCATGGGCGACTGGTACGTGATCGCCAATATTCCGACCTTCATCGAGAAGGGCGCCCACAACGCGATTGAATCGTACAAGTTGGACGCGGATGGCACGATCGCGACGACGTTTACCTTTCGCGCGGGCGGCTTTGACGGCGAGTTAAAACGCTATACGCCGCGCGGTTTTGTGCGCGACCGCGAGTCGAATGCGGTGTGGGGGATGCAGTTCGTGTGGCCGATCAAGGCCGACTATCGAATCATGTATCTCGCCGACGACTACAGCCAGACGGTGGTCGGACACCAGCAGCGCGACTACGTGTGGATCATGGCGCGCACACCCGCCATTCCCGAAACCGATTATCAGCGCCTGCTCCAATTCGTGGGCGAGCAGGGCTATGACATCAAGCAGGTCCTCAAGGTGCCCCAGCAATGGAAATGACCGGCAAGCCGTGGCACGCGCGCCTGTGGAGCAGCATCGTATGCTGGTTCGACAGCAGCGCCGGGGCCGCGCAGATTTCGCGCGACGGCGCGCAGGCGCGGCAGATTGACTGGACGCGTGTCGTGCCTTTCGTCGGTTTGCATCTTGCCTGCCTGGCGGTGTTGTGGGTCGGCGTGAGTGCCACCGCAGTTGCCGTCGCGGCGGGTCTCTACGCGCTGCGCATGTTTGCAATCACCGGCTTTTATCACCGCTATTTCTCGCATTGCGCGTTTCGCACCTCGCGCGCCGCACAATTCGTGTTCGCGCTGCTCGCCGCGTCGGCCGTGCAGCGCGGCCCGTTGTGGTGGGCATCGCACCATCGCCATCACCACGCGCATGCAGACGAGCCGGAAGATGCGCACTCGGCGCGCCAGCATGGATTCTGGTGGAGCCACATGGGCTGGTTCATGGCGCGCAAGAATTTCGCCGCGCGGCATGCGCTGATCGCCGATCTCTTACGTTACCCGGAACTGCGTTTTCTCGACCGCTTCGACGCGCTGGTGCCGCTGGCGCTGGCCGCAGCGCTGTATGCTGTGGGCGCGTTACTCGCGCACTTTGCGCCGGGCCTCGCGACCAACGGACTACAGTTTGTCGTGTGGGGATTCTGCATTTCGACCGTGGTGCTGTATCACGCGACTTTCACGACCAACTCGCTGGCCCATCGCTTCGGCCGCCGTCGTTACGCGACGAGCGATGATTCGCGCAACAACCCCTGGCTCGCACTGCTGACTTTTGGCGAAGGCTGGCACAACAACCATCACCACTATCCGGGCGCGGCGCGCCAGGGCTTTTACTGGTGGGAGATCGACTTTACATACTACGGGCTGCGCCTGCTGGCCGCACTTGGCATCATCTGGGACTTGAAGCAGGTGCCCGCCGCAATGCTGAACGCGCGGCGTTAGAGCGGAGCGCCCGCATGAAAATCGCCATCATCGGCAGCGGCATCGCCGGCAACGTGGTTGCGCACCGTTTGCACCGTGACCACGACATTACGGTGTTCGAGTCTGGCGGCCATATCGGCGGCCACACGCACACGCACGCGATCGAACTGAATGGCGAAAGTCACGCCATCGACACCGGTTTCATCGTGTTCAACGACTGGACTTATCCGCACTTCATTGCGTTGCTCGACGAACTGGGGGTCGAGTCGCAGGCAAGCGCGATGAGCTTCAGCGTGCGCAACGAGGCGAGCGGGCTCGAGTACAACGGCACCACGCTCAACACCCTGTTCGCGCAGCGGCGCAATCTGCTGCGGCCGTCGTTTCACCGCATGCTGCGCGACATCATGCGTTTCAACCGCGAAGCGCCGTGCCTGCTGGAAAGTGGTGCCGAGGTAGCGCTCGGCGAGTATTTGCGGGCGCACGCCTATTCCCGCGAGTTCATCACGGATTACCTGGTGCCCATGGGCGCTGCGATCTGGTCGACCGATCCCGCGCGCATGCTGGCGTTTCCGGCGCGCTATTTCGTGCGCTTTTTTCACAACCACGGCATGTTGTCGGTGAATGCGCGGCCGCAGTGGCGCGCGATCCGCGGCGGCTCGGCGCGTTACGTGGAAAAGCTGGTGGCGCCGTTTCGCCACCGCGTCCGGCTCAATACGCCGGTCGAATCCGTGCGGCGCATGCCCGATGGCGTGATGGTCAAAGCGCGCGGTGCGGAAGCCGCACGTTTCGATCAATTGTTCCTTGCCTGTCATGCGGACCAGGCCTTGCGCCTGCTCGCCGATGCGACGCCGCTCGAGCGCGAAGTGCTGGGCGCCATTCCCTATCAGGAAAACGAGGCGGTGCTGCACACCGATACATCGCTGTTGCCGCGTGCGCGCCGGGCGTGGGCGGCGTGGAACTACCACGTGCTGCGCGAAGAGGGCGAGCGGGTCGCGTTGACTTACAACATGAACATCCTGCAAAGCCTTGTTTCGCGCGAGACGTTTTGCGTGACGCTCAATCACAGCGCGGGCATTGATCCCGACCGCATCATCAAGCGGCTGGTCTACCACCATCCGCTTTACACGCCTGCCGGCGTCGCTGCGCAGCAGCGGCAGGCGGAGGTAAACGGCGCGCGCCGCACCTACTTTTGCGGCGCCTACTGGCGCTTCGGTTTTCACGAGGACGGCGTAGTGAGCGCCATCGACGCCTTGCGCCATTTCGAGAGTACAGCCCATGCACAGCGCGATCTATCACGGGTGGCTTAGGCACCGCCGCTTTGCGCCGCAGGCGCATGAGTTCCGCTACCGCCTGTACTTCATGTACCTCGACCTGGCGGAGCTCGATACGGTGTTCCGCGGGCGCTGGCTGTGGTCGACGCGAAAAAAGGCGCTGGCGCGTTTCGATCGCGCCGATCATCTCGGCGATACGGCGATCCCGCTGGACGTCGCGGTGCGTGACCTGGTCGAAGCGCGCACGGCGCTACGCCCCAGCGGCCCGATCCGTCTGCTCACGCACCTGCGCTACTTCGGCCATTGCTTCAATCCGGTGAGTTTCTATTATTGTTTTGACGCTGAGGACACCCGGGTCGAGACCATCGTTGCGGAAGTCAACAACACGCCGTGGGGTGAACGCCATTGCTACGTGCTGAGCGAGCCGTCGCAGGTGCTGGCCGGGAACTACCGGCGCTATCGCAGTGCGAAGGCGATGCACGTTTCGCCTTTCATGCCGATGGACCTCGCCTACGACTGGGGTTTCAGCGCGCCGGATACGACCTTGAACGTGCATATGGCGCTGCATGGCGCCCCGCAGTCGCGGCACGTGTGCGACGGCAAAATTTTCGATTCGACCATGCAGTTGAAGCGTGCGCCGGTCAGCGGTCTGCAGCTTGCCGGCATGCTCGCGCGTTTTCCGCTGATGACCGTGCGGGTCGTCATCGCGATCCACTGGCAGGCGCTCAAGCTGTGGCTCAAAGGCGTGCCGGTTCATGCCCATCCGGCCGGGCTGCCATCGCGCGGCGAAGAGCAGTCAATATCCATTGCACAACGAGGCGCCCGCGCGGCGAAATCGACATGAAGACGACGGCAGCAGAGTATCGACAATTGCATATGCCTTTGCGGGCGACGCCCAAGCCGCATTTTCTCGACGGTGTTGCCGCGCGATTGGTGCGCAGCCGGCTGAGCGGTCTTGAACACGGCGCACTAACGCTGATCGATGGTGAAAGCGTCGAGCGCTACGGCAAATCCGGCGGACTTGGCGCGACCGTGCGCGTGCATGATCCGCGTTTCTACAGCGAGATTGCGTTCGGTGGCTCGATCGGCGCCGGCGAGGCGTACATGCAGGGCTACTGGAGCGTCGACGATCTCACCGCGCTCATGCGCATCCTGCTGCAGAACCGCGCCGTGCTCGACGGCATGGAAACCGGCGCCGCGCGCATCACCGCGCCTTTGCAGCGCGCGTTGCACTGGACCGCGCGCAACACACGTACAGGCAGCCGGCGCAATATCGCCGCGCATTACGATCTCGGCAACGAATTCTTCCGCCTGTTTCTCGACCCGACACTCATGTATTCGAGCGCGGTGTTCGAGCGTGCCGGGATGACGCTGGAAGAAGCGTCGCTCGCCAAGCTTGACCGCATCTGCCGCAAGCTCGATCTCAAACCGTCTGACCACGTGCTTGAAATCGGCACCGGCTGGGGCGGTTTTGCATTGCACGCGGCGCGCCACTACGGCTGCCGCGTCACGACCACCACGATTTCAGGCCAGCAGTACCAGCTCGCGCGCGAACGGGTCGAGGCCGCCGGCCTCGCGGACCGCATTACCTTGCTGCGCGAAGATTACCGCGACCTCACCGGGCGCTACGACAAGCTGGTGTCGATCGAAATGATAGAAGCGGTCGGACACCGGTTTTACGACACCTATTTCCGGAAATGCGGCGAACTGCTCAAGCCCGACGGCATGATGCTGCTGCAGGCCATCACGATCGCCGACCAGCGCTACGCCGCGGCGCGCGACGCGGTGGACTTCATTCAGCGTTATATTTTTCCCGGCAGCTGCATTCCATCGGTGACGGTAATGAGCGAGTCGATTGCACGCGTCACCGACATGCGCGTTTTCCATCTCGAAGACATTGGCCCGCATTACGCGACTACATTGAAGCGCTGGCGCGAAAACCTGTTCGCGAACATCGATGGCGTACGTGGCCTGGGCTACAGCGATGAGTTCATCCGCATGTGGGAGTTCTATCTCTGCTATTGCGAAGGCGGCTTCGACGAGCGCGTCATCGGCGATGTGCAGATGCTGATGGTGAAACCCGGCGCGCGGCCCGACCCGATAGTGCCGCCGCTCGCGCCGTAATTGCAGGTCGCGCCCGCATTGCAGCGGCGACGGGTGGCGTGTTTCATTCTGAGCCCACACTTGATGCTGCTTTAGTCATGAACGACTGCCAGCGGGAAAATCCTGACGCCCGCTGTTACGTTTCGTTTAGCCGATTAATAGTCACTCTGCATCCGGCTGCTGGCCAAAATTCCCCGACCTGTGGTGCCTGGAATGTTTGGGCATAATAGTCGGCAGGGGAGAGGCAAATGAATAAACGCCGCAAACTGGTCATTGCGCTTGGCGTGGGCACGCTCGCAGCGCCGTTTAGTTCGTTTGCGCAGCAGCAAGGCAAAGTCTGGCGCGTCGGTTTCCTGACGCCCACATCCGGCCCGGACGAAATGGTCGAAGCCTTCCGCGCGCAACTCCGGACACTGGGATACGTCGAAGGAAGCAACCTCGCGATCGATTACCGTTGGGGTGCCGGGAAGGAAGAGCGCCTGCCGGAACTGGCTGCGGAATTGGTGCGGCTCAAGGTGGATGTCATCGTGACGAGGACCAGCATTGTC
>CAMBSS010000032.1 GCA_945870465.1 Bordetella parapertussis | reverse complement strand
GGATGTTCGTTCAACCGGATGGTTTCAGGAAATCGAAAAACAAGCGGGTAAGAATAGCGGACTGATTGCGGTTTCGAATGAAAAGCAAGCTTCGGAATATTACGCATATCAGCGCGTTCCCGGATTGCCCCTGATGGTGGTCATTTCCGCCTCGAACGACGAAATGTTCTCGGATTACCTGGCTGCGGATAGATCCAGAACTATGGCAGCCATCTTAATGTCCGTCATGCTAGGCATTCTTTTCTTTGTGATCGAGCTTACAGCTCGCAGAAATAGACGTTCTCAAGCTAGTCTGGAGCTCCAAAGTAAAAATCTCGCTCTGGCTCTTGATGTCAAAGAGGTATTTATACGCAATATGTCGCATGAACTGAGGACGCCATTGGCAGGAATTGCAGCGGGCGCTGACTTTATTAAAAATTTTACAAATGAAGAAGACATGCGAGAGACCGCGCAGTCCATTCATTCAGCAAGCGAGCATTTGAAGAACATCGTCGATAACCTGCTGATGCTCAGTGCTGGTGGTTTGTCTTCAACTTTGGCAAAAAAAGAAAATGTAAATGTAGTGGCTGTCGCTGAAGAGGTCATCGCGATAAACCGAGCTGACGCATCCAGGAAGGGCTTGGCGCTCAGCCTCAAGCATCCTGATATTGATCTGCCTTTTATCGCAATAAGCAGAACCGCATTGATTCAGGTGCTGCAAAACCTGGTTAATAACGCAATCAAATTTACCGATCGAGGTGGTGTTGCGCTCGACGTCCAATCGGACGGAAAGTTCGTGAAAATTGTGATTGAGGATACTGGCGCGGGAATAAGTCCAGAAGATATTCCGAAATTATTCAAGCAATTTAGCCAGTTGGAAGTGTTTGGTTCACGACCGTTATCAGGCACCGGGCTTGGCTTGTACCTTTCGGCTCAGTTGGTCGAATCTTTCGGGGGGCAGATGGGCCTTGAGTCCGTTGTTGGGGTTGGTAGCAAATTCAGCGTCACTTTGCCATTCGTTGATGTTGAAAATAAAGACTGAGAAAAATCTCATGCCCAAGAATCAGGCTGTGATGATCGTCGATGATTATCCCGAGTTACTTAATACCGTAGCCAGGATGTTGCGGAGAAGTGGTTATTCCAGGGTGCTTCAAGCGACGAGTGGGCAGGAGTGCGTCCAATTGGCCCAGGTAAATGTCATTTACACGATACTTTTGGACATCAGTATGCCGGGTATTAGCGGTCTGGATGCTTGTAGAATTCTTCGATCTACCGCAATGAATACAGGTGCTCACATCATTGCCTGTACCGCACATGCAAATGTGAAGGATAGGGCAACCTTTTTCGAAGCTGGTTTTGATGACATCTTGCACAAGCCGTTCGGATACCAAGAATTGATGGATAAGATAACGGCATCGCCGAATAATTAGTCGAAAGAAACAATACGGGTTGCCTTATTAGGCGGTTGGAATCCGTTCTGGTGCGGCGTGCCGTGTAGCCCTGCCCTGATCAGGGTGTCCGGTATTTTGGACTTTTGGGCAATGGCGCCATCCTATGATGGTTGATGCGCCCCTGAATGGACACGCATCAATAAGGCCGTGGCCAAGGCCAGAGCCGGCGTGCAATTTTCGTTGCGTGCGCAGCGGCGTCATGACTCATTCAATCATTGCGACGTTGCTGCTGATCGGATGAAAACCGGTTCGAACCGGGCGGTTTCTAAATCTACGTGGCGGCTTTGTTGCCACCCCAAAGAACGTTGAGGTCGGCAAAGCCCCATTTGGCGGGATCTTCCTGGGCGACGATGCAGTCGTTGGCAGTGGGGCGCGCGAGATCGACGACCTCTGGCGGCAGACGCATTTGCGATTTGACCGAGAAGAACACCTTGACCCGCGGCACCAGCAGCGAGGAAGGCGACTGTTCGATGACCACGCCGAGGCGGCCTGACTGCAGGCGCACCAGACTGCCGACCGGATAAATGCCCACACTTTTGACGAAGGCCTGAAAAATGCGTTCGTCGAAATGGCCTTTGCTCCAGGTCGCCATTTTGTGCACCGCTTCGGCCGGGTCCCAGCCCTTTTTATAGGGGCGCTCAGAGGTGACCGCATCGTAGATGTCGCACACCGCACCCATGCGGGCGAACAGGCTGATGGCGTCGCCGGCGATTTTGTGCGGATAACCGCTGCCGTCGATTTTTTCGTGATGATGCAGGCAAACGTCGAGCGCGGTTT
Organism: Bordetella parapertussis; assembly: GCA_945870465.1. Next base: position 27,348 of record CAMBSS010000032.1, on the reverse strand, counting down.
CGCCGACGCCATGGCCGTTGACCAGCATCTCGTGGCCGGCCGCCGGGTGGCCCTTGACCAGCGTGAATTCATCGTCGGTGAGTTTGCCCGGCTTGTTCAGGACTTCGAGCGGGATCGCCATCTTGCCGACATCGTGCAACAGGCCCGCCATGCCGGCCTCGCGGGTTTGTGTTTCATCCAGATTGAGTTGCCGCGCCAGCGCAATCATCAGGCCGCATACCGCGACCGAGTGCATGTAGGTGTAGTCGTCGGCGGTTTTCAGGCGCGCGATGCTGATCAGCGCGCCCGGATTGCGTGCCACTGACGATGAGATGTCTTTGACCAGCGGCATCACGTTGTCGGCTTCGATGGCCTTGCCCATGCGCGCTTCGTTGAACATCGAGACGACGGCTTTTTTCGATTCGGCGACGATGCTCGACGCGCGTTCTATTTCGGCTTCGATCGGTGTGTAGGCGGGGCGCGCGGCTTTCGCCGGTTGCGGTGCCGCCGGCGGGCGGGCCTGCACTGGCGGCGGCGCGTCGACGGTGGCGACTTCGACGGTGGCGACTTCGACGTCGAGGCCCTTATCAGTGTCGATCAGTGCTTCCTTGATGCCACTGTTGATGATTTTCGCGATCTCGCCGGCGTCCTTGAGTTTGAAGGAGGTGCGCCAGAACGGATGGTCGATCCAGGTCCCGCACAGTTCCTGCAGGAACATGCCGGGTTGCAGCAGTCGGGTGTCGATTTTTCTCAGCATGATTTCACGCGCCACAGACGCTGCGCACAGGCACCGACCGGGTGTGTTACGCCGCGGTCCAGCGTCTGCGCGTAGAGGTTTAGGCAGTACACATCCGATTTACGGCCGGGACAGGCGCAATCTTTAGGCGCCAAATCGCCATCGGAGGGGAGGTTGCCCCCCTAATGGCGCTAGATATGGTGGCCCCGGGCAGGGCCGCTCAGGCGGCGCGGCCGCACGCAAACGGCAGCAGGCGGGCCAGGCTCAGTCAACGCGCGCGCCCGAGTTCTTGACGACCTTCGCCCATTTCACGATGTCGGACTTGATGAACGCGGCGAATTCCGCCGGCGAACTGCCGATGATGTCCGTGCCGTTCGCCGCCATGCGCTCCTTCATGTCCGGGCGGGCGAGCGCGGCCACGATCGCCGCGTGCAGCGTGTCGACGATGGACTTCGGCGTTCCCGCCGGCGCCAATATACCCTGCCACACGGCGACCTCGAACCCGGGCAGACCGGATTCCGCCACCGTCGGCACCTCGGGCATCGCGGACGAGCGCTTGATGGTGCTCACCGCAATCGCACGCAACTTGCCCGCCTTCACGTGCGGCGCCGCCGACAACACGTTATCGAACGCCGCCGACACCTGGCCCGCGAGCAGATCGGTGAGCGCCGGCGGGCTGCCTTTGTAGGGAATATGCACCATGTCGATGCCGGCCATCGTCTTGATAAGTTCCATGCCCAGATGCCCCGCGGTGCCGTTGCCCGCCGACGCGTAAAGAATCTTGCCGGGCCGCGACTTCGCCAGCGCGATCAAATCCGCGACGGTATTCACGCCGACGGACGGATTGACCAGCAGCAGGTAGGGCGCCGAGGTGACCACCGATACCGGCGCGAAATCCTTGACTGGATCGTACGAGATCTTGCTGTACAAACTGATGTTGACCGTGTGATTGGGGCCGATCAGGAGCAGCGTGTAACCGTCCGCCGGGGCGCGCGCGACGATCTCGGTCCCGATGTTGCCGCCCGCGCCGGGCCGGTTGTCGACCACCACGGTATGCCCCCAACCGTCGCCGAGCCGCTGCGCAACCAGCCGCCCGACGATGTCCGCGCCGCCGCCGGCCGCGTAGGGGACGATCATGCGCACGGGCCTGGTTGGAAACGTCTCGGCAAGCGCATGCGCTGCCCCGAACGCAATCACGCACGCGACCACAGCAAAAATCCGATTCGACCTCATATTTGCATTCTCCGTGATGGAAGCGCTTATTGTAGCGCCGCCGCTCAGGCCGCGTATCCCGGTGCATTTGCGGCGACGCAAATCAAAGGTGCCACGTCCAACCTGGATGCGCACAATTCGTGCATGCCTGAGAAAATCGGGCAAGAGTGCATGGTGCCAATTTTGAATTGAATACCTGCAACCCCTTTAACCGCACGTATCCGGAACGCGCATCCGATGCGGCCGGGCCGGTACCTGCTGGCGCGGCTGGCGACGCCGTAGGCCGCGATCGCCGCGTTGCTGTGCACCGGCATCTGCCACGCCGACGTCCCGACGGCGCAAGAAGACTGCTTCAACCGTAACTCGGCTCTCTGCGACCTGAACGGCGTCTCCTACATGATCAACGGGCCGTGCCCGGAGGCCGCAAAAACAATTCGACCGCCGGGCAAGGAAGATTGCTCGACAATGGCCAACAGCCGGCCGGAGATCAGGCTGCCCGAGAAGGTGACTCCTCCTTCACCACCGAAAACTGCGCCGCACACCGACATGGCGCGCATCGGCGCCACCGAACGCTGGCTGTTGCCGGCGATTTTGCTCGGCTGCGCCGCGCTGTGTCTTGTGCTTTTTATTTTCCTGTTGCGCCGGCTGTTCAAGCGACCCGGGGAGGCAACTGCGGACCCGGGCATAGGGAAACCGCTGCTGATCATCCTTGTCAGCGGCGCATGCGGCGCGTACGCCGCCTACCGGGCGGCGGGCCTCGTCTTCAATCACATCATCGCTTCATATCACAACAGCGACACCTTCGGCCCGACCCTGATCGCGTCCGCTGCCGCATTGCTGGCGTTTGTAGTGGTCTTGCAGCTCGTATCAGCGCTGGCCGGCGGCATCCTGCTCTGGTTGTTGCGCAGAAAACCGGACCCATGCTGATACCGTAAATCGCGCTTTTCTTCTTGGCGACTGCCGGCTGCTTCATGAGGCAGCTGATCAGCCCGGGGGATTTGATGAAATCCGCTTTATCGTGTACAACTCAGGATTAGAAAAACCTGCATGGCCGCGCGCAGATTGGTGCGCGATGGCGCCATGCTCACAATCCGTTGGAGTACATCATGGGGTCAAACAGGACAGCCGGGTCCCGCTGCGTCACGCTGGCCGCCGCCGGCGACGTCAGCACCGGACACACCCCGCCTGCGAGCGCATTTGCCTATGTGACCGACGCGCTGCGCGCAGGCGATATCCGCTTCGCACAGGTCGAGCGACTGTATACAGAACGCGGAACGTATCAGGAATCGAGCGGCGCCCTCAACTTCTCGGTGCGCCAGCCGCCTGAAACCGCGGCCGCTTTCACGACCGTCCCATTCAGCGTGCTCTCGCTCGCTTCGAACTATACGGGGAGCTGGGGACCCGAGGCGATCAAGGACACCGTCGACACATTTCGCCAGCTTGACATACCGACCATCGGCGTCGGCTACAACCTCGCCGAAGCGCGCAAGCCCGCGATCATCGAAAAACACGGTCTGCGAATTGCGTTTCTCGGTTATTGCTCAGTCCTGTTGCCGCAGTTTTGGGCCACGGACGAGCGCGCCGGTTGCGTGCCCATGCGAGCGCATACGTTCTACGAACCGTACGAATTCCAACCGGGCTCGCCGGCGCATATCATCACCACGCCGCATCAGGGCGACTTCGATCTGTTGCTCGATGACGTGCGTGCCGCAAAAGCGGCGGCGGATATTGTCATCGTGTCGCTTCACTGGGGACTGCACTTCACGCCCAAGGTGCAGGAGTATCAGCCGATCATCGCGCACGCGGCCATCGATGCCGGCGCCAGCGTCATTCTCGGGCATCACTCTCATCAGCAGCAAGCAGTGGAAATCTACAACGACGCGGTGATTTATTATGGGCTGGGAAATCTGGCGTTTCATCCGCGCAAAGGCGGACATGCCCTGTGCATGCCGAACGGCGGCATTACGCACAAGGAACTCTATTCCGAGGAGCCGGAGCCGGGCCACTATTACGACTACCGGCGACACTGGAATGAAGGGGGCATCGCGTATGTCGAGCTCGATCAGGGCGGCGTCAAACGCGCGGAATATCTGCCGACGCTGATGAACGCCGCCGGCCAGGCGGAGATTGTCTTGCCGGCAACTGCCCAGTTCGAGACGACTCACCGGTACCTGGAATGGGTGGGAAAAGGCGTCAAAGGCGGCGTAACGAGCATTCCCGTCAGGAACGGACGCTTTGTTTATTACGAAAGAAACGACCAACGTTGATTGGCGTCAACACCGGAGAAAATCATGTCGGGCAAGATGATGGTCGCACTCGGGCTTGCGTGGTCTTTGATCGCTCTGCCTGCGCTGGCGGACGTATATCCGCAGAGACCCATACGCATGATCATTCCGTCGCCACCCGGTGGCGGCACGGACATCGTCGCGCGCCTGATCGCAAAGCACCTCACGGACGCGCTGGGCCAGACTGTCATCGTGGAAAATCGCGCCGGCGGTAACAACAATATCGCCGCCGAGCTCGCGGCCAAAGCAACTCCCGACGGCCATACGCTGCTCATCGCTTCAGCGACGATACTGGCGGTCAATTCGGTGCTGGGCAAAGTAACCTACGATCCCGCAAAAGATTTTTCCCCCATCACTTTGCTCGGGTCGCAGCCGCACCTCATGGTGGTTCACCCCACGGTGCCGGCCAACTCGGTGCAGGAATTTGTCGCACTGGCAAAATCGAAGCCGTCGCAACTCAATCTGGCTTCCGGCGGCACCGGCGGCCCTTCGCACCTCGCGGGCGAACTGCTGATGCTGGTCGCGGGAATCAAGCTGACCCATATCGCGTACAAGGGAACGGGCCCGGCGCTCGTTGACCTGATCGGGGGCCGCACCCAGGTGGGCATTCTCTCGCTCGCGTCCGCGCTCACGCAGGTGAAAGCCGGCAGACTTCGCGCACTGGCGGTCACCAGTCCCAAACGCGTCACCGTCGTGCCGGAGTACCCGACCATTGCCGAAAGCGGTTACCCCGGATATGAAGCAAGAACCTGGTATGGACTCCTCGTTCCCGGCAAAACACCGAAGACGGTGATCACACGTCTGTATACCGAGACCAAAGCCGTGCTGCAGAACCCCGAAGTCGTGCGAAAGCTCGCGGATGACGGCGCCGAACCGGGCGGCAATTCACCGGCCGAGTTTGCGGCGTACATTCGCGAGGAAAGTGATCGATGGAGCAAGGTGATTCGCTCGGCCGGCATCAAGGCCGAGTGAAGTGGCGTGACGGCAGTCGCGGTGAGGGATGGATCCCCGCACCATTGAGCGGTCAATCGTGTGGGTGTTTCGTGAAATTTTGCTCGCGGCGCCATTTTTCGACTTTCTCATTGTTGGCAAACAGCCCTATTCGACGCATTCTGACCGCTACACGCGAGCGCAAGCCGCGCGGTATCGTCAACGCTGTTGCAGTAGTGGTGCGACCTTGAGGATCAGGCTGCCGGGAAGAGAGGCAGCGACCGCGCCGGCGAGCGCGGTGGAGCGCGTGCAGGTAAGCCCAGTGCGTGAGGACCTTGACAATCACAGCGGGCTCTTTGAAGAAAAAAAGGGGGGCAGTCTTGCAATCATACATTTGGCGCCGTGCATTTCGCCTGCCCATTCATCTGTCATAACAACCCTCGCTCCGCAAACGACAGCACGCCGCTGCCGGCGACGATAAAGTGGTCGAGCACGCGCACATCCACCAGCGCGAGCGATTGCTTTAACGCCTGGGTCAGCGTTTCGTCCGCATGACTGGGTTCGGCAACGCCGGATGGATGGTTGTGCGCGAAGATGACCGCACCGGCATTGTGATGCAGCGCGCGCTTCACGACTTCGCGCGGGTAGACGCTGGTCTGCGTGAGAGTGCCGCGAAACAATTCCTCGCTGCCGATCACGCGGTTTTGCGCATCGAGAAACAGCACGACGAACACTTCGTGCGGCAGCGCCTGCAACTTCATGCGCAGATAGTCGCGCACCGCCGACGGTGAATTGAGCGCGTTGCCGGCCGCGAGTTTCTCCCGCAACGCGCGGCGCGCCATTTCCATCACCGCCTGCAATTGCGCGTACTTGGCCTGCCCCATGCCGGGCAATTCGCACACGTCTGCCTCGCTGGCCGAACACAAAGCAGACAGCGAACCGGAACGCGTCAGCAAATCGCGCGCCAGGTCCACCGCGCTTTTGCCTCGTATCCCTGTACGCAAAAAAATGGCCAGCAGTTCCGCATCCGACAAGGCATCCGCGCCCTTGGCCAGCAGCTTTTCGCGCGGCCGCTCATCGACCGGCCAATCCGTAATCGCCATTTGTCCCCCAACGACAGAACACTGATGTCATTAACGCTGAGGACGAGCGCCAGTACCTAGGCCCAAGGTTATAGGAGGCCGTTAGCCTGCCTTTCAGCGCGGTTTTGTGCGCTGCATAATATGGTTTACACTCTTGCCCTCGCATCAACGGAAATGGCTGAATCGATAGTGGAAATACGCCAAAAACGCGTCGTGCTGGGCATCACCGGCGGGATCGCTGCCTACAAGGCGGCGGAACTCGTGCGCCTGCTCATCAAAGGCGGCATCGAAGTACAGGTCGTCATGACCGAGGCGGCGTGCGGTTTCATTACGCCGGTGACCATGCAGGCACTTTCCGGCAAACCCGTTTTCACCGACATGTGGGATGCGCGTATTGCCGACAACATGGCGCATATTGAATTGTCGCGCGGCGCGGACGCCATCGTGGTCGTGCCCGCAACGACCGACTTCCTCGCCAAGCTGGCCAACGGATTGGCCGACGATCTGCTCTCGACTCTGTGTGTCGCGCGCGAATGCCCGCTGCTGGTAGCGCCCGCGATGAACCGGCAGATGTGGGAAAACAAGGCCACGCAACGCAACGTCGCGCAACTCGCGCGCGACGGCGTCGTCCTCCTCGGCCCCGCCAGCGGCGACCAGGCGTGCGGCGAAGTCGGCATGGGCCGCATGCTCGAAGCGCAGCAGATCTTCGAAGCCGTCACCTCGTTCCTGCAGCCCAAGCTCCTCACCGGCACGCACGTACTGATTACCGCCGGCCCGACGTTCGAAGCGATCGATCCGGTGCGCGGCATTACGAATCGCAGCTCGGGCAAGATGGGTTACGCCATCGCACGCGCGGCGCTCGATGCCGGCGCGAAAGTCACGCTGGTGACGGGCCCGGTCAGTCTTGATGCGCCGGCTGCCGCGCGCGTCGAGCGCGTCGAAAGCGCCAAAGACATGTTCGAAGCAGTCAAGAAACACGCGAAGGCTGCGGATATTTTTATTGGTGTTGCGGCAGTCGCCGACTACCGAGTCGACACGACGAGCAAGCACAAGATCAAGCGCACGGACGCAAATCTCACGTTAAAGCTCGTGCCCAACCCCGACATCCTGGCGTGGGTCGCGGCGCTGCCGAAACCGCCCTTCTGCGTCGGCTTTGCGGCGGAGAGCCAGAAGCTGCATGAATTCGCGGATGCCAAGCGGCGCAGGAAGAAGGTACCGCTGATGGTCGCCAATCTCGCGCAGAACGCGATCGGCGCGGACGACAATGAGGTCATGCTGCTTGATGATGGCGGAACGCACCAGCTGGCACGCGCAGCCAAGCCTGAAATCGCACGGCAGCTCGTCGCACACATTGCCAAGCGTTATAAATCCCGAAAAACCAAAAAATCTTGAACCGCAAAGGACGCGAAAGATTCTTTTCAATACCCCCTTGCGGGGTACGCAAAGGTAAAAAAACAAGATCTCCCGATTCTGAAAAGTATTAAAACCAGTTTATATTTTTCCCTTTTGTACGTTCTTGCTTTTCCTTCGCGTACCCCTCAAGGGGGTATTGAAAAGAATCCTTTGCGTCCTTTGCGGTGAACGCTTTTGACTTACTCCTTAAATGATAAAACTCGACGTCAAAATCCTCGATCCGCGCATGCGCGATCAACTGCCGCAATACGCGACGGCCGGCTCCGCCGGACTCGACCTGCGCGCGTGCATAGATAAACCCATCACCCTGGCGCCCGGCCAGACCGAACTGGTGCCGACCGGGATCGCCATCCACCTCGCCGACCCGGGCCTCGCGGCCGTGGTCCTGCCGCGCTCAGGCCTTGGCCACAAGCACGGCATCGTGCTCGGCAACCTCGTCGGGCTGATCGATTCCGATTACCAGGGACAACTTTTCGTTTCGACGTGGAACCGCGGCAACACGCCTTTCGTGCTGAACCCGATGGAACGGCTCGCGCAACTCGTGGTCGTACCGGTGGTGCAGGTCGAACTCAACGTCGTGGAAGATTTCTCGCAAAGCCCGCGCGGAGCGGGCGGCTTCGGAAGTACCGGCAAGCATTGATTTCAACCACTGCCCCTTAAAAACTCTTGAACCGCAAAGGACGCAAAGGACGCAAAGGAAAATAAAAAGCAGGGGAGACCAAAAACAATCGGCCGGACTTATCGTTTTCAGAACCGGGGAAGTTTTGTTTTTTTTACCTTTGCGTCCTTCGCGACGAAGCTTTTTATGAAGTCCCCAGGCAAACAAGCAATCATCCTCTTCGCCCACGGCGCGCGCGACCCCGAGTGGGCGCAGCCATTCAAACGGATCAAACTCCTGCTGGAAACGAGGCAACCGGGCGTCGCGGTTGAACTGGCGTTTCTGGAATTCATGAAACCGGCGCTCGCCGATGCCGTGGCGAAACTCGTGCTGACCGGCTGCCGGTCAATCAAGATCGCGCCGCTGTTCATGGCGCAGGGCGGGCACCTGAAGAACGACTTGCCGAAGATTCTGGACGACATCCGCGCCGGCCATCCCGGCGTCGAACTCACTTTGCTGCCCGCAGTCGGCGATGTCGACCCCGTCCTCGATGCCATTGCGGATTGGCTGGTCAGCGCAACGGCGGGCTGATGCGTTATTCACTACCAGCCATGAACACCATGCAAAAACTGCTCGCCATACTGATTTTCACCGTTTGCCACGCCTGCGCTTATGCCGACGCGGCGCTGCCCGAGATCGCGCTTGCCATCCAGGGCCACAAACTGACCGCGGAAGTGGCGGCCAACGACGGCACGCGCGCCACCGGGCTCATGCACCGGCGCATGATGCCGGAGAGCCGCGGCATGCTGTTCGTGTTCCCCCATGCGCAGCCGCAAAGCTTCTGGATGATGAACACTTATTTGCCGCTCAGCATCGCGTTTGTCGACGAGCAGGGCGTCATCGTCAATATCGCCGACATGAAACCGCTCACCACCGATCCGCACCCTTCTGCAAAACCGGCCAAATACGCGCTGGAAATGAACCAGGGCTGGTTCGCCAAGCGAGGCATCAAGGCCGGCGCAAAGCTGGACGGATTGAAAGACGCGCCGCCGGGGCAATAAAAAAGCGCACGGGGCAAAGCCGTGCGCTTTTTCTGCAGCCTCCCCCGCCGGGCGGGAGCTGCTTCAAATACGGATTACAGACCGCCGTGCGACTGCGCAACCATGAAGTACAGCATCGGGATCGACAGCATGGTATTGATACGCGAAGTCATGCCGGCCATCTTGGCGGCCGCGGCCTTTTCCTCCGGGGACACCGTCACGATGCCAAGCGCTTTTTTCTGGTTCGGCCAGATGATCATCCAGACGTTGAACGCCATGATCAACCCCAGCCACATGCCGATGCCGATCGCATGGAAGCCTTTGGTCAGGGTCATGGCCGCCACGAGGTAGTGGCTCATATACGCAAGCAGCAAGCCGAGAACCATCGTAGCCAGCGCAGACCAGCGGAACCAGAACAGCGCCGCCGGTGCGATCACCTTGCTGATGGCCGGTTTCTGATCATCGGGAATTTTCGGCATTGAAGGAATCTGCACGAAGTTGAAGTACCAGAGCAGGCCTATCCACATCACGCCCGCCATCACGTGCAGCCAGCGCACGACGAACAGATCGCTGCCCCGCACACCCCCTTCGAACATACCACTCACCGCCAGTATGATGACGATCAGTACTACAAAACCTGCAATTATCGTTCTGCCGAGTGACGAGAAAAAAGCGCCCATGGCACCGCTCCTTAGGTTAGTTTGGTTATGATTGCCTGCAACGCGTGAATATTAGCACAACGCAGGCGCCGCCGTTGACGCGGCGACCGGCAAAGACAGTGGCATTGCGGGCAAACACTATTGCGGAGGAAGTGCCGCGCCCTGCAGGAAAACCGCGCCGCCCTCGATCTTGACCGGATATGACCGCGTGCAGCCTTTGTCGGGCGCCACCGCATTGCCATCCTCAAGACCGATGTTCCAGTTATGCAGGGGGCAGGCGACCTTGCGTCCGAACACTATGCCCTGCGACAACGGGCCGCCTTTGTGCGGGCACTTGTCGTCGAGCGCAAACACTGCGTCGTCCGCCGTGCGGAATACAGCGATATTGCCCTGCGCGCTTTTCACCACGCGCGCGCCGAGCATCGGGATCGCCTCCAGCGCACACACTTTCTGCCAGCCGTCCACATTGGTCTCCGTCGTTCCCGCAGATGCATCATGATGCACGACAGGCCCACCCGCAACAGTCACGGCCACGCGCTCCGGCAGGCTCATGGCGTTATGCCTCCAGCATTTCGAATTCGCGCGCCGCGGTTCCCTGCGCGCGTTCGCGCCACGGATCGGGCTCGCCCTGCAATGCAAAACGCAGGCGCCCATAAAGGGCCTTGCGGTTTTCGCCGTCTTCCACCACGCGCTGCTTGATATTGTCGAGTCCGACGCGCGCGACGTAATGCACCGTGCGGTCGATGGCTTCATCGACGATCATGACTTTCAGCATACTGGCCGGTTCTGCGCGCATAGTTTCATCAGGCTGCTGGTCTCGACGGCCACGATGGCCTTGGCCTGATTCATGTCGTTGGTATAGCCGCTGCCATAGAGGCAACAGGCGAGCTGGTTGACGATGGGCAGCGGCACCGGCGCCTCGCCGACCAGCGTGCCCTTGATCCATGCCGCGGTGGTGGCCGCGTCGATGGCCGCCGGCAGCGTCGGTATGCTTTTTACCGGGCCGCCTTCGGCTTCGAACAAAATCTGCGCGTTGGAATCCTTGAAATATTCGATGCGCGGCCGGCGCTTGGGATTGGCGAACGGTTCGCCCTCGGTGCTGCGCAGCAGGAGCGCGTGCGCGCCGGTGGCGAGCAGGAATTCGCGCATCATTTCAAGGTATGGCGGATGCGACACGCTGACAATGCGCAGGCTTTCGGTTTCGAACGGGTCGATCAGCTTGGCGAGCGAGTGCGCGCTGGAGCGCACACCGAGGCGCGCGCGCAGGCTCAGGAGATCGGTCAGCCCCGGCGCCAGCACTGCGGTGGGCACGAACGCGATGCTGCCGGTGTCGAGTGTTTCCTGCGCCTGCGCCAGGCTCGCGCAGGGCATGATGCCGAGTTCGCGCAGGATATAGGCTGTCGCGACGCGGCCGTTGCCGCTCAGCGGCCCGTGGATCAGCACCGGCACACCGAAGCGCTGCAGCAGGAGTGCCAATAGCGGCAACAGGTTCGGCTGATGGCGCGCGCCATTGTAGCTCGGCAACACCACCGGTTTCGCCTTGCCGGCGGGCGCGCGCAGACGGAACAAGCGCTCGCTCACCGCGCTGTAAAAGCCGAGCAGTTCGGCCAGCGTTTCGGATTTGACGCGCAGCGCAATCAGAATGGCGCCGAGTTCGAGTTCGGGCACGCCGCCGTCGAGCATGGCGCCGAACAGCTGATGTGCGTCCTGCTCTGACAGGTCGCCGGCGCCGTCCGCGCCGCGGCCGATTTCCTTGATGTATTGGGCGTAGCTCATAGATTCAGGATTGAGGATTGGGGATTGGGGATTGAGCAAGCAAACCAAGAGCGGGAACTTGATCGGTTTTTGCCTCGATCCTCGATCCTGCCGTTAAGCATGCGTTTCAGCTCCGGCAGGCACGAACCGCATTCGGTGCCGCATTTTAAGCGGGCCTGCAGTTGCGCGAGATCGACACCGGCGGCGAGCGCACCGTTGATTTCGACCGCGGAAACATCAAAACAGTTGCAGACGATGGCGCCGCGGTTGAAGCTGCCGCGCGGCGGCGCGGGAACTGCGCAATTCCGGATACAGTGCGCGTGCCGCGGACCCGGCCGTCAGATGCAATGTCGTGCCCTTGGTGCACAGGCGGCCGAAATTCGCCGGATGCGCGTCATCGCCGCGTACGCCAGTGATGCGTTCGCCGTCGGTTTCGATCACAACCCCGCAGCCGACACCGCAGTAGCAACAGGTGGATTTGAACGCTGGCATGGCAACAACTTAGCAACCGACGTGCCAGTGACATACATTATTTAAATCATGATGATAAAACTGCAATCCCTTTGTAATGCTGAAATTACGCAAGCTGGCAGTGCATACAGGACGCCGGTCGCATCATGTTGGTGCGCGCTGTATTCAGGGAAATCATGGCTTAGCAATGCGTTCTGCGGTGGCGACTCACCACGCCAGTACGCATCTATGAAAAAGCCCGCGGGAAATGTAATTTGCCGCGGGCCAGGATCCGCCAATTGTCTTCAGGGAGAAAAAGCAAAGGCGGGATCCGTTACCGATTATCCACGCCGGGCTGCTACTTTCCGTACGCTATCGAACATAACGGCGGATATTTCATGCCGCCTCGTTGCGCGCGCATTGCAAAACCAGGACTTCAAGCCCCTTCGGCCCGGCCTGCACCGCGAGCGCCAGATCGGACGGCTCCACGTACAGGACGGACCACGCCGGATAACTCTCCGCCTCGTGCTCGAGGCTGCCGTTCAGCACCAGGTAGAACTGGCCACCGCTGGTTTGCGGGTTGGGGCCGGCGGTGCGCATGTCCGGTCCGAGGCGCATCATCCACGCGCCCAGCCCGTCCTCATGCGTTTCTTTGGTGAGCGACTCCAGCGCCACGCCATCGCGGCTGAGCAGCACCGGCTCCGTGCTTAACGTGATTTGCTCGTTGAAGTGCCGCTTCTTGCCCGGTTTCATCTTTTCGCGATAGCCCGGCTCATGCAGGTAAACCGGACCGGAGTCGGTTTTTGGGCGCAATGCAAAATAGGACAATCCCTGCGCACCCGCACTGACCGGGCCATAGCCGGTGTGATGGTCAACGTAGTGCACGGTCACCGGATTGGCCGCCTGGTTGCGCACGAGACTGCCGCTGCCGGCGACGAAGATCTGGAACTGGTCGACCGCGTGGTAGTGCGGAAGTATGGTCTCTCCCGGCCGCATCTCAACGAGAAACACCTGCGGACGGGGCACGATTTCCCCGTATTTCACTTCGCCGATAAAATCCGTGCGCCAGCGCCATTGCTCCGGCTCGGTCTTGGAGCGGGTGATGATCCGCCGCGGCAATGCCTCTACGCTGCTGACTGCCTGCACCATACGCTGCTCCTTGGAGTAACTGCGATCCGCCGGTTCAGTCGAGCTTGCCAAGTACCGGCACGAGCTTGGCCCATTTCTGGATTTCGTTTCTCATCAGCTCCGCGAATTCCTGCGGCGTACCGCCCACTGCTTCAGAACCTTCGACTGCGAATTTTTCCCTGATCTCGGCGGTCTTCACGATCTTGACGACTTCGCGGTGGAGCGTGGCGACGACATCGGGCGGCGTCTGCGCCGGCACCAGCACGCCGTACCACGAGCCGGTTTCGTAACCAGGCACTCCGGACTCGGCAACGGTGGGCACTTTCGGGAGTGCGGGCATGCGCCTGGTGCCCGTAACCGCCAGCAAGTGCAGGCGGCCGCTGCTGACCAGCGAAGCGGCGGAAATCAGGTTGTTGAACATGATCTGCACGTGTCCACCCACCAGATCCATCAGGCCGGGAACGCCACCTTTATAGGGAACATGCACGACATTGATGTTGGCCATGGATGCGAACAGCGCACCCGCAAGATGGGTGCCCGAGCCGCTGCCTGCCGATGCATAGTACAACTCGCCCGGCCGGCGCTTCGCAAGCGCGAGCAATTCCTTCACCGAGGCTGCCGGCACGCTCGGATGGACCAGCAGCAGCAGTGGCGCCGCCGTGACCTGCGTGACCGGCAGGAAGTCCTTGATCGGGTCGTAGCGCAGGTTCTTCACCAGCGCCGCGTTGATGGTGTGGCTGTTGGTCACCATCAGGATGGTATAGCCGTCGGCGGGCGCCTTGGCCGTCAACTCGGAACCTATCATCGTGCCGGCGCCGGCGCGGTTGTCCGCAACCACCGGCTGCCCTACCGCGTCGCTGAGTCTTTGCGCGACGGCGCGTCCCACGGTATCCACGCCGCCGCCGGGCGGCGCCGGGATGATCATGCGTATCGATTTGCTCGGATAGGGCTGCGCACTCGCCACTCCGGGGCATGCACCCAACGCGACAACCAACAACACTCTGCTGAATTTATTCACTGCTTCCTCCATTGCTCCATGAATGATGCCGTACTGACGACGGCTCTCTTCCCTGTTTAATCAGTTCAGGCTTCGCGCAACTGCTCCGCAGCCGGCAGCATGCCGCCCGAGCCGGGCGTCACCAGGCGCAGCACGTCGCCTTTGTTTAGCGCAAGCGGCGTCTTGTCGGGCACTTCCTTGCCGTTCAGGTAGATGCCTCCGGTGGCGCCGTCTGCCCCGCCCAGCAGGCCTTTCGGCGGCACGCCTAGTTTGCCGTGCGAAGCGCGCACCGTCAGCGGCAACTCGCCGGTCGATTCGAATTCGAATTCCTGGCCGCCGCCGCCGCGCCATTTGCCCGCGCCGCCCGAATCGCGCCTGATGCGCTTGAAATGCACGAGCACGGGAATCGACGCTTCGAGCACTTCGACAGGCAAATTGGAGGAATTGGCGGGAAAGCTCACGCAATTGAGGCCGTCTTTCCGCGCGCGCGCGCCCATACCGCCCATCACGAACATCGATTCCGAAAACGACCGGTGCGCGGCGTTGCGGCCGGAAAACATCACCGCGAACTTGTTGCCCGACTCGGCGATGATGCGGTCGGTCAGCACGCCCTGCAGCGCCTCGATGATCGCGTCCGGAACAAAATGGCCGCTGCTCGACTTCAAGCGCACTGGCGCCGGAAAGCGCGGGTTCAGAAAACATCCTTCCGGCGCGGTGACCTGTATCGGCGAAAACGTTCCTTCGTTGTTCGGCAGGCGCGGGCACAGCAGGCTCTTGATGATGTAAGCGCTCCAGACATGCGTGTAGACCAGGGTGCAATTCACGCCGACGTTGCGCTGCGGCGAGCTGCCGGTGAAATCGATCGCCAGCCTGCCCCTGGCCGAAGTCACCTTGACCTTGATCTCGAGCGGCGTACCGGCGCCTTCGATGGCGGTTTCGCCGTGATAGACGCCGTTTGGTATGTGCGCGCGTATCGCGGCACTCATGGTTTTGCGCGACTGCTCGACGATTGCCGCGCCCAGGCGGCGCAGATCGGGCATCCCGTTCTCCAGCAGAAAATCGGTGAGCTTTCTCTGCATCACCGCGCAGCCGGAAATCAGCGCCCGCACGTCGCTCGAAATCTGGTCGGGAACGCGCACGTTGGCGCGCAGGATGTCAAAGAACGTCGCGTTTTCGGCGCCGCGATTCATGATTTTGATGGGCGGGATGATCAGGCCCTCTTCGTACACTTCGCGCGGCGGCCCCGACAGGCAGCCGCCGATGTCCGTCATGTGTGCCATGCACTCGGCAAAGCCGATGAGACGCCCGCGGTGAAACAGCGGCGCCACCACCGCGACATCATTGAGGTGGCCCATGATCCACCACGGGTTGTTGGTGATCAGCATGTCGCCGGGCGCCAGCGTGTGAGCCGGGAATTGTTTCAGCAGTTCACGCGCGGCGATCGAGTTGGTGCCTATTTTGGATGCGACGCCGGCGTCCGATATAAGCAACGCGCCTTCAGGATCAAGCAGCAAGGCGCCGAAGTCACGCGCTTCGACGACGATTTTCGACATCGACGTGCGCAAGATCGCGTACGAGGCCTCGTCGACCACCGTCACGAGCCCGCTCCACAGCACTTCGAGATCGATGGCGTCAAAGTGCGGACGCTTGCCGCCGGTTTTGGTTTTTCGTGTCATGGCTTAATCGCTCTTTTCACTTATGCTTTACCGGCACGCCGCATGGTACGGGTGACCATGATGTCGCCGTCGCCGTCGACGCGGATCGAGGCGGCCTGCCCGACGAAAACCGTCGACTCGATTTCCTCTATGATCGCCGGCCCTTTGAACGTGCAGTTCAGCGGCAGCGCATGCCGGTCATACACCGGGCAATCGGCGAACGCCGAACGCTCGGGAATATAAGCGCGACGCTTGCCTTTCACCGCGTCCTGCAGTCTGCGGCGGCCACGCCCCGGCTTCAGCTCAAGCTGCGGTTGCCGCGCGGTCACGCGCACGTGCCAGCGCACGAACTCGACCGGCGACTCCTCGGTCAGCGCGTGATACCTCTCTTTGTACGATGCTGCAAAAAGCTTTGTGACCGCCGCAAAATGTCGCGCCGAGAGCGCGCCCGGCGGCAGCGGCACGTTGAGCTCGAAACTCTGCCCCGCATAGCGCATCGCGACCATGCGCTCGACTTCGATGTCCGTGCCCGCGACGCCCACCGTTTTGACCAGCGCAAGTCCTTCTCTTTGCATTTCTTCCAGCATGCGCCCGACTTTGACCGCGTCGAGCTCGCCGCCGGCGATGATCTTGCCGCGCACGACTTCGAACGACGGCTCGGCGACAAGAAAACCCAGTGCCGACATCACGCCAGCCTGCCGCGGATAGAGAATCTTCTGTATGCCCAGCGCGACCGCCACGCCGTAGGCGTGCACCGGCCCGGCACCGCCGTAAGCAAACAACGCGTAGCGTCGCGCGTCCTTGCCCTGCTCCAGGCAATGTACTTTTGCCGCGCGCGCCATGGTGTCGTTGACGATGCGATGTATGCCCCAGGCTGCGCGCTGCAGCGTCATGCTGAGCGGTTTGCCGATATGTTGCGAGATGGCTGCCTGGGCGCGCGCCTTGTCGAGCCGCATTTTCCCGCCGAGGAAAAAATCCTCCGCGAGGTAGCCAAGGCAGAGGTCTGCATCCGTGACGGTGGGAAGCTCGCCGCCGAGTCCGTAGCATGCCGGGCCGGGCGCCGCGTTCGCGCTCTGCGGGCCGACCTGCAAAAGACCCAGTTCATTCACGCGGGCGATGCTGCCGCCACCCGCGCCGATCTCGATCATTTCTATGACCGGCACCTGCAGCGGCAGCCCGCTGCCCCTGGCAAAGCGGTAGGCGCGACCGAATTCGAAGGTGGTGGATTTTTCCGGCGCGCCATCTTCTATCACGCAGATTTTCGCGGTCGTGCCGCCCATGTCGTACGCGATGAGGTCGTCGACTTTCTTGCGCTTGCCGAAATATGCCGCCGCGATTGCGCCGCCGGCCGGCCCCGACTCGGTCAGCCTGACCGGAAATTTTCCGGCCGTGCTGCAGCTGGCAATGCCGCCATCGCTGGTGATGATCGCGAGTTCGCTCTTGAAACCGCACGAGCGCAGCGCCGCGTTCAGCCGCTCGAGATAGCCGCGCACGATGGGCTGCACGTAGGCGTTGGCGGCAGTGGTGCTGGCACGCTCGTATTCGCGCACGTCGGACACGACTTCCGACGACAGCGAAATCGCCAGAGCGGGAAGCCGTTTGGCGAGAATGCGCGCGACCTCCTGCTCGTGAGCGGCATTGGCGTAGGAATGCAAAAAGCAAATGGCCACACTGCTTACCTTCAGCGCTGCCAGGCGCTGCGCGATGGCTTCCACTTCGTCCGCGTCTACGCCTTGGAGCACGCGCCCCTTGAAGTCGAGTCGCTCGCTCACCTCGAACACGCGGTCGCGCGCGATCAGCGGACGCGGCAGGTCGATATCGATATCGTAAATGTCGTAGCGGCTCTCACGCGCAAGCTCCAGCACGTCGGCGAACCCGCTGGTGACGAGCAGCGCTGCCGGAACGCCCCGGCGCTCGATCAGCGAATTGGTGACGAGCGTCGTGCCATGCACGACGCTTTCCAGCAACGCACCGTCGATCCCGTGTTCCGCCAGTATTTTTGCGACACCCGCCATCACGCCGCGCGTCAGATCCTCATAGTCGGTCAATATCTTGCCCGAGCGAAATTCGCCGGAACGCCGGTCAAACAGCGCGAAGTCGGTGAAAGTGCCGCCGATGTCGACGCCGAGCGCGATTCCGGCATGCGCGGAGCGCGATGTTTTCGATTTTCTCAATTGCTTTTCCATGAAATACCCGCGAGCCGGCATGGCCGCGGGATTGCGGACAAACGCGCTCAGATGGGAATGTCGACGTCGAGCATGGGCGCATGCTGCTGTGCCCCGTAGACGTCCGTATCCCCCACGTCGCCCGATGAAATCCTGCGCGGCACCGTGCCCTTGAAAGCGAGAGCCGGCGGGTAGGCCGTGAACGTTACTTCGTCAACGCGGCAGTTGTACTGGCGCGCGAACAGCTCGGCGCAGAACACCTTGGTCGCCGCGACCTTGTCGAACAGCTCGCGGCTCTCGAACATGACGTCTATGGTGAGTTCGTAGGGGCCGGCGTTTTTGCTCTTGCAAACCTTGGCGATGTCTCTCAGCTTGGCCATGATCAGTGCACCTTTTCGTATTCGATCGGAAACATCCCGTAGGGATCCTCGGTCTCCAGCACGTGAAAGACCGAGAACTTGTAGGTCTCGCCCATGCCGATATCGGACGGCGAAAACGGAAACGCCATGTTGCCGCTCTTGCACAGGCGGCCGACGAAATCAATTTTCGGCAGCACCACGCGCGCGATGGCGAGCACGGCGTTCGCATCTTCCTGGTTCGTCGCCACGACCTCGACCAGGATGCCGAGCTCGTGCGAAGAAATCTGCTTGACCGGCTCGGCCGCGCCCATCACGCCGTCCTTGCCGTAGACGTGAAGCATCAGCTGATATTTTTCGGGAGAGACTCCGAACGCCGCTGCGCGCATCTGCACGTCGTCCCGGAACGTCGCGAGATAACTGTCGATCTGCGAAATCAGGATCGGGTCGCGAGTGCCGCAGATGGTGATGGCGCGGTAGCCGACGAGTTCCGCGCCTTCGAGCTTGATGCTGTAGGGCTGCTTGCGCCAGACCATGCGGCTCACGCGGGTCGCGCGCTCGGTCACCGCGGTGAATTCGCAGTCCGTGGCATCGAGTATGCCGCCCGGCTCTTCGTGCACCAGCGCGCTCGCGTTCTCGTGCAGGCCGTGAGTGGCGACCGAGAATGGCGTGCAGCGGCGCGCCGGGTTGGACGGCTCGAGTTCGATGTGGTCGGACCGCACTATGGTCATCAGGCAGTCATGACCTTTTGGTATTGCGGTGGCGGTGCCGCACTCGAGCATTTTTCCGGCATACCACGACGGTGCAGCAGGCATCCCCGCGTGCATGGCGCAGCCGGCCCACGATGCCGCATCGCTGGCCCGCCCCGCGAGCACGACTTCTGCGCCGTCGTCGAGCGCCCGCATGAAAGGCTCGGCGCCCATCATGCCGACAATGCGCGCGGCGCGTTCGACGGTCGGCGAATCGAGCACCGGCACGTTTTTCAGGGCGCGTATGCGGCCTTCCTTCAGCCATCCGCCGACTTTGCTTTTTTCCTGGTCGGCATGGATCAGCGCCATCTTGAAGTTGAGGCCGTCTTCGCGCGCGATTTCGCGCGCGAGCTTGGCGACCTGCTGCAAGTGCGGCTCGCCGCCGGCGCCGCCGCAACTGCCGATCACCAGCGGGACTTTTTTCTGGCGCGCCGCATTCAGCATGAGCCGCAGGTCGCGCCGCATCGCCTTGTCCGAGTTCAGGCATTTGCCCGAACCGAGATAGAAAGGCCCCGGGTCGGTGCTGCCGCCGTCGACGCCGATCACGTCGGGGTTTCTCTCCAGCGCGGCCTTGAGCGAGCTTTCCGGGAATCCATACCCCAGCAGGCCGCTCGTCGACAACAGCCTGAATTCCTTGTTATTCGCCATGTCAGTTCCTCTCCGTAAATTCGATTCTATGCGCGGGCATAACCGCTCAATCGACCTTGATGTCCGCGCTTTTGATGACTTTAGTCCATCTGTCCTTTTCGCGCCCGACGAACGCCGCAAGCTCATCGCGCGACGTCAGGTAAGGCTCCACGCCCAGTGCGGTGAACCGCTCGCGCATTTCGGTCGAGCCCAGTGCCTGGTTTACGCCGTCCTGCAAGCGGGACGCGATGCCCGCGTCAACGGCGGCCGGCACCAGTATCGCCCACCAGCCCGTGGTCTCAAACCCCGGCACGCCGGCTTCGCTCATGGTCGGCACGCCGGGCAGCAGGGACGAACGTTTTGAATGCGTGACCGCGATGCCTCTCACGCGCTGCGCCTTGATCTGCGGCACGCACGTCGTGATGCTGTCGAACAGCATCTGGACCTCGCCGCTGATCAGCGCCGTCATCGCCGGCCCTGCCCCTTTGTACGGCACGTGCAGGATGTTGATTCCCGCCATCATCTTGAAGAGTTCCAGCCCGAGGTGGCCGGTGGTTCCGCTGCTGGCCGACGCGCTGTTCAGCTCTCCCGGACGCGCCTTCGCCAGCGCAATCAGTTCGCGCACATTGCGCGCGGGCAGCGTGGGGTGCACGAGCAGCACTTGCGAAGATATGGCGACAATATTGAGCGGCCGCAGTTCGCGGACCGGATCGTAAGTCATCTTCGGGAACAGCAATGGATTGATCGTCTGCGTCGCCACCGTGCCCATCAGTATGGTGTAGCCGTCGGGCGCCGCGCGCGCGACCATCTCCGACCCGATGTTGCCGCTGGCGCCCGGACGGTTGTCGATAATGACCGGCTGCCCGAGGAGTTCGCTCAGCTTCACGCTCAGCGCACGGGCGATTACATCGGTGCTGCCGCCCGCCGGGAACGGCACGACCATGCGGATGGGACGCGCCGGATACGCCTGCGCCCACGCCGGGACTGCCGCGCATAAACCCGCGCACAGCGCAAAACCCCAGGACCAGAATCTCATCGGTAACAGGCTGACCATGAATGCTGAAAGTGAAAGACGCGCGTCGCGAAACCTGCCGGGCGTACGCCTCCGGACGCGTCATCTCTGAATGTTGTTTGCGTCATTATCCGGCTCCACACATATACAATCAAAGACTATGATTGAATACAAGCATGTTATTTACGTATACTAGAAAAAATGAAGCTGCAGCAATTGAGGTTTCTTTGCGAAATCGTCGACCGCGAACTCAGCATCTCGAACGCGGCGGCCGCGCTGCATACTTCGCAGCCCAGCGTCAGCCGCCAAATCCAGGCCCTCGAAAAAGAGCTGGGGGTCGCCGTATTCGCGCGCAGCCGCAAGCGCATCCTCGGGCTGACGAAACCCGGCATTGAAGTCCTGCAGATCGCGCGCCGCATGGTGCGCGACGCTGAAAACCTCGCCCAGGTCGGCAATGAGTTCACCGCGAAAGATTCAGGCGACCTGGTGATTACCACCTCGCACACCCACGCGCGCTATGTATTGCCCAGCGTCATCAAGAAATTCGCCGCCGAGTACCCGAAGGTGCGCGTCATCCTGCGCCAGGGCAATCCGACGCAGATTGCCGAGTGGGCGAGCTCGGGCGACGCCGACCTGTCGATTTCCTCGGAACCGATCCGCCCTATTCCGAACCTCGTACTGCTGCCCTGCTACGACCACCCGAAAGTCGTGCTCACGCCGCTGAAGCACCCGTTACTGGGCAAGCGCGCGCTCACTATCGAAGAACTGGCGCGCTACCCGCTGATTACCTACGACTCCGAATTCGCCACCCACTCGCAGGTCATGCGCGCTTTCGAGAGCAGGCAATTGAAGCCCAACATCATCCTCAGCGCCACCGACGTGGACGTAATGAAAACATATGTAAAACACGGCATGGGCGTAGCCATCGTCGCCTCGCTCGCTTACGACGCGAAGGAAGACCGCGCGCTGCGTTCCATCGATGCCCGCCACCTGTTCGAGTCGAACAAGATTTATGTCGGCATCCGCAGACACAGCTATCTAAGGGGCTACGTGTTCCGCTTCATCCGGCTGTTTTCGCCGAAACTGACGCGGGAAATTGTGGAGCGCGCGGTATTTACAAGCCAGCCGCGCGAATAATCGCGGGCAGGCGATTGCGCTAAGTCAGCGGCGCGCTCGCGGCATTTGAAGCAGTGCGGGCAAAGGTTTCGTACAAACCCCAATCCAGCGGATGCGGTTCGAGCGTTTCCGGGTTCCACATGCGGCGCGGCAGTTCGAGTATGTCGCCGCCGTAGACGTGCAGGCCGATGGCGGGTTCATCGCCCAGGCATTCGGCGACGTGCACGGTGTCAGCCATCATCGGCAGTATCGATCCGCGCTCCAGCGTCGCTTCGCCCGCTTTTCTCAAACCGCCCGGAGCGGAGCGGTACAGCGTGTTTTTTTCGCTGCCGGACATGAGCAGTATGGTCGCCCACGTGCCGTGATCGTGCGGCGGCGTGCGGCGTCCATTGGGAAAACTGACTTTCAGCAAAGTAAGTTCCGGCGACCGGTAAAAGACCTGCTTCGGATTGCCGCCGATACCCGACACATAGCTCAGCGCCTGCGCCAGAGCGTCGATGTCCTTGCGCAGGCCTTCCATGGCCTCGCGCACCGCGACCATCGGGTTGCTGCTTGAGTTCGCCTTCGCGAGGAATGCGACCAGTTCGTGGACTTTCATTGCCGTAACCTCCCGGGAGTCATGCAATAATAATTTTACTCGACCTTGGCGCCGGATTGAGGAGGCAGGAGTTTCGTTACCGGGCGTAGCACCATTACTGCTTCAACATCAATTTCACCAGCGCATCGGCGCGCGGCTGGCGGTCGAGAGTGCGGCAGGTCTCGATGACCGCTTCATACTGGGGAATGGGAATCGGCAGGCCGGGATCGATACCGCGGATGCGGCGCGCTTCTTCCTCGAAATCCCAGATGAATTCGCGGCCAGTCCCCTGCAGCGTGTGGCTTTTGCCGTCCTTGGTGAAAATCGTGATGCGCGGGCCAAACAGCGTCATCGTCGGCGACGGGATGATCGTCACGCGGTTCGTCAGTTCCATTACTTGCGGCGGATCGTCGGCGCGCGAACTCTGCGGCGCCCAGTCGCCCAACATCGGGAAGCCGCGCGTGATGGCAGCGTAGGCGAGATGGTATGCAGTGCTGCCGGGTTGGCGGTTGGTATCTTCGCGGCGCACCGCAAATGCCGGACTCGGATACTGCGTCTCCAGCCAGTTCACCACGGCTTCTATGCGATCGATGTTTTCCGGCCGGATATCGTTGTCCTTGCACAGCTTTGCCGTCACATCGACGTGCGCGATGTTGTAGCCCGAAATCGAATAGATGCGGTAGAGCGTTTCGAGAAATATCCAGTCCTTGCCGAGGTTGGCGGTGATTTTTGCGAGGCTCGCGTGCGTGTCGCCGGTAAAGCTGTACGTCAGCTTGCCCTGGTTGTTGCCGACATACGCGTGATAGAAACCGGCGTCACCTTCGAGCACCGTCTCGCCACCCACATGCCCCTGGCGCGCGAGCGCCACGGCCAGCATGGAGTTACGCACTGCAGCGCCTTCGCGCAATGCCTTGCCGCCACTGCGCGCGCCTTCGACGTTGCCGCTCGCGAGGCTCGCGCACAGCGCAATGGTGCTGTTCATCTGGTCTTCGTCGAGCTTGAGTATTTTTGCGGCAGCGATGGCGCCGCCGAATATGCCGAATATCGGGCTCGCATGAAACCCGCGCGCCGCCAGCGTCGGAATGAATTCCGCAGCAAGACGCTCCATCACCTCATATCCCGCCGCAACCGCGGTAATGAATTCCTTGCCGGAAGCGCCCGCTTCCTCGGCCGCCGCCAACGCTGCCGGCGGCACGCTGGTGCCCGGGTGCATCAACATGCGGAACGTGTCCCACTTGCCGCCCGCGAACGCCATTTCGGAATTGGCGAACGCGGCGCCGCCCTTGGTGACTTTCTGGCCGCTGACCAGGATGGTCGCGCCGCGCTTCACGCCCTCTTCTTCGTCGGTCATGAGCTTGACCGCATCGCGACCCGGCTTGGTCTGCGACCCTATCAATATCGACGACAGGCAGTGCAGCGTGACGCCTTTCGCGCGGTCAATGACTTCCGGCGGCAGGTCCTCATATTTGAGGCCCGTGATCCAGCGCGCGAACTGGCGGCTAAGCGATGTCATTTCTTCATTCTCCTCAATCGGGGATGTTATGAATCTTCTGGTACGTATTAGAACCATCTCAAAAACACTATATCGACAAGCAACCGCCGATGAACGCCGATTAACGCCGATATGATTTCAGGCCCGTTCCAGAACCAACATCAAGTCCCTTGAGTTTATCTGCGTTCATCGGCGTTCATCGGCGGTTCCAAAAATTTTTTTGAGACCGCTACCAGTACAGTTGGCTCTGCGATACCGGTCACGCGGCTTCCGAGAATTGTCCCATTGTCGGTTGCTCGACCTTCTGATAATCCGCGCTCGACATATTCACGCTGATGGCATGGTCGCCGGCATTGAAATTGATGCGGGGTTGCGCGGACAACTGCTCGTCGCAATAAGTGGCAAACCCGAACAGGCTGCCGAACGGCGGGATCGATCCCGGCTTGAGCGTGGTGAGTTGCTCGACTTCTTCGCGCGTGGCGAAACGCACCCCTCTCACGCCCAGCGCCTTGCGCGCCTGCTTGCTGTCGAGCCGCCGGTCGGCCGGCATCACGAACAGCACGAAAGATTCGCCGGCTTTGCAGATCAGCGCCTTGGCGCCGCTGGCGAGAGGCGCCCCGCGCACGCGCGCAGCCTCTTCACTGGTGAATACCGGCTCGTGACGCGATACGTCGTAGGCCACGCCGTGACTGTCGAGCAGCGCAGTCAAACGCTCGAAGACGGTCATACTTAAAAACTCGTGAACCGCAAAGGACGCGAAGGACGCAAAGGAACCCCAAGGCAAGACAGAAAAATTTTCGGGGCCAGCTTCAAAGTGCGACATCCCAAAGATCGAACCGAATCGGCGCCCAATCGATTGAGAGTTTGCCTTCGCGTCCTTTGCGTACCCCGCAAGGGGGTATTAAAAAGAATCCTTCGCGGTTCAAGATTGAAGATTTAACCGCGCAACTCCGGAAATACCCTCTCCTCGTCGAACACGCCCGTCTTGGTCCTCAACACGACAATGCCGCCTCTTTGGCCGAGGGTCTTGCGTAAAATCCCGGCGCGGCTGCCTTCCTCCTTGGATTTGAAAGTCCGCACGACTTTCTCGGTGTCGTCGTGCTTCAGCACCCAGCTTGCCTTGGTATCGTCAAATCGCAGTGTAAATTTCCTTTTCACTTGCCGACTCCTCCGTGGTTAATCCAGACTTTTTTATTACGCCGATACGGCTTCGGTTTCCCGCACCGCGTAGACGTCCGCTATGTTGCTCAATCCCTTGAACTCGATGGCGTTGCCGCAATCGTCGCTGACCGTCATCAGCATCTGCTCGCGCACCGTGCCTTTTTGCGTAACGCTCGGCTTGTTGATCCAATGCGCTCCAAGCTGCTCCAGGCGCGACGACGCTTTCTGAAAATCCTCCAACGTCATGACGACGCCGAAATGGCGCAGCGGAGTCGCCAGCGTGCCGCCGATTTTGCGGCCCTGGTCGCCGACCACTTCGTCGGGCGCGAGGTGCGCCACGATGTGATGGCCGAAGAAATTGAAGTCCACGCGCCCTTTCAGCTTGCGGCCTTCCGGGCACTGCAGCATCTCGCCGTAGAACTTGCGCGCACGGTCCAGATCGTTCACCGCGAACGAAAAATGAAACAGAGTACTGCTCATGCCCTATCTCCTGAAGGTGGATGAACTGCCAGACCTGTATTCATCGATACGCTGAAAAATCGACGTGCGCGGGATCCGCTACCGGAGCCTAGCCTGAGCCGGCGCCCGGTTGTTTTCTGACAGTGTAGCTTTTTTGCGGCTTCTTCACAAAATTACCTATGGGCCGCCCTCGATCAGCAGGGGAAAGTTCCTCAAACTGCCATACGGGAGCCATGGGCCAATATCTGCGGATGGCGGCCTCTCGTTGCCGGATAATGCGGAAATTTCGCGCCGCGCGGGCACCCTTTTTGTGCGCGCCCACCATAGTGGCGCGGACATTGAATCGCGATTTTCCGCGTGCCATACTGTCCCCAGCCGTCGATATCTTCAAACGCCGTCTCTGCCAGAGAAAGTGAGATAAAGATGAAACGCATTTTGCTTGCAGTGGGGACCTGCGCAACGGCTCTGCTGGTTGCAGCGAACGCGGCGGCGCAATCACAGGATTACCCGAACCGTCCCATCCGCATCGTCGTGCCGCAGGCGCCGGGATCGGGGCCGGACATCATCGCGCGCGCCATCGGGCAAAAGATTACCGAGTCCATGGGCCAGCAGGTGATCGTGGAAAACCGCGCGGGCGCGAACGGCATCATCGGCATGGAAGCCGTCGCCAAATCCAAACCCGACGGCTATACGCTGGTGCATGCCGTGCCGAGCGCGTTAACCATGAACCCGTACGTCTACAAGAAACTGCCGTACGACACGTTCAAGGATTTCGTGCCTGTCACCCAGACCGCCGACAATCCATTCGGCCTGCTGGTCAATCCGGGATTGCCGGTCAGGACGGTGAAGGAACTCGTCGCGCTGGGCCGCGCGCGTCCCAGCCAGCTCGACTACGCTTCGTTCGGCATTGGCAACCAGACCCATCTCGCGGGCGAACTGTTCGCGCTGGCCACCAATCTCAAATTGACGCACGTGCCGTACAAAGGACAAACGCCGGCGGTGACTGACCTCATCGGCGGACAGATCGCGCTGCTGTTTACACCGTTGCCGGGCGCTGCGCAGCATATCGATTCGGGCAAGCTGCGCCTGCTCGCGACTTGCGGCGAGGCGCGCGATACCATCTTCACCAACGCGCCGACCATGCGCGAGTCGGGCTTCCCGACGGTGATCATCACCGGCTGGCTGGGCTTGCTGGCACCGGCCGGCACACCGAAAGAAATCGTGAACCACCTGCAAAGCGACGTGGCGAAGCATCTGCAGACCGCCGAAATGAAGGACACGTTTACACGCAACGGCACCAAGCCGGTCGGCAGCACGCCCGAGCAGTTCGAGCGCTTCATCAAATCCGAAGCGCAGAAGTGGTCGAGCGTCATCAAACAGGCGGGACTCGAGTTTACCCAGTAAAACCGCCGTGACGCCGGCGCGGCCGCGCGCGCCGGCAAGCTGCAACTTAAATTACAATAAAGCGCAATAAAGCGCAATAAAGCGAGGAGAGAAATTCCAGTGGACACCCCGATGGCCAATTCAGCCAAGACCGATTATCTCGACGCCATCGCGAAGTTTGCCTGCGAGACCCGCTACGAAGACATCCCCGCACACGTCATCGAGCACTCCAAGCGCATTCTCGCCGACACCTTCGCCGTGATCGGCTGCGGCATGCAGCAGAAGGAAATGCAGGCGCTGACGGCCAGGCAACTGCCGAAAGTCGCGTCCGG
>CAMBSS010000031.1 GCA_945870465.1 Bordetella parapertussis | reverse complement strand
CAAGCTTGGTGCCGACGGCAAACCGATCTACGACACGAACGGCAAATTCCTCAAGGGCCCCAATTACTGGAAGCCGGAACCGCGCATCAAGGCATTGCTGGAAAGCCGCGGCATCAAGCAGGGGTAGACCCTGTGAACGGCGAATCCATGATCGTCGCCCAGGTCAGCGACACACACGTGATGACGGGCGGCAGGCTCGCCTATAAAGTCGTTGATACCGCGGCGCATCTCCAGCGCTGCATCGCTCACATTCTTGCGTTGAAGCAGCGGCCCGACGCAGTCGTCATGACCGGCGACCTCACCGACGGCGGCAAGCCGGAGGAATACGCGCTGTTGCGCGAATTGATCGCGCCGTTGACGATGCCGGTTTATCTGATGCCCGGCAATCACGACGAGCGCGCCGCGCTGACAGCGGGGTTCCCCGATCACGGCTACCTCGGCCAGTTCCCGCCTTTCATCCAGTACGTGATCGAAAACCATGCGCTGCGCATAGTTGCAATCGATACGGTGATTCCGTGGAAAGCCGGCGGCGAACTGTGCGAGCAGCGACTGGCATGGCTGGCGAAGACGCTTGCCGCGCAACCGCAGCGCCCCACGCTCTTGTTGATGCACCATCCGCCGTTTGCCACGTGGATAGGACATATGGACAGGATCGGACTTGCGGACGCGCAGCCGCTCGCGCGTATCGTCGCGCAGCATCCGCAGGTCGAGCGCGTGCTGTGCGGCCATTTGCACCGTTCGATACAGGTGCGTTTCGCCGGCACCATCGCATGCACGGCGCCGAGCACAGCGCATCAGGTCTCGCTCGACCTCGCGCCCGACGCGGCGTCTACCTTCGCGATGGAACCTCCCGGCTACCTGCTGCACGCGTGGAATGCGACGACTGGCGTCGTGACGCACACTGCGGTCGTCGGCGAATTTGCCGGGCCTTATCCGTTCGGCCCGGACTAGGCTGCTATTGCATCGTACGTCGCCTTTGCGCGCCGGCCAGTAAGCTTGGACAATGGATTACTGCGTCAGCTTGATCAATAGCTTACCGCCTGGCGGAATTCAAAAAAACGCGTTACGTTGGTCTGCCGCTATAATTCGACAATAGCTTTGGTCGCCACATACTTTTGATATGTATCCCGGTTTACAGTTGGCACATACAATCGTCTTATTCGTCGCTTGTTTTGGGACATGCCATGGCAGAAAATGAAGAAGAATATCTGCACCGTTGTTTGGAGCAAAACATTTGTCCTGTTTGCCAGCAAACTATTGTGAAAAGATTTGGCAGCGGTCAGATCAAAGACGGAGTGTTCTGTTCGTTGGACTGCTATGCAAAATGGCACGACGCCCTACTGAAGCGACGACATCAGGACCGGGCACAAAAGGGAGACTCCGATGAATGACATGATGACAAAGGCCAGTTTGCCGGCCAGTCCTCCTTCGCCGGCCACGAGCCGCACCCCGGACTACACAGGAATACTCCCCAGTCAGAAGATCAAGGAGATGCTGAACAACGGTGAAATCAAGACCGCAGCAATCATGACAAAGATTGATGACGATCAGATTCAACCCGCCAGCATAGACCTGCGACTCGGCGAGTATGCTTACCCGGTTGGCACGAGCTTTCTTCCCGGTAGCGGCGTAAAAGTCCTCGATAAAATGAGACAACTGGATGATCGGGTAGACGACTTCAGGATCGATATTCGCAATGGCGCTGTCCTGGAAAAAGGGCGCATTTACGTTATTCCTCTCCTGGAATCCATTAATTTGAGAAGTGAGGTGGCTGCCTTTGCCAACCCAAAGAGTTCCACCGGACGCCTGGATATTTTGACGCGCCTGATTACCGACGAGGCCACAATTTTCGATCAGGTAAGAGAAGGATATAAGGGAGAGCTTTATATAGAAGTAGCGCCGCGAAGTTTCAGCGTGGTCGTAAAAACTGGAACGCGCTTGAACCAACTGCGGTTTCGCCGTACACGAGGAGAGGCGCCGAACCGCATCACGTCCGCGGACTGGCAAAAACTTCTGGACGAAGGTCAGGTCGTAGACTTCAATGACCGCGAGAAAAATGCAAGATCAGGCGCAAGGGGCGTACTGCCCTTCACAGTGGACTTGGAAGGTTCGGGCGAAGACGGTGACCTGATCGGATACCGGGCAAAAAAACATACCAAGCGAATCGACCTGGAAAAACGGGATTATAATCCACTGGATTTTTGGGAAGAAATTCGTTTCCACAAAACGTCTCCGCTGATATTGGACCCAGACGAGTTCTATATTCTGATGACCAAAGAAGCGATCGCGGTGCCGCCGGAATATGCGGCCGAGATGTTGCCGTACGATACCCGCGCCGGGGAGTTCCGCGTTCACTATGCCGGCTTTTTTGATCCCGGCTTTGGCTGGAACGCTCAGACAAATAAAGCGGGAAGCAGCCGGGGGGTCCTGGAAGTACGTTCACACGAAGTGCCTTTTCTGCTCGAGCACGGGCAGACGGTGGGTTGGCTTCGTTATGAACGTATGGCGGCCCCGCCGGAACTGCTGTACGGTCAGGACAGCAACTCGAACTATCAAGGACAAAGCCTTAAATTGGCCAAGCAATTTTCGGCTGCTGTTAGCTCAAAGCGGAACTAAGTCGTCGCCCAATCCGCACAGAGCAGTTCCGCCTGCATAAGCACCGTCTTTACCGCTTCTTCCTGCAGGTCTGGTGGGTAGCCGTATTTATTCAATATGCGTTTCACTAAAACCCGAATCTTGGCGCGGGAGCTTTCACGTAGCGTCCAGTCAATTGTGGCGCTCTTACGCACCTGGGTGATAAGTTCGGCCGCGATAACCTTCAGCTTGTCATCACCCATTGCCTCCGCCGCGGATTGATTCGCGACCAACGCATCGTAAAACGCGACTTCATCGTCCGTCAGACCGAGGTTTTCGCCACGCTTGCCGGCGGCGTCCAGCTCTTTTGCCAGCTTGATCAGTTCCTCAATCACTTCCTGCGTGGCAATGGCGCGGTTGTGATACGCATTGAGCGTCTGCTTGAGCTTTTCGCTGAACAGCAGGCTCTGCACGAGGTACCCGCAGGACGCGAGATGGAAACGAAGGTCTTGGGGGGCTCGAATAATCGCCCCCCCAATGCTATCTAACCCGCTTTTTCCTTCTTCACGTCGCCGGATTTCACGGCGTCTTTCATTTTCACGGGCGGCGCCACGGGCACGATGCCGGTCATCAGCGAGCCGGGGACGGTTTCCAGCAGTTCGTCGACGGTGAACATGCCGTCGTCGCCCTTGTGCAGGAACTTGTAGTCCTCGCCGAAATAATAGGTGTTAATGCGGCCGCGCTCGACGTGGAACACCTGGCCGTTGACGATGTCGGCCTGATCAGTGCACAGGTAACCGACCATGGGCGCGATATATTCCGGACCACGGTGCACCAGCGTCAAATCGTATTGCTCTTTGGTCATGAGGCCGGCTTCGAACTTGCGCCGGCGGTTTTCCTTGACGGTATCGGTCAGCGTCATCCGCGTGTCGGCCGCGGGGCAGATGGCGTTGGCGGTAATGCCGTTCTTGTAGGTTTCCTTGGCGATCGAGCGCGTGAGCGCGATGATGCCGGCCTTGGACGCGCTGTAATTGCACTGGCCTACCGAGCCTTTGAACGCGTCGGACGAGAAATTCACGATGCGGCCGTGGCCCGCCTGCCGCATGAACTTGACCGCGTGATGACAGGTGTTCCAGTGGCCTTTCAGGTGCACCGTGACCACCGCGTCGAAATCGTCTTCCGACATGTTCCAGATCATGCGCTCGCGCAGATTACCGGCGACGTTGACCAGGATATCGATCTTGCCGTACTGCTCTATGCACTGATTGATCATCAGGCCGGCTTTCAGATAGTCCGCGACCGAATCGTAGTTCGGCGACGCTTTGCCGCCCGCCTTGACGATCTCGGCGACGACATCGTCGGCCGGGCGTTCCGTGGTCGCTTCACCACCGCGGCCGACACCGGGGTCGTTGACGACCACGCTGGCACCCTGCTCAGCCAATAACAGCGCAACTGCGCGCCCTATGCCACGGCCCGCGCCGGTGACTACCGCTGCTTTTCCCTTCAAATGCATGTTCTTTCTCCCAAGTGATGTACTGCAATGTTCAGTCTATTTTAAGGCCTATCTCGCGCACAATTTTGCCGTACTTATCGATTTCTGTTTTGAGGTAAGCCGCCATTTGCGCGGATGTCCTGCTGTTGGGTTCAACGCCGAGCGCGGCGAAGCGCTCGCGCAGATCCGGTGCACCGACTGTTTTGACGAGTTCCGCTTCGAGCCGCGCGACGACATCCTTCGGCGTCGCGGCCGGCGCGAACACTGCGTTCCACAATACGTGCTCGTACCCGGGCACCCCGGCTTCTATCATGGTCGGAATGTCGGGGGCGATTTGCGAGCGCTGCGCCGTTGTCACCGCGAGCCCGCGCACCTTGCCGGATCGCACGTGCGGTAACCCGCCCGCCATGCCGGAAAAATAAGCGGCCATCTGCCCGCTAATCACATCGATCGTGGCCTGCCCGCCACCCTTGTACGGCACGTGCACCATCTCCGCACCGGTCATCGAGCGGAACAGTTCGTAAGCGAAGTGATCGGAATTGCCGTTGCCCGAGGACGCCACGTTGTAGCCGCGCGGCTTGGCCTTGGCGAGCACGATCAGGTCTTTCACCGACTGCACCGGCAGCGCCATGTTGACGATCAATAAATGCGGGCCGGCGACAGCCTGCCCGACCGCCACAAAATCGCGCGACACGTCGTATCCCAGCTTCTCGTAGGCGCTGACCGCAACCGCGATGCCGGTGTTCGCATACAGCAAGGTGTAGCCGTCGGCGGGTGACTTGGCGACCGCTTCAGCCCCGATGTTGCCGCCCGCCCCCGGACGGTTCTCGAACACCAGTTGCTGGCCGAGGCCCTCGCTCATTTTCTGCGCGACCAGCCGCCCGACGACGTCGCTCGAACTGCCGGCGGGAAAGCCGATAATCATGCGCAGCTGCTTGTTCGGAAAAGCCTGTGCCACCACCGCGCCCGGAACGGCGGCGACGATGACAACCAGCAGGCCGCGGGCGAGACGCCGCTTGGCAAAATCAATCATGGGAACTCCTCCTGGCTGCGATTTTGTCACAGAACGGCTGACGCGTTGCGCGCCGCGCCACCGGGGTTTGATTGTAGAATCCCCGTCTGCCCGCCCGGGATCAAGAAATATAAAAAGCAGCTTACAAAGGAAATCGGCATGGACAAGGCAATCCCCACACCACAACAGGCCGTCGCGGACATTCCCGCCGGCGCAACCATCGCCATCGCGGGGTTCAGCGTCGGCCACCGGTTCGCCACCAGCCTGATACTTGCCTTGCGCGACAAGGGCACCAGGAACCTGTGCATCGTCTGCAACTCGCTGGGCGACCCGGGCGCGGAACGCGGCCAGATCCTCGCCGAAAACAAGCAGATCAAAAAACTGATCGCCGCGTTTTCGGTGCGGCCCGGCACGCCGACCTCGAGCGAAGACCAGATAGCCGCCGGCGAGATGGAAGTGGAACTCGTGCCGCAGGGCATCCTGGTCGAGCGCTGCCGCGCGGGCGGCGCCGGCATTCCGGCCTTCTACTCGCCGACCAGCGTGGGCACCGATATTGCCAACGGCAAGGAGACGCGCGAGTTCGACGGCAAGACACATGTGCTCGAGCACGCGATACATCTCGACTACGCGTTCCTGCGTGGCTATCGCGCCGACCGTCTCGGCAATGTGCAGTTCCGCGGCGGCAGCCAGAATTTCAATCCGAGCTTCGCCAAAGCCGCGCGCGTCGCCATCGTGGAAGTCGATGAAATCGTCGAGCCCGGCGTGATCCCGCCCGAGCTGATCGATCTGCCGGGCATATTCGTGTCGCGTATCGTCAAGACCACGCAGGTCGTCGACGGCAAGGCGTGGCGCCGCCCCGAGCGGCGGCCGTCCGACCAGCCGCGCCTCTACAACGGCAAGCCTGCGCTCACCCGCGCCGGCATCGCCAAACGCGCCGCCGCACTGGTGAAAGACGGCACTTACGTCAATCTCGGCGTGGGCATTCCGACGATGGTGTCGAACTACCTGCAGAACCGCGACGTGATCCTGCATGCCGAGAATGGCGTGCTCGGCTACGGCGAAATGGTGACCGGCGACGACGTTGATCCGGACGTCTACAACGCGGCCGGCCAGTTCGTCTCATTGAAGCCCGGCGCGTCTTTTTTCGACAGCGTCACGTCGTTCGAGATGGCGCGCGGCGGCCACATCGACACCGTCATCCTCGGCGCCTATGAAGTAGACCAGACCGCCAGCGTCGCCAACTGGAGCACGGCGGACGCCAAACGCGGCGGCATCGGCGGCGCCATGGACCTGCTGTCGGGCAAAGGCGATCTCATCATCGTGATGGAACATTGCGACAGCAAAGGCCGGCCAAAAGTAAAACGCGCCTGCGCCTACCCGCTGACCGGCAAAGGTTGCGTGAATTACGTCGTCACCGACCTGGCACTCCTGCACTGGCAGGACGACCATTTCGTGCTCGAAGAAGTCGCGCCGGGATTCACGCCGGAAGAAGTGATGAAACTCGGCGAGATGGAAATGACGCCGGCGGCGAACGTGAAGAACATGGAGTGACCGCGAAACTTAACGCGCCGAAACCTCTTGAACCGCGAAGGACGCAAAGGACGCGAAGGAAAACTTCAAGATCGGCCTGATACCAAATTGACTCCATTTCTAACGTGCGCCCACGTGGAGCCTGCCGCGCCAGTTCCTTTTATTTTCACAGGGGTTTCCTTTGCGTCCTTCGCGTCCTTTGCGGTTAAATCTTTCTGTGCGTCGAGGCCCTTAACAATTCTGACAGCACCGTGCACGTGTTCATTGTGTCAGGCACTCTTAGCGCTTGTTCGCCGGCGCCTCGCGCCGCCACAGCTGCGCGCGCCAGTGCACGGCGATGATCACGGTGAAGACGACACCTATCGTGCAATAAAGCGCCGCAGTGAGCGGATAGCCAAAACCCGCGATCAACGGCCCCGATATCAGCAGGCCCGGCATATTGCCGTTGATGGCCAGCATGCGTATCCCCATCACGCGCCCGCGCAGCGCCGCATCCGCGTTGCGCAGCAAGATCGTCGCCATCGGCACCTGGCTCGTGCTTTGCGCGAAACCGACGAACATCAGCACCAGAATGCCGCCGGCGGAACTTTCCAGTTGCGAAAACACTATCAGCATTGCATACCATACCAGGCTGGAAATGATGGTGACGCGGGCCGCGCGGATGGCGCTGCCGATTCTGCTCAGTAATATCGAACCCAGCAACGCGCCGAATGCAATGCCGGCGACCATATAGCCCAGCACCGCCTGGTCGCTGTGATAAATCTCTTTCGTCACGTACGGCAGCAGGCCGTTCGACAACGGAAACGCCGTCAGGTTGAGCAGGAAGGCGAGGCACATCACCGCGAGCAGCAGCGGCGTGTCGCGCACGTAGGCAAGGCCTTCCTTCAGGTCGCGCCACGGCGATGGGCGCGCGCCGGCATGTGCCGGGGCGGCGCTATGAGTCGTAGCATGAGTGCCCGCTTTCCAGGTCAGCAACAGGCTGATCGTATACAGGCTGGCGACCACCGCGTAGGCCGGCCCCATGCCGAGCATGGCAACCAGGCCGGCGCCGGTGAGCGCGCCGGCGATGCGCGCGGTGTCCTGCGTAGTACGCTGTATGCCCATCGCCGCCATCAACTGCGCGCCCGGCATGGTGTCGCCGACCACTGCCGCGCGCGTGCCGATGTCCGAAGGGCGCGCCAGGCCCGACAGCGCAGCGATGACGAACACATGGACGGGAGTCAGCACGCCGGCGAAAGTCAAAATCATCAGCGTGGCTGCCAGCAACGCGTAAATCGCACGCATGATGCACAGCAGGTTGCGATGACCGATGCGGTCGCCCATCACGCCCACCATGGGGCCGATCAGGGTGCCGGTAAACTGCAGCGACGCGAATACCGCGAGCATCAGCACCGACTTCGTCTCGACCAGTATGTACCAGCCGAGGATCAGCGACTCCATCTCGAAGGCCCACGAGGTCGCCATATCGGCCGGCCACTGGAAACGAAAACTGCGCACGCGGAACGGCGCGAGAGCCGATGTTTCTGAAATTGTGCTCACGGCGCGCCACCTCCGAGCAACTGAACTTCTTCCCCCGACATTGCAACCCGATCTTTACTCTTGTTATGTGCGTAGGATAACAGCGCACCGCCGCCGCGTCGAAATGCTCTAACATAGCGGTTCGG
This sequence comes from Bordetella parapertussis, assembly GCA_945870465.1. The sequence continues at coordinate 21,526 of CAMBSS010000031.1, read as the reverse complement.
CGCGCACTGCCGCCGGCAATCCAGAACAAGACAAGACGGGGTGGAGACGATGAAAACCGCGCGGAGTTTCCGCTTTCTCCGGTTCGCACTTGCGGCGGGCATCTGCTGCGCAGGCGCCGCAGCCGCGCAAAATTATCCTTCGAAGTCGATTCGTTTAATCGTGCCCTACCCACCGGGCGGCGCGAACGACAACATCGCGCGCGCGGATTAAGCGCGGCAATTGTCGGGCTATAGCTGCTATACACTCAAGTCCCGCATTGGGTTTCTGCAGAAAAGCACAGTCCAACCACCATGAACGCCCGCGAAAAAATCGAAGCAGCACTCGCCAAAGCCCGCGCCGACCGCGAAAAAGCCAGCGAAGACCGCGCCAAGGCCGGCGCCAACTGGCGCAAGCAGGACGATGCCAGCGCCACTTATGACGAAGTGCGCTCCAACTGGACCCGGGCTGACGCCGAATGGAACAGGGCCAGTGCCGAAATCGAAAAGCTGACCGCCGCGCTGGCCGGGGTCGAACGCACGGAATCGCTGATGCACGATCGCGCGGCGCTGGAAGCAGCGGTCGCCAGGGCGAAAATCGAACGAGACAAAGCGGACGCAGCGCTGGCCCTGGCCGCCAAGGCGCGCGCCGAACGCGATAAGGACGCCGCCATCGCGCAGGCGCGGGTCGAGCAGCGCAGCGGCGACGCCGAGCGGCGCAAGCCCAATTCGGATCGCCGCAAAGCCACAGCCAGCCGCCGCAATGCCGGGGCCAAGGCCGAGGTGTCAGGCAATACCTGGAGCGAAGCCGTCAATAACTACAACCGGGCAGATGCCGAGTGGAACAAGACGCGCGCAGCACTGGCCGCGCTGACCAAGAAACGCTGAGCGGGAAAACGCCGGCAACGACCGCAATGCGTACATGCGCATCAAACGCCTGGGCCGGCCGGACGAAATCGCGGAAGTCGCTTTCTTTCTTGCCGCCAGCGCGCCCGAATTACTGCTGGGACAGAACCTGATCGTGGACGGCGGCTACACCATCCACTGAGGTTCCACCAAAACAAACGGCAGGGAAGACCCTGCCGTTGTCATATGGGCACCCGCATCGCGGATGTCCTGCCGAATGGGCGTTAAGCCGCTTCCTTCTCCATCAGCTTGTCGACGAGGCCAGCCGGCACCTCGGCGTAATGGTCGAATTCCATCGTGAACGTGCCGCGACCGCTGGTCGCCGAGCGCAGGAAGTTGATGTAGCCGAACATTTCCGCCAGCGGCACGAAGCCCTGGATGAAAGCGCTCGGCCCTTTTTGTCCCTGGTCGGTCACCTGGCCGCGACGGCGGTTGATGTCGCCGATCACGTCGCCGAGATAATCGGCTTCGGTAACGACTTCAACTTTCATCACCGGCTCCAGCAATTTCGGTTTGCTCGCGCGGTGCGATTCGCGGAAGCACGCGCGGCCGGCAATTTCGAACGCCAGCGCCGAGCTGTCGACGTCATGGAACTTGCCGTCGAGCAGGCGGGCCCTGAAGTCGACGACTTCGTAGCCGGCGACCTGCCCTTTCTTGCACTCAGTGCGGATCGCGTGTTCGACCGACGGGATGAACTCGCGCGGAATACGGCCACCCGAGACCTCGTCGACGAATTCCACGCCGGTGCCTGCCGGCAGCGGCTCGAACACCATTTTTACCTCGGCGAACTGGCCTGAACCGCCCGACTGCTTCTTGTGCGTGTAGACGTGTTCGACGACCTTGCCGAAGGCTTCGCGGAAACTGACCTTGGGTTTGCCCATGACGGCTTCAACGCCCAGCTCAGTACGCATGCGGTCGATGGTTACTTCAAGATGCAGTTCGCCCATGCCGCGCAACACGGTCTGGCCGGTTTCCTGGTCCACTGCCAGGCGCAGCGACGGATCCGCTTTCGCCATCTTGTAGAGCGCCGTAGACATTTTTTCGATGTCGGAGCGCGTCTTGGGTTCGACCGAGACGCTGATGACGGGATCGGGAAAGCGCATGCGCTCAAGCAGCGCCTGGTGATCCGGATCGGAGAGCGAATCGCCGGTCTCGGTGTCTTTCATCGACACGAACGCGCAGATGTCGCCGGCGCAGGCTTCCGCGATGTCCTTGGTCTCGTCGGCCTGCACTTCCACGATACGGCCGATGCGCTCTTTCTTGTCGCGCGTGACGTTGTACAGCGTGTCGCCTTTCTTGATGACGCCCGAATAGACGCGCACGAAAGTCAGCGTGCCGAACTGGTCGTTGATCACCTTGAATGCAAGCGCGCGTGCCGGCGCATCGTCTTTCACTTCCTGCTCGCCGATCACCTTGCCGTCCTGATCTACCAGCGAAATGCCGCCGTTTTCGCCGGGGTACGGCAGGTAGTCCACCACGCCGTCGAGCAGTTGCTGCACGCCCTTGTTCTTGAATGAAGAGCCGCAGAAGATCGGCACCAGGTTACCGGTCACGGTGCCCTTGCGGATGCAATCCTTGACCTTCTGGATGTCGAACTTGCCGTTCTCGACGAAATCCATGAACGCGTCGTCATCCAGCGCGAGCGCGGTTTCGAGCGCTTCGCGGCGCAGGTCCAGCAGATCGCTCATCCACTGGTTGTCGCGCGTGCTGGAAAACTTGCTGAAACGGCCTTTCATTTCCTCGATGGGAATGGTCTCCCACGTGGCGTCCTTGTCTTCGCTTGCCCACACATAGCCGCAGCCCTGGATAAGATCGACCATGCCTTCGAATTCGTCGTGGCTGCCGATCGGGATCTGGCACAGCACGATGTTGGCGCCGAGGCGCTCCTTGATGCCGGTGATGGCTTTTTCGAAATTGGCACCCATGCGGTCCATCTTGTTGATGTAGCACATGCGCGGCACGTTGTACTGGTTGGCGAGGCGCCAGTTGGTTTCGGTCTGCGGCTCCACGCCGGCAACGCCGTCGAACACCACGACTGCGCCGTCGAGCACGCGCAGGCTGCGATTCACCTCGATGGTGAAGTCGACGTGGCCCGGGGTGTCGATGATGTTGACCTGATGTCCTTTCCACTCGGTAGAGACGGCAGCGGACTGAATCGTGATGCCGCGCTTCTTCTCCTGCTCGAGGTAGTCAGTCGTCGTGCTCGACTTGCCGTCCTTGGTGTCATGCACGTCGATGATCTGGTGCTTTTTGCCGGTGTAGTACAGCACGCGTTCGGTCGTCGTCGTCTTGCCCGCGTCGATGTGCGCGATGATCCCGATGTTGCGATAAAGCTTGATTTCTTTTTGCCTAGCCATTTTGTCGCCTATAAAAATTCAGCTTGCCTGGGTTTATTGCCGAAGGGTTGTGCGAAATGTTCTGCCGGGCGGCATTTTAGACTGAGTTGGCCTTTTTAGCATGTGCTAAAAAGCGCGGGAATTCCGGCGCTTACCATCCCGTAGACCCTGTGCCCGGCCGGCCCGGCGGGCGGTTTCGCGGCAAATTCCGCCATTTTCCCCCGTTTTACCAGGTCAGATGCCGCGTAATTACCTGATTTATATAATTAAACAAGTCAGCAGCCACCCCGAAATCGGGTCGTTTTCAAGCCGCTGGATTATTGACGACATAACGCAAAAACCCGCTGTGCGGCGTGTATTTGTCGTAGAGGCCGCGCGCGCGGTAATTGTTTTCTTTGGTGTTCCAGTACAGGCGCGACCAACCCTGCGCCTTCATTTCCGCCACCAGCCAGTCGATCAGCTGCTTGCCCACGCCGCCGGCGCGCAGCGTCGGATCGACGAACAGGTCCTGCAGATAGCAGACCGGCGTCAGCGTGGAAGTGTTTTCGTGAATGATGTAATTGGCGATGCCGATCACGCGGCCCGCTTCTTCGGCGACGATGCCGTGCACTGGCGAGGCCGCGTCCCTGAGGCGTTTCCAGGTGTGGTCGTTGATGGCGGGCGCCGGCTCTCTTTCATAAAAACGGCAATAGCCGTCCCACAACTCGCGCCAGCGTTGCTCATCGCGCGCTTCTATCCTGCGTATCTTTGCACTCATGATGTTGGCTTCAGATTGGCTTTTTTCACGACGGCCTGCCATTTTGCGATTTCCCGCACCATCAGTTTTGCCAGCACCTGCGGCTCGCCGCCGCGGATTTCCAGCGCTTCGACTTCGAATTTTTTGCGGATCTCCGGCACGGTCAGCGCCTTGGCAAACTCGGCGTTCAATCGCGCGACCACGGCGTTCGGCAGTTTTCCCGGCCCCCACACCGCGTACCACGTCACTGCTTCGTAACCGGGCACGCCGGCTTCCGCCACTGTCGGCAGCTCGGGCGCGAACGACGAGCGCTTGGCCGACGTCACCGCCAGCGCGCGCAAACGCTTTGATCTCACGTGCGGCAAAGTCGACGGCGCCGTGCCCAGCATTACCGGGATCTGTCCGCCGATGACGTCGTTGAGCGCGGGTGCGGTCCCCTTGTACGGGATCTGCACCATCTGCGTGCCTGCCATCATGTCGAAAAGCTCCACCGCCAGATGGGTGATACCGCCCGCGCCCGTCGTGCCGTAACTCAATGAGCCGGGCTTGGCCTTGGCGAGACGAATCAGATCCTGCAGGGTGTTCGCCGCCACCGCCGGATTGACGGTCATGATGAACGGGCTTTCGCCGATCAGGATGACGGGCGTGATGTCCTTGACTGGATCGTAGCTGAGATCGGACAGCGCGGCACTCGTCGCATAGCTGCCTGAACCGAGCGTCAGCGTATAACCGTCGGCCGGCGCGCGCACGCCAAGCTCGGTGCCAACGGCTCCGCCGGCGCCGCCGCGGTTGTCCACCACGATCGCAGCCCCGAGCCCGCCGGACGCCTCCTGGCCCAGCACGCGCGCAATCATGTCGGTGCCTCCGCCCGGGGCGAAAGGGACGATCATGCGAATCGGCTTGGCGGGAAAGCGGTCGGCCTGCGCCATGCAGTTCACGGGAACCAGCGCTGTCAGACACAGCGCCACGGAGATCGCACGCAGCATTACGGGCCTCGTTCGGGAAATGACGGAATGCGCCGGCCACGAAACGCGGCGCGCCCGTGAATGATAGCGGACAAACCTCGAGTTCGATATCAGTCAGCGGACGCCGACCGGACTATCTCTGAAACCAACGACGATGAACGGGTCACTGCGCGGCATGCCACCCTCCTGAAGCTGGCGCGGTTTATGCTAAGCTCAATCGTCGGATTTCCCGCCCGCATTCAGCCCTGTTTTGTTTCGCCCTTGCACTTTTTGGAGAGCCGCGTTGTCACGCTCCACACTTTACGTTGTCACCCATTTGCTTTGCATTACCGCATCCTGCGCCGGTCTCGCCGCCACGCAATCCAGGGCCGAAACCTATCCTGCGCGCCCGGTCCGCCTGATCGTGCCTTTCGCGCCCGGCGGCGGCACGGATATTATTGCGCGCGCGCTGGCGCCGAAAGCAACCGACGCGTTCGCCCAGCCCGTCGTCATCGACAATCGGGGCGGCGGCGGGGGTACGATAGGCGCTGAACTGACTGTACGCGCCACACCCGACGGCTATACGCTCTGTCTCGTCTCGACGAGCTATGCTACAAACGCCGCGATCTTCAAGCTGCCTTACAACCCGATTACCGACATCGCGCCGATCGCGCTGATCGGCGAGACAGGTCTGCTGATTTCACTGCATCCCTCCGTCGCGGCGCGTTCGGTCAAGGAATTGATCGCGATGGCCAAGGCGCGCCCGGACGAACTCAACTATGCGTCCACCGGCACTGGCGGCAATACCCATCTCGTCACCGAACTTTTCAATCTCAAGGCGGGCACGCGCATGACGCATGTGCCCTACAAGGGAACCGGCGCGGCCATGAGCGATCTGCTGGGCGGCCAGATACAACTGATTTTCGGCAGCCTGCCCTCAGTGTTGCCTCTGCACCGGGCCGGCCGCCTGCGCGGTATCGGCATCACCAGCGCCAAGCGCAACGACGCGATTCCCGACATACCCGCCATTGCCGAAACGGTGCCGGGCTACGCGGCGACGGTGTGGTACGGCTTGTGGGGTCCCAAGGGGCTGCCGGCCGGCATCGTCAGCCAGTGGAATACGACCGTGCGTCGGTCGCTGCAATTACCCGACGTGAAAGAGCGTCTGGCCGGCGAGGGCCTGGCGATCGCCGACGGGCCGCCGCAGGCTTTTATCGACGTCGTCCAACGCGACGTAGCCAAGTACAGGGAAGTGGTGCGCGCCGCGAAGATCGATCCCGTCCAGTAAGAATCGCCGCAGCGTGCGCGGCTTTTCTCTACTCGTCAGGCCGCGCGCTTGCGTAACACCCGGCCATTGAGCTGGCCGGTCAGCCGGCCGTCACGCACACTCCATACCCCGCCCACCATCACCGCCTCTATCCCGGCCGGAAAACAGCGCGGTTCCGCGTAAGTAGCGGCGTCCTTGATCAGCGCCGGGTCGAAGACCACCAAATCCGCGCGCCGGCCCGCCTCGATCAGGCCGATATCTGCCAGGCCGAAGGTGCGGGCGGTGAGGCCCGTCATCTTGTATACCGCGGTCTCGAGCGACAGGAGCCGGCGTTCGCGCACCATCTCGCCGAGAACCCGCGGAAAAGTTCCGTACTGGCGCGGATGCGCCTTGTCCGCATCGATCGCGTCGGAGCCTATCATCGTGTGCTCATGCTGCAGAACGCGCACCATGTCCTCGTCGCAGGAGCCGCGCGTAATGCGGCCCACCTTGCCACCCTCTTCCAGCAGCAGGTCGAGCAGCAGAGCGAGATGCGGCTTGCCGCGCTGCGTTGCGGCGTCGGCGAGCGTCAGGCCCTCGAGATCGCGGTTGCCGTCGGTGTTCACGGTGGTGATCACGATATTGTTCCAGCCGACCGCTTTGATACGATTTTCCCATCCGGCCAAGCCGGTATCGATGTCGCGCGCAATCTGCTGCCGCACCCCCGGATCTGCGATCCGCACCAGCATCGCGGGCAAGCCGCCCTCCAAGACCCACGGCGGCAGCACGGAAGTCATGGTCGACATGCCTGCGATGTACGGATACATGTCGGAATAGGTGGCAAGCCCGTGGGAGCGCGCGGTGTCGAGCATGCCCAGCGTAAGCTCGACCTTGCCGAAGTTGCGGCTGCCAACCGCCTTGTGGTGGGATATCAGCACGGGGGTGCGCGCGCGCCGCCCGATCTCGAGCGCCTCTTCGACCGAGGCCACCAGTCCGTCCACCTGATCGCGCACGTGCGTGGCGTAAAGCCCGCCATGACTACCGACGACGCTGACCAGTTCGGCGAGTTCGTCGGTGTCGGAGTAAATTCCAGGCACGTAGGCAAGGCCGCTCGAGAGGCCGAACACGCCGCTCTGCATCGCCGTAGCCACCAACGCTTTCATGCGCTCGAGTTCGGCGCCTGACGGTGCGCGGTTTTCCAGGCCCATCACCGCCGAACGCAGCGCGCCATGGCCGATGAGCGTGGCCACGTTAACGCCAATGCCGTCGCGCGCGAGGCGTGCCGCGTAGCCGTCCCAGTCCGGCCAATCCCAGGCTATCTGCGGATGTCCGAAAATCGGCTGCGCGTAATTGATGTAGGCGTCGCGGGAACTCGCGGCAAGCGGAAACGCGGAAAATCCGCAGTTGCCGAGAATCTCCGTCGTCACGCCCTGCCTCGCCTTGGGCTCGGCGCCCGGGCGCGCAAGCAGCGAAATCTCGGAGTGCGTATGCGAGTCGATGAAACCGGGCGCAACAGCGAGTCCGTGCAAATCGACCCGGCCGGCGGCAGTTTCGGCTGCAAGATCGCCGACCTTGATGATACTGCCGTCACGTATGCCGATGGATCCGCGAAATGCCGGCTGCCCGCTGCCGTCGATGATGTGTGCGTCTTCGAGGATCAAGTCAAACATGCAAAATTCGCTCCCTGCTGCTGTAACACGCACGGCTCACTTAATACCAGTGCGGGCAAATCAATTGCTGAAAACAACCCGTTCATCGCGTAGCCTGTAAAAATTTGACGGGATATTACCATCCGCCATCCCGCGCTTGCCGATGACGGCGGACAAGCCGCCGCGTTTCGACTGACTAGCTTGCAGCGGTCAGCAGCCGGGTCAGCTCATTGGAATCGGCAATCTGCTCGAGCCGCGCCACTGTCGCCGCGATGCGCTGGTTTTGTTCCGGCGCAAACGATCTGCCGGCGAGCTCCATGAATTTTGCGTCGATTTCCGCCGCGCTCATCGGGTCTTCGTGGCTGCCTTTGCGATAAAGCACCTGCGCTTCCAGTTTTTCTCCGTTGCGGCAGACCACCACCGCCCGGCATGCGACGCGAAACTTGCCGCCGTCCGCGTCGAACGCCGGTTCCAGTTCGACATTCACGCGGCGGACGAAATCGAGGATCACCGCATCGCGCATCTTGTCTTCCGTGAACTGCTCGACCGTCGCGCGCCGCTCCAGCGCCATGACCGCCATGCCGTAACGCAAATTCATCTGCGCCGCGAGCACACCCTGTATCCTGGCGGGATCGTATTCCCAGCCACAATGATGCAGGGTGTTGGTGCTGACGTGCGCTGTCACGCTCTCGATGTCGTCCGCCTTGAGATTGTGTTTGCGCATGATGTCGTCTAGCGCGGCCATCGCCGTGATGCTGCCGTTGGATGCCGGCGCGGGTTTGAAGCCGACGCGGAGTATTTCCCAGCGCTCGCCGAGCCCGGCAGTCAGGTTTTCCTGCGCGCACTCGCCGACCAGCGAACTCAAAAATCCGCCGTATGGCGCTTCCAGCACGTCCGGAATTCCGGTGTAACCCAGCCGCGCGAGCTTGGCCGCATACACGCCGCTTTGCGCCGCGCGTCCCGAATGAAACCCCTTGGTCATCGCGCCCTCCTGCACGGCCATCAGGCCGGCGCCCTGCGACCCGGCGATGCCCAGCGCGTGCTTTACCTGCACGGTATCGAGACGCAGCAGGCGCGCCGCCGCCGCAGCGGCGACGAACACGCCCGACGTGCCCTGGTTGTGAAAACCGCGCGCGAACATGCCGCCCTTGCCCGCGAGCCCCACGCGGATGCCGCATTCGTAGCCTGCGACCAGCGCGGTGATGAGCTCGCGTCCCGACATGCCGCCGTTCGCCTCGGCGAGCGCCAGCACTGCGGGCACTGCAACCGAGCCTGGATGCAGCGTCGCCTCGATGTGGATTTCATCGAGCTGAAAGGCGTGCGCCGAAGTGCCGTTGATGAGCGCGGCGTGCGACGCCGAGGTGCGGTACGGAAAGCCGAACGCCGCCGACTGCTGCGCGCAATTTTCCTCCATCAGCATGGTCGCGAGTTTGCGCACTGGCGGCAGCGTCGCGCCGAAAATGCAGCAGCCCAGCGTATCCAGCACGCAGGTCTTCGCCTTTTCAACGACCGCAGCGGGCAGGTCTTCAAATTTGAGCGCGGAAGCAAATTCCGCGAGCCGGCGCGTGGCGCCGGCAGCTGCAGTTGCATCATCGGGATTCGTTTTTTTCATGGTTTCCGTTTCAAGGTTTGTTTGCGCCGCTACCCGTACGCCAATGGGCGGCGGCCAGAGTCTGCCGGCGACCGCCACGCTCGCGATAAATCAGCAACAAAACAATGCTGATGTTTAGCAGGTTCCATGCGGTGCCGTTGAGAAACGCGGCACGATAAGAACCCGTCAAATCGAAAATCGCGCCCGACATCCACCCGCCTAATGCCATCCCGCCGAGCGTCGCCATCAATATTGTGCCGACGCGCGCGCCGGCTTCTTTCGGCGTGAAGTACTCGCGCACGATCAGCGCATAGCTCGGCACAATGCCGCCCTGAAAGAGGCCGAACATCGCCGACACCACGTAGAGCGAAGTCACACCGTTGGTGAACAGGAATGCGAGCAGCGCAATGCCCTGCAGCACCGAACCCAACAGCAGCGTGCGCAGCCCGCCGATGTGGTCTGAAATCCAGCCTGAAACGAGCCGACTGACGATGCCGGCGGCCAGCATCAGCGACAGCATTTCCGCGCCGCGCGCGAAGCCGAAACCGAGATCGCCGCAGTAAGCGACGATATGCACCTGCGGCATCGACATCGCAACGCAGCACGCGACACCGGCCACACACAGCAGGCCCTGCAGCGCCGCGGGCGAAAACCCGAGCGGCCGCGCCGACTCCGCGTGTTTCGCATGCGGGATCGTCTCCGCAGACAGCGCTTCGGGCTCCGCCGGATGCGGGGCATGCGGCGGCGGGCGCTTGCGCAAGACCCATAGCGCGAGCGGCAGCATCGAGCACAGGCAGAAGATGCCCATGCCGATATAGGTCTGCCGCCAGCCCACGGTTTCGATGAAATGCTGGACGAGAGGCGACCACACCGCGCCTGCCATGTAATTGCCGCTCATGCAGATTGCAATCGCGATGCCGCGGCGGCGCGAGAACCATTGAGAAGTGTCGGCCACCAGCGGCGCGAAAGTCGCCGAGCAGCCGAGCAGCCCCATCAGCACGCCCTGCGCGAGACTGAACTGCCACAGGCTGGTTGCCGACCCGGCAACGATAAAACCAACGCCAAGAAACACCGCGCCTATGGACACCGGCACCAGCACGCCGAAGCGGTCCGACAACTTGCCCATCAGAACGCCGCCGAGACCGAAGCCGATCATCGCCAGCGTGTACGGCAGCGACGCGTCGCCGCGCGCCACTGCGAATTCGGCCTGGATGCGCGGCAGCACGACGCTGACCGTGTACATGCCGGAACCGCCTATCGTCATCAGCACGAGCGAGACGAAGAGGCGCGTCCACGCGTACGGCGATTCGATGTCCTGCGCGGTGGCGGTTTGTATTTTCATGGGAAGAGGCGGAATTTATAGGGTGCCGCGCATTTGCGCAAACGAAGTTGCGCAGTGCGCCGGCGCGCTCAGTCCGCGCGTATGCCCGCCGCCTTCACGACCTTTTCCCAGATCGCCAGCTCTCTTTTGATATGCGCGGCCAGTTCTTCGGGCGTGCTGCCAATTGCGCGCGCGCCGACGCCGGCAATGCGCTCTTTGACATCGGGCAGGGCCTTGACGATCTCCTGCTGCAGCCTATTGATGATGGCCGCCGGCGTGCCCGCCGGCACCACCACGCCCTGCCATTCATAAACTTCGTAGCCGGGCACGCCCGCTTCGTCTATGGTCGGCACATCGGGCAGCGTCGGATCGCGCTTGAGAGTGCTGACGCCGAGCGGAACGAGCCGGCCGGATTTGAATATCTCGATCACGGACGGCAGCGTCGCCACCATCACCGCGGTTTCTCCGCCGACCAGCGACACGACAGCGGCGCCCGCCGACTTGTACGGGACATGGGTGACGTTGATGCCCGCCAGATATTTGAATTGCTCCGCAGCCAGTGAATTGGCGCTGGCGTTGCCCGCGGAAGCGTAGTTCAGCATGCCAGGCTTGCTTTTTGCGAGCGCGATGAACGCCTTGACCGAACGCGCAGGTATCGACGGATGCACGGTGAGCACCAGCGGCACCAGCGTGATGAGGCTGACCGGCACCAGGTCTTTTTCGGTGTTGTACGGCAGCTTGGAAAGCACGAAAGGATTCGCGACATAAGCGAGCGTGGCGACGCCGAGCGTATAGCCGTCCGCCGGGGATTTTGCGACGAACCCGATACCGATGCTGCCGGCGGCGCCGGGGCGGTTGTCGATCACGACTTGCTGGCCCAAGCCTTCCGCCAGCCGCGGCCCGAGTATGCGGAATACCGCATCGGTGGAGCCGCCGGTGCCGAACGGCACGACGATGCGCACCGGTTTGGCCGGATAGTTTTGCGCGGCGGCAATACCCGCATGGACCGCGAGGCCGCACGCCAACAACACCGCGCCAAAACGATAGCTTGCAACCAACATACCATCCTCTTTGAATTCTACCGCCGGAATCCGCGGTCGACCGCCGCGGATTTCCGTTATCGCCGCGGCTTACTCCGCCTTGATGCCGGCGTCTTTGATGACTTTCGAGTACTTCGCGAGTTCGCTTTTCACGAACGCGGTCAATTGCTCGGGCGGCCCGCCGCCGCCATCGGCGCCGAGCTGGCGAAAGCGTTCCTGCATGTCGGACTGCTTCATGACGCGCGCGATTTCGGCGTTGAGTTTGGCGATGATGGGCGCAGGCGTCCCCGCCGGCGCGTGCATCGAGTACCAGCCGTTGGCTTCATAAGCGGGCAGGCCCGCTTCGGCGAACGTCGGGATCTCGGGTGCCTCGGGCATGCGCGTCTTGCGCGCCACCGCCAGCGCCCGCACTCGGCCTGAGCGCACCAGCGGCAGCAGCGCGGCGGTCGTATCGATGCAGAGATCGACTTCGCTCCCGACCAATGCGATATAGGCCGGCCCCGCTCCCTTGTAAGGCACGTGCAGCATCTGCACGCCGGCGACCTGGCTGAAAACCATCGCCGACGTGTGCATGACGGACCCGTTGCCGCCCGAACCGTATTTGAAATTGCCGGGCTTGGCTTTCGCCAGCGTGATGAATTCCTGCACCGACTTGGCCGGAATAGAAAGATTGATGCCCATCACCACCGGCGCGATGCCGAGCAGCGAAATAGCGCTGAAATCCTTGATCGGATCGTAGCCGGGATCGCGGTACAGATTCGGGCCGACGGCGTGCGTCGCAATGGACGATATCAGCAACGTGTAGCCGTCGGGGTTGGCATGCGCCGCGAGCGCCGTGGCGATGGTGCCGCCGGCGCCCGGACGGTTTTCGACGACGACCGTCTGGCCCCAGGCCTCGGTGAATTTCTGGCCGAAAATGCGCGCCAGCGTGTCGTTGCCGCCGCCGGTCGTGAACGGCACCAGCAACCGGATGGGTTTATTCGGATACTCCTGCGCTACTGCCGTCGCAATCGCCAGACTTGCCAGTGCCAGCGCGGCGATGGCCGGCGCCAGATTTCGAACGTTCATATTTTTCCTTTGCGTGCTGATGAGGTTGAGGTCGCGCGGATCCTGCATGCAACCGCGACCTGCCACTATGGCAAAGCAAACTGTGTGGCCTTAATACATATGATGCATCATAGCGCAACGCTGCGCTGTCGTTTCACCAGCGCCCGGCGCAAGGTATAGTTGGGCATGGCCACCAAAAATACTACAGCGAAATCCCCTCAATCAGCGGGCGGCAATGACGACGCCCTTGCGTTTGCACCTGTGCACGAACTCGCGGCACGCCTGCGCGACGGCGAGTTGAGTGCGGGCGCGCTCGTCGATTGCTATCTGCAGCGCATCCGGCAGCACGATGAAAAACTCCATGCCTACGTCGAGGTCTACGCTGACGAGGCGCGCGCGGCGGCCGAGAATGCGGACCACGCCTTCAAGGCCGGCCGGCATCGCGGCCCGCTGCATGGCATTCCCATCGCGCTGAAAGACCTCATCGACATCGAAGGCAAACGCACGACCGGCGGCTCGCTGTATTTTCGCGAGCGCGTGTCGCCCGTCACCGCGACGGTCGCCGAACGTCTCACCGCCGCCGGCATGATTACCCTCGGCAAGACCCACATGGTGGAATTCGCGTTCGGTGCCTGGGGCACCAATACGGCGATGGGCACGCCGTGGAATCCGTGGGACCTCGCCACGCCGCGTTCGCCCGGCGGCTCGAGCAGCGGTTCCGGCGTTGCGGTGGCGGCGGCACTGGCACCCGCCGCGCTCGGCAGCGACACCGGCGGTTCGGTACGCATTCCCGCGAGCCTGTGCGGCATCGTCGGGCTCAAGACCACCGTGGGGCGCGTCAGCAATTACGGCACGCTGAATCTGAGCGAAACGCTCGACACCATAGGGCCAATGACGCGCGACGTCGAAGATGCGGCCCTGCTGTTCACGGCGATGCACGGCTCCGATCATTTCGACGCGCAGACCTGGCCGCACCGGCCCGCCGATGTGATGAGCGGGCTCAAGGCCGGCGTTGCGGGACTGCGCTTCGCCGTGTTGCCGGCGGAGGAACTGGGAGAAGTCGACGCCGAAGTGGCGCGCGCGTTCGCGGCCGCGCTCGACGTCTTGCGCGGATTGGGCGCGCATATCGACACGCTCACGCTGCCGGTTTCGTACAAACGGCTCGCCGAACTCACCGGCAAAATCATCGCCGCCGAAGGTTATGCATTGAACCGCGGCTGGATAGACCGCGACGATGTGCCGTTCGACCGCGACGTGCGCGACCGCATACGCTGGGGCAAGACCATGCCGGCCGCCGACTACATACAGGTACTGGCCGAGAAAAAAACACTGCAACGCCAAATCGATGCCCTGCTGCGCGACTTCGATGCCTTGCTGATGCCCACCACGCCGCTGCCGCCGGTACCATTGGCGGAAATCGATCAGGGCAAGGCGCCTATGAGCATACTCACGCGGCCGCTCAACCTGCTCGACATGTGCGCGCTCGCACTGCCGTGCGGCTTCACCGCGGGCGGCCTGCCCATTTCGCTGCAGATCGCAGGACGCGGTTACGACGAAGCGCGTGTCTTGCGCATCGGCTGGGCCTTTGAAAACGCGACTGCGTGGCATAAACGGCGTCCGCCGCCGCTCTGATCGACGAGGGCGCGGCCCCTGCCGCGGCCGCGCGGACAATTGCGGTAAAATTATCCGCCCCTCTACGCGAAGTCCGAATTGCCCACCAACCACCTTGAACAGGATGTGCCGTACGCGAGCCTGCCCGCGCTCGTCGACGGCGCGGCCGCGCGCTTCGGCGACCAGCCGCTGTGGGTATCGGTCGACGATGCCAGCCGCATATCGTTTCGCGAATTCGCCCGCGCGACACTGAAATGCGCAAATGCGCTGCATGCGCTCGGCGTAGCTCCCGGCACCCATGTCGCAGTCATGCTGCCCAGCGTGCCGGCGTACGTCGTCACGTGGATGGCGCTGGCGCGGCTCGGCGCCGTCATGGTGCCGGTCAACACCCAGTACAAACCGCGCGAACTCGAATACGTGCTGCAGGACAGCGAAGCGAAATTCCTTGTCATCGACGAAAGCTGTCTGTCCGTATTTGCAGAAATGACAAATCGCGATGCGCTGGTGCCGCCGTCGAATCTCATCGTGCATGGTGCCGCGGATGCAAAGTACGCACACAACTGGCAACGTATCGTCGAGGCCGCACCGGACACCGCACCTGCCGTGCCGTTACCGACCGTCGATACGCTGATGAGCATACAGTTCACGTCGGGCAGCACCGGCTTTCCGAAAGGCTGCATGCTGACGCAGGATTACTGGCTGGTGCTGGGTTGGGTGCGCTCGCACCAGGGCCCGGTGCCGCGGCGTATGCTGATCGACAAACCGCTTTCGTATATGGGCGGCAAGTGGCGCTTTCTGATCTGCCTTTTCATGGGTTCGACGGCGTACGTGGCGCTGCGCTTCAGCCTGACCGGGCTGCAGCAGCGATTGGTCGATCACGACATCGATTTTTTCTCGGTAACCGACGCGGTGGCCAAGCTGCCGGAATTGCCTGCCGTCGCCAAACTAAAAATCTCATGGATATCCATCGGCGGCCTGAGCAAGGGCCTGCACCAGGCGCTGGAAAATAAATTCAACGCGCCGGTGCGCGAGCTCTACGGCATGACCGAAACCGGTTCCACCATTTATATGCCGATCGAAGCCTCGGCCATGACGGGTTCGGGTTCCTGCGGCCTGCCCGCGCCTTATAGAAAGTGCCGTATCGTCGGCGCCGACGGCAAGAACGTCGCACCCGGCACGGTCGGCGAGCTATGGGTCAGCGGCCGCGGCATATTGAAAGGCTATTACAACAAGCCTGACGCCACGCAGAGCGCGTTCGTGGGCGAATGGTTTCGCACCGGCGATTTGTTCCGCCAGGATGCAAACGGTTACTTCTATATCGAAGGCCGCATCAAGGACTCGATACGCAGGAGCGGCGAAAACATTTCGGCGCGCGAAATCGAATCGGTGGCGTCCGGCATATCCGGCGTGCTCGAAACTGCGGCAGTCGGCGTGCCCGACGAAAAGCGCGGCGAGGAAGTCAAACTGTACGTAGTGCTGCAGCCCGGGTTTTCGAGCGAGCAGGTCACGCCATCGAAAGTGATCGCGTACTGCGAAGACAAGCTGGCCGCTTTCAAAATGCCGCGCTACATCGAGTACATGGACGAATTTCCGCACACGACGTCCGGCAAAATCGCCAAGCATCAACTGGAAATTACCGCTGCCAGGCGCCAGCGGAAAATCTTCGACCGCACCGCCAACGCTTGGCGCTGATTCTAGTCAGGGGAATAAATGGTATCGAAAGACATCGGCATCATCGGCTACGGCAGCGCCGCTTACGACAAGAAGCCGAAACAGACCATCTTCGGCTACCTCGGCGAAGCGGCGCGTAACGCCATCAAAAGCGCCGGCATCAGCAAGGACGAACTGAACGGCCTGTCGGTGGACGCCACCAATCTCGGCTCGGACACTGCCGTGACCACCGCCGAATATTTCGGCCTGAGCATTTCCTGGGCGTATAAATCGACTGCCGCCGGCGCGGGCCCCCTGATGTCGATCGCCAACGCGGTGCGCGCGGTAGACCAGGGGCTTGCCGACTACGTGCTGTGCTTCGGTGGTGGCGCGCAGGACGTCGCGATATTCAAGCAGCGCATCGCGCAGTACACTTTTGCGGTGTCCGATTATCTCGCGCCCCACGGTTCCGGCGGACCGCCGGGACTGCACGGCATCATCCAGCGCAAACACATGGAGCTTTACGGCACCACGCGCGAGCAATTGGGACGCATCGCTGTCGACGAACGCGCAAACGCGCGCCTGAACGACGCAGCGCTGCTGCGCGGGCCGATGACGCTCGACGATTATCTCAACGCAAAAATGATCGCCGATCCGCTGCGCCTCTACGACTGCGTCATGCCATGCTCGGGCGCCGAAGCGTTGATCATAGGCCCGCTCGACCGCGTGCCACGCGGCAAGGGCGTGCGCCTGCTCTCCGCGCGTGAACGGCACAACCATCCCGTCGGCGAAATCGCGCCGGTGCGCGGCGGCTGGGAAATGTTCCGCGACTCGCTGTTCGACGAAGCGGGCTACGCGCACAAGGACATGGATTTCATGAACAGCTACGACGATTTTCCGATCATGGCAGCGATCCAGATCGAAGACCTCGGCTTTTGCAAAAAAGGCGAGGTTGGCCGCTTTCTTGAAACCAATCGCATGACGCACGACGGCAGCTTTCCGCTTAACACCGGCGGCGGCCAATTGTCCACCGGCCAGGCCGGCGGCTCGGCTGGCCTGCTCGGCATGGTGGAAGCCACGCGCCAGTTACGCGGCGAAGGCGGCGCGCGGCAGGTGAAGGACGCGGCGCGCGGCATCATTTCCGGCTTCGGCATGATTTCCTACGGCCATGGGCTCGCTGCCGCCGCCATCATCGTTGAGAAAACCTGACGCTCATGACTACTCCCGTCTATCCCCAGCCGACTCTCACTTCCACCAACGCGCCGCTGATCGAAGGCTGGCGCCGCGGCGAACTCATGCTGCAGCACTGCAACGCTTGCCATGCGGTGATTTTCTTTCCGCGCCATATGTGCCCGACTTGCTGGTCGGTCGATATTGCATGGAAGCGCAGCAGCGGGCGCGGCAAAATCGTTTCCTACAGCCACGTCTACAGCCATGTCACGCCGCCCTTCTCTGTGGAAGCACCCACCATCCTCGCTGAGATCGTGCTCGACGACGGCGGCGCCATGCTGGCGCGCGTGATCAGTAACGAGCCCGCTTCCATCGCCAGCAATATGCGCGTCGAACTGCTGCCCATGCCGGAAGCGGCACGCTATCCGCTGCCGACTTTCCGCCCCGCAAAGTAACGCGCGATCCATCTTCCAGAGGAACAGCCATGAAACGTCTGCTGAATTATTTTTTCGCGTCAATGCTTGCGCTGGCGTTTTCCTCCATGCCTCCCGCGCTCGCCGAAGACCTGACGGTGGGATTGAGCTCACCGATCACTTCTCTCGATCCGCACTTCGCCAACAACTCCCCGAACAAAGCGGTGGCGCGGCATTTCTTTCAGGCGCTGCTGCAGTTCGACGAAAAACTCGAAGTGGCGCCGGCGCTGGCGACCGCGTGGCGGCGGGTTGGCGACACGACCTGGGAATTCCAGCTGCGCCCGAACGTGCAGTTTTCGGACGGCTCGCCGTTCACCGCCAACGACGTGGTCGCGTCGTTCGAGCGTGCCCCCAACGTGCCCAACTCGCCGGCGTCGCTGGCGCTCTTCACGCGCTCGATCAAGCAGGTGAGCGTCATCGATCCGCTCAAGGTCAGGATAGAAACCAAGTACCCGGACCCGCTGCTGCCGATGATGCTGCCGGAAATCCTTATCATCCCGGCCGCGAGCAAAAGCGCTTCGACCAACGAGTTCAATACCGGCAAGGCCATGATCGGCAGTGGCCCGTTTATTTTCGGTGCGCACCTGCCCGGCGACCGCATCATCATGAAGCGCAACGACAGGTATTGGGGCAAGCCCGCCGACTGGGAAAAGGTCACGCTGCGCTTCATCAGCAACGAGGGCGGGCGCGTGGCGGCGCTGCTGTCCGGCGACGTCGACCTGATCGAAAACGTGCCGCCGGACCTGATCGCGAAAGTAAAGCAGAGCGGCGCTTTCCATGTCGTGCAAAGCCGGCCGGCGCTGCCGGTCTACCTCGGTCTCGACATGGGACGCGATGTCACGCCTTTCGTCACCGGCAACAATCCCGCGCCAGGCGCGAAAGCCAATCCGCTGCTGGATAAAAGAGTGCGGCAGGCGCTGTCGTACGCAATCGACCGCAAGGCTATCAGCGAACGCATCATGTCCGGCACCACTGCGCCCGCCGGCCAGATGCTGGTCACCGGCCTGTTCGGCACGTCGGGCAAACTCGCGCCAATGCCCTACGACCCAAAAAAAGCCAAGGCACTGCTGACGGAAGCCGGTTTCCCGAACGGATTGACCCTCACGCTGCACGGCCCCAATGACCGCCTTGCCAACGACAGCCGCGTCATCCAGGCCATCGCGCAGATGTGGACGCGCGCCGGCATCGTCACCAAGGTCGAAGTGATGCCATGGAACGTGTATTTTTCGAAAACGACCCGGCGCGAATTTAGCATCTACATGATGAGTTCCGGCGCGGTGTCGGAAATGGCCACCGCGCTGAACTCGGTCGCCGTGACGCATGACCTGCCCAACGGCAGGGGTGTCAACAACCGCGGCCGCTATTCGAACCCGCAGGTCGACGACCTGGTAAATACGGCCTTCCTCACTCTCGATGACGCGAAGCGCAAGGACCTGCTCGCGCGCGCCAGCGAAATTGCGATGGAAGATGTCGCGGTGATGCCGCTGTATTTTTATTCGTTCTCGATCGCGTCACCCAAGACCATCAGCTACGCGCCGCGGCTCGACCAGTTCACGCTCGCCTACAACGCGCGCAGAACGAAATGACCAGACTCATCATAAAAATACAAAAAACTATTCGCCGCAGATAAACGCCGATGAACGCAGATAAGATCGAAAACAATTCAAATGGTAATGGGGAATGGGCCCGGAGCAATGGGTAACTTCATCCTTAACGCATTACCCATTACCCTTCACTCATAACTAATTACATCTGCGTTTATCTGCGGCTCTAAACTGTCTTTAAGACTGCTTAGTCTATTCCGGCTTGATGCCCGCCGCTTTGACCACGCTGCTCCACTTGTCGTACTCGCGCTTGTGCAGCGCCGCGAGTTCCTCGGGCGTGCTGCTGGCGGCATCGGCGCCCGAACTCTGCGTGTAGCTCTTCATGTCGGGATTGCTCATCACCTTGGCGACCTCGGCATTCAGTTTTGCGATGATCGGCTTGGGCGTGCCGGCAGGCGCGTATAACGCATACCAGTTGTAGGCCTCGACCTGTGGATAGCCCGACTCGGCCATGGTCGACACTTCGGGCAGGCTCGCTGAGCGCGTCTGCGTGCCGACGGCGAGCGCGCGCAGCTTGCCGCCTTTCACCTGCTGCAGCAGCACCGGCATGTCGGCGAACACGAGTTGCAACTGGCCGGCGATCAAATCCATAGTCGCCGGCCCCATGCCTTTGTATGGCACGTGCGTCATCTGGATTTTCGCTGCGCTCTTCAGCATTTCGGCAGCGAGCTGCGGCGTGCTGCCGGTGCCCGACGAGCCGAAATTGAGTTGATTGGGGCGCGCCTTCGCGAGCACGACCAGTTCCTTCACCGAGCGCACTGGCAGCGCCGGGTGCACCGCCAACAGTTGCGGCAGGGTAACGAAGAGGCTGACCGGCGCGAAATCCTTGAACACGTCGAACGGCATTTTCAGATAAACGTGCGGGCCGATCGCGAAGGCGCCGCCCGACGCCACCACCAGCGAGTAGCCGTCGGGCGGCGACTTGGCGACATTGTCGGTGCCTATCATGCCGTTGGCGCCGCCGCGGTTGTCGACCACCACCGGGTTGCCCATCGCCTCGGTCAGTTTTTGCGCGAGTGGACGCGTCGTCATGTCGATCGGGCCGCCTGCCGGATACGGCACGACTATGCGTATCGGTTTGTTCGGATAAGTCTGCGCGCAGGCGAGAGCCGCCACGCTGAAAAGCGCTACGCCCGCCAGAATTCTGCGTTGATGCATGATTTCTCCTCTGTTTGCGCGCAGCAGGTTCTTGACGAAGGCCGCTGTCAGCTTACGAGAATTATGCCACGAACGTGTCGCTGAATAACTTGCGCGCATCGGCGCGCCGCCGCCAATTGCTGTACTGTACTATTTACTGCCACTCTCACCAGGGAATTCCATGCGACTTTGCCTGATTGCCGTGCTGTGTTTCGCGTCGTCGCCCGTTCACGCCGACGATGTTTACCCGAACAAGCCCATCCGCTTGATAGTGCCGGTAGCGCCCGGCGGCGGCGCCGACATCACGGCGCGGGCACTCGCGCAAAAGCTGAGTGCCGCGTGGGGACAGCAGGTCATCATTGACAACCGCGCTGGCGCGGGCGGCACCGTCGGGCTGGAAATCGGCGCGCGTTCGACACCCGACGGCTACACACTCATCGAAGCTTCCATGGGGCCGCTGACGGTCGATGTCAGCCTCTACCGCAACCTGCCGTACGAGCCGACGCGCGATTTCACGCCGATTGCGCGCGGGGTTACCGCTCTCAATATACTCGTCGTGCATCCGTCGCTGCCGGTGAATTCGGTGAAAGACCTGATCGCTTATGCGAAAGCAAACCCGGCCAAGCTCAATTTCGGCTCGTCGGGAGCAGGCCGCGCCGATCATCTGGCCGGCGAACTGTTCAATACGCTGGCTGGCGTGAAGATGCAGCACGTGCCGTACAAAGGCGGCGCGCCCGCGATGGTCGATCTCGTCGGCGGCAACATTCAACTGATCTTCGCCACCGTGTCGACCGCGGTCGCCTCGGTCAAGGCCGGCCGCATCCGGCCCATCGCGATGACCACGGCAAACCGCGTGGACTTGTTTCCCGATTTGCCGACGGTGGCCGAAGCCGGCGTGCCGGGATTTACCGTTGACAACTGGTACGGCTTCGTCGGCCCACGCGGCCTGCCCCGGAGCATCGTCATCAAACTGCACCGCGAAATCAATCGCTCGCTTGAATCGCCCGACGTCAAGGCACGCCTCGACGGGCTGGGCATACTGCCGTTCACGCTGCCGACGCCGGAAGCTTTCGGCGATTACATCAAGTC
>CAMBSS010000030.1 GCA_945870465.1 Bordetella parapertussis | reverse complement strand
CGCGCGAGTTTTCTCGCCTCGCCGCCGCTGGTCGTCGCTTACGCACTCGCAGGTTCCATATTGAAAGATCTGAGCACTGAGCCGCTCGGCATCGACAGGGAAGGTCGTGCCGTTTATCTCAAGGATTTGTGGCCGGATGAAGCGGAAGTCCGCGCGCTGATGGACGCGGCAATCGAGCCGGGACTTTACACGCGCTCTTACGCGCATTTGTATGAAGGCAGTGCCGAATGGCGGGCGCTGCCTTACCAGCGTGGAATGCAGTTTGAGTGGGGAAATTCAAGCACCACTATTCGGCAGCCGCCGATGTTCGATGATGTGCAGTTGCAGCCGGCGCCGCTCGCCGACATCCGCGGCGCGCGCGTGCTCGCTATTTATGGCGACCTGGTTACCACTGAACACGTTTCGCCGATGGGCATGATTCCGCCGCACTCGCTGGCCGGCACATTTCTGCAGTCGCAAGGCGTTGCGCCTGCCGATTTCGTGAGCTTCGCTGCGCGCCGCCTCAATCACGACGTGATGATACGGGGCACGCTGGCGAGCGTGCACTTGCACAACGAGATGACGCCCGGCAGCCCCGGTGGCAATACATTTCATATGCCCGAACGCGCACCGATGGCAATTTACGATGCTGCGCAACGCTACCGGAAGGACGGGATTCCTCTCGTTGTCATTGCGGGCCGCGGTTACGGCACGGGTTCTTCTCGCGACTGGTCGGCCAAGGGCATGCGTCTGCTCGGCGTGCGCGCCGTCATCGCGGAATCGTTCGAGCGCATACACCGGGCGAACCTCGTGGCAGCCGGCGTGCTGCCATTGCAATTTTCTGCCGGACAAACGCGTCGCACGTTGCGTCTCGACGGCAGCGAGCAGTTCGATATCACGGGGCTAGGGCAGACGCTGGTGCCTGCAATGACTCTATGCGGTGTTGTTACGCGCGCCGACGGCAGCCGCGAAGAGTGCGATTTGATTGCGCGGCTGGAAACCCGGCAGGAGGCCGAGTATTTCCGCCACGGCGGCATTCTTAACTACGCATTGCGCAAGCGATGTCAGGCCTGAAGGCCGCACAAGCGGACTGCAGCGGGCCCCCTAGTCGATCTTGACGCCCGCGCTTTGCACCAGCTCGGACCATTTTTTCGATTCCGAGACGATGTAGCTGGACACTTCTTCTGGTGTGCCTCCCATGATGGTGAGGCCCATATCCATCACGCGTTTGCGGAACGCAGGTTCGGTGAGTGTCGTGTTAATTTGCTGGTTGAGCTTGGCGATGATGCTTTTCGGTGTGCCAGCGGGCGCCATCAGCGTATACCAGGTGCCAGCCTCCAGCCCCGGCATACCAGCTTCTTTGGTAGTCGGCACGTCGGGCAGCACACTCGACCGTGCGGCGGACAGCACCGCCAACGCGCGCACATTTCCGGCAAGGGCCTGCTGCGCGACGGCCGGCAGCAGGTGAAATATGAGTTGGGTGCGGTTGGCAATGGTGTCCTGGGTTGCCAGACCGGGCGACACGTAAGGAATGTGGCGCATTTTGGTGCCGGTCATTTTTTGATACAGCTCGGCGGCGAGATGCATGCTGCTGCCGTTGCCGGCCGACGCGTAATTCAGTTCGTCAGGTTTGGTTTTCACGTGCTGGGTGAATTCCGCGAGCGTGCGCGCGGGCAGCGACGGATGAACGACGAGCACGTTGGGCACGCTGCCGAACTTGATGACGGGGTCAAAGTCTTTTTTCGGATCGAAGCCAAGCGACTTGTAAACGAACGGATTGATGGTAAACGTGGTCCCCGACGCAAACGCCAGGACATAGCCGTCAGCGCTGGCTTTGGCGACGATAGCGGTGCCGATATTGCCGTTGCCGCCGCCGCGGTTATCAACCACGAATTGCTGTCCCAGCGATTTGGTCAGCGCATCCGCAAGCAGGCGGAATGACGGATCGCTGCTGCCGCCCGGCGGAAATGGGTTCACGAGGCGAACGGGCCGCACCGGGTAATCTTTGCTGGCATCGGCGGCGGACGCGGTCTGCGCAAACTGCGCGACAGCAAAACTGAAGACAAGGGCAACGGTTGACCAATTCATGCGTGTGCTCCTGACATAGAGGGCCACGCAATTATGCACGAACTTTGCTAGACCAACAGATCAGCACGCACGCCGTATAATCGCGGCTTACTTTGCGTCAGATAACAAGGAAAGCAGCGTGCCGAAAAATCAGCGCCCGGCGGTCAAAGCATTGCACCCGGTTACCATACCCAAAGGAAATATTCGTTACGCGCCCGGCATGCGCGCGGGAAACTGGATTTTTGCCACTGGCCACAAGGGCGTTGCGGATTACGCGAACGGCATGTCTGCCGATGTAATGAATACGACGTCACCGCGGCGCGACAGTCCGAAACTGCGGCGCGAGGCCGAGCAGATATTCAAAAACGTCGGCAAGGTGTTCAAAGCGGGCGGCGGCGACATGCACAATATAGTGCGCGTCGACCAGAACTACACGTCGGGCCGCGCCGTCGAGTCTTATCACGACGCGCGCCGTGCCATATTGAAAGACCACATTCCGCCGAGCACATCGACGCTAACGCAGGGATTCGTGCTGCCCGGACAGGAAATCGAGGTGCACATGATAGGCATCGTGCCGCGCGGCAATTTCCGCGCGCGGCACATCCGTCCCGCTGAGCATGCGGTGCATGCCACTTCAGGATACAGCCTGGCGCTTGCCGCCGGAGATTACGTGTTTGTGGCAGGGCGCATGGCCGATTCGTTCACGTTTGGCGAAGGGCTGGCGCAGGAAGCGCGCCTGCCGCAGGGGCATTTATGGAAAGGCCTGCCGATCAAGCTCGAAGCCGAGTTCATCATTCGCGAAAAAATACAGCCGGCGCTGAAAGCGGCAGGCTCTTCGCTGAAGAACGTCGTGAAATGCCAGGTGTACATGCGCGACCCCGACGATTTCGCTTCCTTCAACGAAGTGTGGGCGAAGTTTTTCCCGCGGGCGAAACCGGCCACGACTTTGATCCCGACTGCTACACCGGGTTTCTTCCTGTCCGACGCGCGAATCGAAATCAACACTATCGCGCTGACGGACGGCGGCAGCACGCGCAAAGAGATCATCGACGGCGGCGTAGTGCCGGCTTATGCGGGATACAGCCAGGCCGTGCGCGCCGGCAATCTGCTGTTCCTGTCGGGGTTACTGGCAACTGACGGAGCGGGGTTGGTGCGCGCCGCCCGCCACGACCCCGCGCAACCGTATTTCGGCTCCAGCGTGCAGGCGCAGATGCAGGCCATGCTGGAAAACGCGCAAAAACTCTGCCGCGCCGCTGGAACTTCACTTGCCAACGTGGTGCGCATTCAGCAATACCACACCGATCTCGGGGATTTTTATCCGGCATACCAGGTGTGGGAGCAGCATCTGCCTGACCAGCACCTGCCGTTTTCGGCGGTCCAGGTGCCGTTTCTGCCGGTGCCTGGATGCAGCGTACAGCTTGATTTGTGGGTGTACGTGCCGTGAATCGCGTGGCGCCAGTGTTGACTTGAAATCCCGTCCGCGCGAGCGTTACGCCTGATGGCGCTGAATCTGGTATTTGCGATGACGCTGATCGGTTTTATCGGCGTCAACGCGTCGCGCGTGGTCCTGCAGCTTTATGCTCTCGACCTTGGCGCGACGCCGACGCAGGTCGGCATCCTGATCGCGCTCTATTACGTATTCCCGCTGCTGCTGTCATGGCCTGCCGGAACGTGGGGCGACCGCTACGGCCCGCGCCGGCCGCTTTTGTTCAGCGCCATTTGCGGCACGGGCGGTCTGGTGATTCCCTATTTCGTCCACAGTCTGCCCGCGCTGTATATCGCGGGCGCGCTGAGCGGGATGTCGTTCGCCTTTTTTCTGGTGATCGTGCAGAACCTGGTGGGCATCATGAGCGCGCCCGAGAAACGCGCGCAGAACTTCAGCAATTTCAGCCTGCTCGGTGCCGCGGCCAATTTCTTCGGCCCGCTGGTCGCGGGTTTGTCGATCGATCATTTCGGTTTTCCGATAGCCTGCCTCTATGCCGCCGCATTCGCACTGGTAACCGGCATCATGTTGCTGTTCTGGGGCAAGGTGCTCCCGGGCGGCAATCAAAGGATTGCGCCGCGCACCCGCATCGCCGATACGCTCAAAGACCCGGCGATCCTGCGCATACTCGTCATTGGCAGCCTGGTCCAGCTGGGTACGGATCTGTTCCAGTTCTATATACCGGTTTACGGCGTGGGCATTGGCTTGTCGGCCTCCGCGATTGGCGCGCTGCTGGCTACCTTTGCCGCGGCTTCTTTTATCGTGCGCTTTGCGCTGTCGTATTTGATCAAGCGGCTGGGCGAGGAAAAATTGCTCGCCTGGTCCTTCTATCTGGCGGCTGTCGGTTTCGCGCTGGTGCCGCTTTTTCACAACGTCGTGCTGCTCGCGCTGGTGTCGTTTATATTCGGTCTCGGCACCGGTTGCGGCCAGCCGATTGCGACCATGCTGATGTTCAGCCGCGCTGCCGATGGACGCTCGGGCGAGGCTTTGGGTTTGCGTCTCACGGTGAACAATCTGGTGCGGGTCATCGCGCCGGCGCTGTTTGGATTCATCGTGTCGGGGTTTGGTCTGGCGCCGGTGTTTTATATCAATGCGGTAATGATGGGCGCGGGCGGCATCGTCAGCCGCGCGAAAAAGAGCAAATAAGAAAAGCCGCTGCTGCTGATTTCAGCGGCGCGCGCAGGAGGAGGAAGATGCATATGACAGCAGTTTCCGCAGCAATCGTGATTTTGCTGGCGGCCAGTATATTGCCGTCGCCGGCCATTGCGCAGAAGCAGGATTATCCGCAGCGGCCGATCCGCCTGCTGGTCGGTTTCCCGCCCGGCGGCAGCACCGATCTTGTCGGCCGCCTCGTTGCAGGCAAACTCGCCGAACGCCTCGGCCAGCAGGTCGTGGTGGACAACCGCGCGGGGGCGGGCGGCATCATCGCCGCGGAGATCGTTTCGAAGTCGTTGCCCGATGGCTATACGCTGCTGGTCTCCGGTTCGTCGATCAGCATCGTCGGCAGCCTTTATAAAGACACCAAATTCGACGTGCAGCGCGATCTCGAGCCGCTCGCGCTGGTCGCGACGTCGCCGTACGTGATGGTGTCGCACCCGTCGACCGGCGTGAAAACGGTACAGGAGTTCATCGCGTACGCCAAAGCGCGTCCGGGAAAAATCTCGTGGGGCGCGTCCACGCCGGGCACGGTGCAGCATCTGAGCGGCGAGATGTTCAAGCGGCTGGCCGGCATCGACATGCTGTTTATTCCGTACAAAGGCACCGGCGCGATGATGCCGGACATACTCGGCGGGCGGCTGCAGCTCGTGCTGGACAACGTACTGGTGCTGGCGCCGCATGTGCGGCTCGGAACATTGAATGCGCTGGCGGTGACTTCGGCGAAACGCACCCCCATGCTGCCGGATGTGCCGTCGCTGGCGGAGTCCGGGCTCGCGGCTTTTGACACCAGCGGCTGGTTCAGCATGTATTGCGCGCCGAAAACGCCCGCGCACATCGTCAAAAAACTGAACGCGGAAATTCTCGCGATCATGAATTTGCCGGAAGTGCGCGAACGGCTGCTCACGTTCGGCGCCACTCCGCTGCCGGGCACTCCCGACGATTTGCGCCGGCAACTCGCGCGCGAAGTGCCGGCGTGGCGCAAAGTCATACTGGACGCCGGCCTCAAGGCGGAATGACGCGCGCCCGCTCGGTGGCGAAAGGGCATTTGAAAGGTTACAATGCATCACTTTAGGCAAGGGTAGGAGGCTGCGGCAAAGCCTCCTAGCACCCGGCGTCAATTCAGGTCGTGCGACCACGGAGAAACGATGCAAAGACTTACGCAATACTGCGCTTTCATCCTGCTTGCCCTGCTGTCAACGCAGGCAGGCGCGCAGGCCGCGGCGGCGCCGGTCAAAATCGGTTACGTCAATATCGTGCGTATTGAAAGCGAGTCGACCATCGCCAAGCAGTCGGCCGAGGTGCTGAAAAAGGAATTCGCGCCGCGCGAAGCACAGTTGCTGGAAATGCAAAAACAGGGCAACGATCTGCAGGCCGACCTGGAAAAGAATTCCGCCACCATGCCCGCCGCCGACCGTGCGGCCAAGGAAAAGCGCTTTGCCGCGATGGCCCAGCAGTACCAGCAAATGCAGCGCAGCCTGTTCGAAGAAGTGGAGGCGCGCAAACGCGAGACGTTCGGCGGTTTTGTCACCGAAATCAACGCGGCCATCAAAACCGTCGCCGAGGCAGGCAAGTACGACCTGATTGTGCAGCAGGCGGTCTATAACGCGCCGCAGTTCGATATCACCGAGCAGGTCATGAAGGAAATCGCCAAGCGCACTGGCGGCAAGTAGGCCGCTTCCGCATAGTGCCGCTATCCGCGCGCGCGGAGCGGGCTGCTAAATCACCTTTGGAGTTCGGATCATCATGACGGCGTTCAAGGCTGCCTGCGTGCAGCTTAATTCCGGCAATGATATGGATGCCAATTTGTGCGCGGCGGAAGCGGGCATTCGTTCTGCCGCCGCGGACGGCGCGCAACTCATCATGTTGCCGGAGTACGCCGCATTGCTCGACGGCAGCGGACGCGTGATGCGCGAGAATTCATTTCCCGAAGAACAGCATCCCGCACTGGCGAAGTTTCGCGCGCTCGCGCTCGCAACGCGCACCTGGCTGCTGGTCGGTTCCTTGACGGTCAAGGTCGGCGACGAACGCATGGTCAATCGCTCTTACCTGCTGTCGGCCGCCGGCGCAGTTGCCGCGCATTACGACAAGATACATATGTTCGACGTAACGTTGCCGAGCGGCAAAGTGATACGGGAGTCGAGCGCGTACCAGTCCGGCGACAAAGCAGTTGTCGCGGCCACACCGTGGGGCCTGCTCGGCATGACGATTTGTTACGACCTGCGCTTTCCGCAATTGTTCCGCGCGCTGGCCAAGGCTGGCGCGTTGTTTCTTGCCGTGCCGGCGTCGTTTCAGCGCGAGACCGGCACCGCACACTGGCATTCATTATTGCAGGCGCGCGCCATCGAGAACCTGGGCTATGTATTCGCGCCGGCGATGTGCGGCGACCATCCTGGCGGACGTATGACGTACGGGCATTCGCTGATCGTCGACCCGTGGGGAAAAATAATCGGCGAACTCGGCACCGAGCCGGGCGTCGTCATCGCCGACGTCAATGTCGACGAAGTACTGCGCGTGCGCGGCATGCTGCCCTCGCTCGGGCACGACAAGGACTTTGCCGCGCCGGATTTGCAATCGTAAGCTAGTACGATTTCGGCAGCCCGAGCACTTTCTCTGCGATAAAGCACAGTATCAGGTGCGGACTCACCGGCGCGATTCGCGGAATCAGCGCTTCACGCAAATAACGTTCGACGTGAAATTCCTTCGCATAGCCCATGCCGCCCAGGGTCATGACGGCGGTTTCACAGGCTTTGTATCCGACTTCGGCCGCAAAATACTTTGCTGCATTGGCCTCCGCGCCGCACGGCTGGTTCGAGTCGTATAACGCCGCGGCCTTATATACAAGCAGGTTGGCGGCTTCCAGTTCGATCCAGCGCTGTGCGAGGGGATGTTGTATGGCCTGGTTCTGGCCGATGGGCCGGTCGAACACGATGCGCTCTTTGGCGTATTCCGCCGCCCGCCTGAGAGCGACTTGTCCAAGTCCCACCGCTTCGGCGGCGATCAGGATGCGCTCTGGGTTCAGGCCGTGCAGTATGTATTCGAAACCTTTGCCTTCCTCGCCGATGCGGTCGGCGACCGGCACTTTCAGTCCATCGATGAAAACCTGGTTGGAATCTACCGCTTTGCGCCCCATTTTCGGGATCTCGCGTGCTTCCACGAATTGACGGTCAACGTCGGTATAAAAAAGACTCAGGCCCTGCGCCGGCTTTTTGGTTTGCTCAAGCGGCGTAGTGCGCGCCAGCAACAGCATCTTGTTGGTGACCTGCGCAGTTGATATCCAGATTTTTTGCCCCGACACGAGGTAATGGTCGCCTTGCTTCACGGCCCTGGTCTTCACGCGCGTCGTGTTCAGGCCGGCATCGGGTTCGGTGACGCAAAAACATGCTTTATCAGTGCCAGCGATCAGCGGCGGCAGCCAGCGTTGTTTCTGCTCGTCGCTGCCGAACACGACGACCGGGTTCAAGCCGAAGATATTCATGTGGATGGCCGACGCGCCCGACATGCCGGCGCCCGATGCGGCAACGGTCTGCATCATGAGCGCGGCTTCGGTGATGCCGAGGCCGCCGCCACCGTACTGCTCGGGCATGGCGATGCCGAGCCAGCCGTCACGCGCAAACGCGCGGTGAAAATCGTCGGGGAAGCCGCCGCCACTGTCTTTCTTCAGCCAATAATCCGCATCGAACCCTGCGCAGATTTTTTCGATCGCGGAGCGTATCGCGATCTGCTCCGCGGAAAAAGAGAAATCCATGACGGGTTCAGGCCTGCGTGTTGGTAATGCCAGCGGCAATCATCGCATTGATTTCGGTATCGACATAACCGGCTTCGCGCAGCACTTCGGCGCTGTGCTCGCCGAGCCGCGGTGCCGGGCGCGGCGCATCGGGAATCGAATCCGACCACTGGCTGGGCACCGCCATGGAACGCAGCGTTCCCTCGCTCGGGTGTTCTACCAGCGAAAAGAAGCCGGTTTCGTTCAAATGCGGGTCTGCCAGCAGGTCTTCGAGCGAATTGAGCGGCATGACCGGGATGTCGGCCGCGGTCAGCACGCTCAACCACTCGGCACTGGTGCGTGTCTTGATGTGTTCTGCGACGAACGCGTAGCTTTCCGCGAAATGCTGCGAGCGGTTGGCCTGGCTGGAGAAGCGCGGATCTTTCTCGAACATTTCTTCACGGCCGATGATGCGGAAAAAACTGCGCCACTGCTTGTCGTTGTAGACCAGCAGGCACAGATAACCGTCTTTTGTTTCGTATGGATTGCGGTGCTCGGCGAGCAGGCGCGGGTAACCCATGGGGCCGAGCGGCGGCTCAAACGTTTTGCCACCGAGATGCTCGCCCAGCACGAACTGGGTAAGGCTTTCGAACATGGTGACTTCGACGGCCTGGCCGCGGCCGGTGCGCTCGCGATGAAATAGCGCGGTGGTGACGGCAGTGACTGCATTCAATCCGGTGATGCGGTCAGCCATGGTGGAGGGAACAAAGCGCGGCCGGTCGCCACCTGCCTGCTGGATGACCGACGGCAGCGCAACCATGCCCTGGATCAGATCGTCATAGGCTGGTTTCGCGGCGTAAGGACCCTTTTGGCTGAAGCCAAACGCGCCAACATAGATAATTTTCGGATTGACCGCACGCACGTCTTCGTAGGAGAGTTTCAAACGTGCCATGGCCTGGGGACGCACGTTGTAAATCAGCACGTCGGCGCTGGCGCACAGCCGCAGCATGGCATCGCGGCCGGCCGGCTGCTTGAGATCGAGCACGATGGAGCGCTTGTTGCGGTTCAGGTGCAGGAAGATATGCCCCATGCCCGCGTGCCTCATGGGCGCGGAATGGCGCATGTTGTCGCCGTCGCGCGGCTCGACCTTGATGACGTCGGCGCCCAGATCGCCGAGGATCTGCGTCGCGTAGGGGCCGAGGATGACCGTCGTCAGGTCGATGATCCTGATTCCCGCCAGCGGGCCGCTCATCGAGGAATTCCCAATATGTTGAAACGCCGGCCCCGGCGCGCGCGGCGGAGGGGCGGGAAAACGCCGTATGCTACACCAATCCAGCCGGCATCCTCCGCGCCGCCCGCTCCGCGCGATGGGCACTATCCACGGGGCTGAGCGCGTGACGCGCATGCTATAATTTAGTACGTAAAATCACCTGTAACGGTCTCGATATCCCCTACGCGATGGTGCATCAATTCCGGCGGCCGCCCCGGCCGCAGTGCAAGCCGAGTTCGCAACCCACGGCCGGTGTCGTAGCATGCATATCCTGCTGAGTAACGACGACGGTTATTTCGCCCCCGGCCTCGCCATCCTCGCCGCCACGCTGGCGCCCCTCGGCAAGGTCACGGTAGTTGCCCCCGAACGCGACCGCAGCGGCGCCAGCAATTCACTGACCCTCGATCGTCCGCTGACCGTGCGCAAAGCGGCCAACGGTTTCTATTACGTCAACGGCACGCCGACCGACTGCGTGCATCTCGCGGTGACCGGCCTGCTCGATGAGCTGCCCGACGTCGTCATTTCCGGCGTCAATCACGGCGCGAACATGGGGGACGACACCATATATTCCGGCACGGTGGCGGCGGCGACTGAAGGATTTTTGCTGGGCATCCCGTCGATTGCGATTTCACTGGTTGCCAATGGCAAAGATCATTTTGTCACCGCGGCGCGCGTTGCCGCTGATATCACGCAGCGGTTTATAAAAAAACCGCTGGGACAGCCGTCGTTGCTTAACGTCAATGTGCCGGACGTCGAATACGGGCAGCTGCGCGGAGTGGAAATCACCCGGCTGGGTAAACGCCACAAGGCCGAGCCGGTCGTCAAGTCGACTACGCCACGCGGCGGCACGGTGTACTGGGTGGGGGCAGCGGGTGGTGCGCAGGACGCAGGCGCCGGCACCGATTTCAACGCGGCCGAGCGTTCAGTGGTATCGGTAACGCCTTTGCAGATGGACCTCACGCACTTCGCACAGCTGCCGGCACTCAAGGAATGGTTCGCGTGAGCGAGCGCATTTCAGGCATCGGCATGACCTCGCAGCGCACGCGCATGCGCATGATAGAGCGTCTGCGCGAGCAGGGCATCGTGAACGAGGCCCTGCTCAACGTGATGAACGAGATTCCGCGCCATATTTTCATCGAAGATGCGCTGGCGAGCCGCGCCTACGAGGACTTCGCGCTGCCGCTGGGTTTCGGGCAGACCATCTCGCAACCATACATGGTGGCGCGCATGACGGAGCTGCTGGCGGCCGGCAATCCGCTCGGCAAGGTGCTGGAAATCGGCACTGGCTGCGGCTACCAGACGGCGATACTTGCGCGCCTGGCGACCGAAGTGTATTCGGTCGAGCGGATCATGCAGTTGCTGGCCAAGGCGCGCAAGCATTTGCGCGAGTTGCGAGTCAACAACGTCAGGTTCAAACACGCGGACGGTCATATCGGCATACCGGAAGGTGCGCCGTTCGACGGCATCATCGTCACCGCTGCGGCGACGCATGTGCCGGCGGCACTCAAAGAGCAACTCGCGGTGGGCGGCAGGATGGTGGTGCCGATGGGAACCCGCGAGCAGTATCTGTGCGTGATCGAGCGCGGCGCGCGCGGATTTTCCGAAGCGAAGCTCGATGCTGTGAAATTCGTGCCCATGTTGTCGGGGCTGGATTGAACGCGACGCGCTTCGCGTCTGCGTTTGCCGTGCTGGCGATGCTCGCCGGCTGTATGACGGCGCGTCATTCCGCGCCGGTCAGCGATCGTACGCAACAGACCCCGGTCAAGCCCGCCGCGAAGCCCGCACCGGTGGCCGCACCTGTGGCCGCACCGGTCGCAGGCAGCGCCGATCCGCGTCCGGAGTTTTACACGGTGAAGAAGGGCGATACGCTGTACACCATCGCGCTCGATCACGGGCTCGACCACAAGGAACTCGCCGAGTGGAACAATCTCGACAATCCCAACGTGATCCGCGTCGACCGGCAGCTGCGCTTGCGCGCGCCCGCGTCAACGGTCGTCACAGCACCGCTGAAAGCGCCGCCCAAGGTGGAAGGGCGGCCGGTTGGCGGTGCGCCATCCGTTGCCGGCGCCAACGATGCGATCAAGTCGCAGCCTAAAGGCGTGAAAGTGCCGTATTCGGACCAGGCGCTGGCGCAGCTGTCGGGACAAGTGCAGACCAAGCCGGTGGTAACAGCAGTCGTGCCGCCTGTTGCCAAAACCGAAGTGCGGCCCGATGAGAAGCTGGCGGCCAGCGAAGACGACGAAAAAATCGATTGGGGATGGCCGGCGACAGGCAAGTTGCTGAGCACATTTAACGAGTCCACCAATTTGAAGGGCATAGGCATTCCCGGCAAGCTGGGCCAGGCCGTGATCGCCAGTGCGCCGGGAAAAGTGCTGTATAGCGGCGACGGCATACGCGGCTATGGCAAGCTCGTCATCATCAAGCACAACAAAGTGTTCTTGAGCGTCTACGCGCACAACAGCCAGTTGCTGGTCAAGGAAGGCCAGACCGTGGTCAAAGGCCAGAAAATTGCTGATATGGGCGCGAGCGATTCTGACCAGGTGAAACTGCATTTCGAAATCAGGCGTTTCGGCAAACCGATCGACCCCTTGACGCTGTTGCCGGGCTGATCGTTCGCCGTGCTGCTATGCGTGGGTGCGGAACCTCGCTACCGCGCGCTGAAAATCCGCCGCGTCTCCCGCGCCCGGCTCTTTGCCGTAGCGTAGCCGGATATATAAATTGCTGATCGAACCGATTGCCGCCGCGAGTTCGGGAGAGGCGGCTGCCGCGCGTTTGCTGAACGCGTCGGGCCCCTCGCTCGGGTGGCGGACCACGCCGCGCCGCGCAAGGCGCAGGCAAAAGCGCGCATATGCCGCGGCCACCGGGTCAGGGCGCTGCACGCGCAGCTTGCGCAACATCAACAGTGCCAGCGCCAGCGTAATCACGCCGGTGGCGATGAACATGACCGTCGCCATGCTTTGCCAAGTCGCGTCGTCGATGCCGATGCGCTGCATGAGGTCGCGCTGGCGCTCCAGCGTGTAGCCGAGGATCACCTGATTCCACGAATTGGCGAACGAGTCCCACGTCAGGCGCGCATTGTGCAGCCAGCGAAATTCGCCGCGCAGCAGTAGCGGCAGCGACTCGCCTTGCGGCACCGCCGCGACCGCGCCGGCCTGCACGCGGGCAGGGGAGACTGCTGCTGTCGGGTCGATGCGCGTCCAGCCCTGGTCGGCAAACCACACTTCCACCCACGCATGCGCATCGGCCTGGCGCACGATCATGTAATTGCCCACGGTATTGAGTTCGCCGCCCTGGTAGCCGGTCACCACGCGCGCGGGAACGCCGGCCGCGCGCATGAGCACCGTGAAGCTCGACGCATAGTGTTCGCAGTAGCCCGCGCGCGTTGTAATCAGGAATTCATCGACCGGATTGGAGCCGAGGAGCGGCGGAGTCGTCGTGTATGAAAAATTCTGATTGCGAAACATGCCGAGTACGTTGTTTGCGTAAGTGCGGTCATCGACCGTGTTTTTGCGCATGTTGCGCGCGAGTTCACGCGTCAGCGGATTGGAAGTTCCAGGCAGGCGCAGCGCGCGCTGCCGCTCATAATCCGGCAAGTCGGTGGCGTCGCGGTAGCGCAGATGCGAAATCATGTCGTAGCGCAGGCGGTTGGTGAGCTGTGATTGAAACAACAGCTGAAAGTCGTTGGTCATGATGCTGCGCGGCGGTACCTTCGAGGGCAAATCGAGCGCAAACAGCCACCGCTTGCCGTGGGGTTCGACGGTGACGGTGTATTCGACAGGAGCATCGAGCGGCTCGTAAACGCGCGCCGGCACATAGGGAATGCGCGGCGCGCTCCAGGTGTAACCGTCGAAATCCCACATCACCGGCCCGCGCCAGTACAGCTGCTGGGTCGGCGGCGGGGCCGAAGACTCGAAATTGACGCGAAAAGCGACGGCATCGGACGATAAGAGGTTGCTGACGCTGCCGGGCGACATGTCTTCGGACAGACCGGTCACGCCGGAAAACGCGTCCTGCGGCATACCCCACAATGGGCCCTGCACGCGCGGAAACAGCAGGAACAGCACCAGCATCAGCGGCGCCGCCTGCAGCAGCATGACGCCCGCGGTGCGCAGCTGGTAGCGATATCCGCCCTGGCGCGTGCGGAACTGGAAACCCACCATGGTGGCGGTGATGATCCATATCGCCCCCAACATGAAAACCGCGGTCGGGATTGATTGCGAATACAAAAAATTGGTAATGACCAGGAAATAGGCGATGAAGATGAGCACCATGGCATCGCGCAGTGTCGCCATTTCCATCAGCTTCAGCGCGAGCATCACCATCAGCAGGGCGATGCCGGAGTCCCGTCCGAGGATGCGGCCGTAGGTAATGTAAATGCCGCCCAGCGCGCCGGCCGCAATCAGCAGCAGCAGCCATTGGCGCGGTAGCCTGAGCGCATAGAGCGCTGCGTAGCCGCGCCACAACATCAGCATGGCGACCAGTACGATGATCCACCAGGGCAGGCGTTCGGCGTGGGGTGCGGCGACGAGCGCCAGCGAGCCCAGCAGCCACGCGACGTGGCGCAGGTGAAATCTGTCGAGAGCGGTGCTCACGACTTTTTGCCTTGAAACAGCGCCAGCGCCTCGAGACAGTGCTCGCGCTGCGCGTCGCCGGGCGCAGGCGGCAGCGTAATGCCGGGCAGGCGCATACCGAAACTTAGCGCCGCGGCGTGCGCATCGACCACCCAGCGCGCGAGACGCGACAGCCTCGCCTCGACGCCCAGCGTGTCGGGCGTAGCGGCCCAATCCAGCCATAATTCGCTGGCGGCGCGGCCGCTGAACTGCTTGGTGAGCAGCGCGTCCCCGCGTGCGGCGGCTTTCCACGCGATGTGGCGCGGCGAATCGCCGGGGTGGTAGGAGCGCAGTCCTGCGAAATCTTCCTGGCCCGCGCCGTGGGTGACGCCGGCGGCATCGTGCGATTCGGCCTGCGGCAGCGGCACCTGGCCGGGCTCGGGGCGCGGGTAAACGATGCAATGCATATCGAGCTCGGCATATGCCCACGCGTAACAAAGACCGAGCGGAAAATGGGTAAAAATCGTAAACCGGCCGGGGCGCAGTACACCGCGGTGCGGCGCCGGCACCGGCACACCGACGCTGGTCGATTGCTGCGCCGCTACGTCGACGTAAATGACGGGGGTCTCGGGCTTGCCGCGCGTGATGCCGATGCTGTAGCGATCGAGTGCGCCCGGGTTGTCGATGATCAGTGTGAAACGCGCGGCGTCGCCGGCGTAGACCGGCAGTACGCGGCTGGCGGCAATCCGCAGCCGGGCCAGATTGCGAAACGTGTGCAGTATCGAGTTGACGCCGAGCCCACCCAGCAAAAACGTGAGGACGAAGCCGAGGCTCAGGTTGTAATTGATCGAGCCGGTGAGCATCAGCGCGAGCGCGCCGACGAACAGCATGCCGTGGCGCGACGGCAGGATGAAAATACGCCTCTGCACCAGCTCGAGGCTGGTCGTTGCGGGCCCGCCAAGCTGAAACAGCCAGCGATCGACGTACGCGCGCAGCGCCCGCAAGGGCGCAAGCAGGCGAAAGACGAGAGGCGAGAGGCGAGAGGCGGACAGCGAAAAGTTTGCAAGGCGAGACATGATTTTCCCCCTCACTTATCTCGCCTCACCCCTCTCATGGGATGGGCACTGCTTCTATCAATTGCTCCGCGACGGCTGCGCCGTTGATGCGCGTATTGTCGCGCGCGACGTAGAGCCGGTGGCCGACGACCGGCGGCACTATGGCCTGCAAGTCCTCGGGCAGCACCTGGTTGCGGCCGTGCATCAT
Source organism: Bordetella parapertussis (assembly GCA_945870465.1). The sequence continues at coordinate 14,331 of CAMBSS010000030.1, read as the reverse complement.
CGCCCACGCTCGCGCCGCATTGAGCAGCGCAAGGGAAGCGCGCGGCGACAGGCCGTTGACGTAATCCGGCGATTTGCGCGTGTAATCGACGAGTGCCTGCAGATAGTCCAGCAAAGCGCCCGAGGCATGGACTTCGCGTGCGGCACGTTGCAGCACCGCGAGTTCCTCGGGTTGCAGGCATGGCGCGAGTTGCGGCAACAATTCGCGGCGGTCCACGCCTTGCAGCAGGGCGCGCTCTGCGAGGGCATCGGGATAGCCGAGCTCGATGCGCATCAGAAAGCGGTCGAGCTGGGATTCAGGCAGCGGAAAAGTGCCGATCTGGTGCGAAGGATTTTGTGTGGCGATGACGAAAAACGGCTCCGGCAGCGGACGCGTTTCGCCTTCGGCCGTGACCTGGTGTTCTTCCATCGCTTCCAGCAGTGCGCTCTGGGTCTTGGGTGTGGCGCGGTTGACTTCGTCGGCGAGGATGACCTGCGAAAATATCGGCCCCGGGTGAAAGCGGAAATTGCTGGCTTCGCGGTCGAAAATCGATACGCCGAGAATATCGGCCGGCAACAGGTCGCTGGTGAATTGTATGCGCTGAAAATGCAGGCCGAGCGTCGTCGCGAGCGCGTGCGCCAGGGTGGTTTTACCGACGCCGGGAATGTCCTCGATCAGCAAATGGCCGCGCGCAAGCAGGCAGGCGATGGCGAGCCGTATCTGGTGTTCCTTGCCGAGGATGATCTTGCCGACCTGGCTTGTTACTTTTTCTAGTTGCTGATTCATGATTTTCGCAATTGTAACTTGCCCTTGAAATTCAGGCCTGATTTCTCGATTCTCGAACCTGCAATTCCTTGGTTACCTGTAATTGGCGCGGGTTGTGCGGATCGCTCGCAGCGTGAAAGCCCAGCGCACCGACGAAGTGCAGCATCTTGCTGTTGCTCGAAAGGACTTCGCCGACCATTTTCTTCAGGCCGCGGCTGCGCGCTGCTTCGATCAGGAGTTGCATCAGTGCCTTGGCTATGCCTTTTCTTTGCCAGGCGTCGCTCACCACGATGGCGAATTCGCAGTCTGTGCCGTTCGGGAACACAACGTAACGGCCGACTGCGATCTGGACTTCCTTCCCGCTGCGGCGCGTGACGGTGATCAGTGCCATCTGGTTGTGGTAATCGATATCGGTCATCTGCTTGAGCATTTGCGGAGACAGTTCGCGCAGCATGTCCATGAAGCGAAAATAGCGCGCCTCGTCCGACAGGCCGCGCACGAACTCCTGCTCGATATCCGCGTCGGCGATGCGGATGGGCCGCAGCGTGACCGCTGCGCCGTCAGCAAGCGTGATCGTTTTGACCAGGTGAGCAGGGTAGGATTGCATGCGCAGAGCAGATGGCAGGGAGGGGGCTGGCAGGCTGAAATGCTGCGTCGAATTCGCAGCGACAATGGCCGCTAACAATTAGACAACCTCGTGCGTCAAGCATAGTATCAAGGCGTTACTTCATGCCTATGGTACGCGAGCCGATTTGACTATCGCTTTCATCACACACCCGGATTGTCTGTTGCACGACATGGGAGCCATGCACCCCGAGTCGCCGGCGCGGCTGCGGGCGATCGACGACCAGTTGATTGCTTCGGGACTGGGTAATTTCCTGCTGCATGCCGCAGCGCCGCTGGTTCAGCACGAACACCTGGAACGCGTGCATGCCGCAGGCTATATCGAGTCGATAGAAAGCAGGGCGCCGCATTCGGGAATGATACATCTCGACGCGGACACCGCAATGTGTCCGGATACGCTGAAGGCAGCACTGCGCGCGGCGGGTGCCGCGGTGTTGGCAACCGACATGGTCATGAAAGGCGAGGCGCAGTCCGCGTTTTGCAGCGTGCGTCCGCCCGGGCACCACGCCGAACGCAGTCGTGCCATGGGTTTCTGTCTCTTCAATAACGTGGCGGTCGCTGCAGCGCATGCGCTGGAACATTATGGATTGCAGCGCGTGGCCATCGCGGACTTCGATGTCCATCACGGCAACGGCACCGAGGATATTTTTCGCGATGACGAGCGCGTGCTGATGGTATCCACTTTCCAGCATCCGTTTTATCCCTATAGCGGCATTGATGGGCATTCCGGGCGCATGGTCAATATTCCGCTCGCTGCGTACAGCGGGGGCAAAGAGTTCCGCGCCGCGGTGGAAACGCATTGGCTGCCCGCGCTCGAGCGGTTCAAACCCGAAATGCTGTTCATTTCGGCCGGCTTCGACGCTCACCGCGACGATGACATGGCAATGTTGAAACTGGTCGAAGCCGACTATGCGTGGGTCACGCAACAGTTGAAAGCGGTGGCCGATAAATATGCGCAGGGGCGCATCGTGTCATTGCTGGAAGGCGGTTACGAGCTCCACGCGCTCGGACGCAGCGTCGCCACCCATCTCAAGGCGCTGGCGGAGATTTAGAGCCGGTCTCTAAAATTCAAAAACGCCAATCAGCCGCAGATAAACGCAGATGAAAAACCAAGAGCATGTCTTCGAAGTCGAGCCGTTGAACTTATCTGCGTTCATCCGCATTTATCTGCGGCTCCAGGCCGTTTTTGAGAGCGCTTCTTAGCTCAGCCCAACAGCACCGCAGCGACCACGTTGCGGCCTTCCGCGGTCAGGATGTTATAGGTGCGGCACACTGCGGCGTTGTCCATAACTTCCAGCCCGATCTGCGCCGTATGCAGGCAGCGCGTGAGTTCAGGGCGCGGGAAGCGCAGCGTGGCACCGGTGCCGAGCAGCACGATCTGGGGTTTGAGCGCGAGCAGGCCTTCGAAATGTTGTGCGCTCAGATGCTCGAAGTCGCTCGCCGGCCAATCCTCGACCAGGCGTTCGGGCGTAACCAGCAGGCTTTTCGCGTAGCGCGCGCCGTTGATCGCGACGTAGCCGGCGCCGTGGCCGGTGAAAAGGTTGTGTCCGGCTGGGGTCTGGAGATGGAATTTCACTGCAAACGGATTTGCCGCGGGAGTTCAGGTCGGATAAAATTATACGCTTTTTCACGCCCTTAGCTGCTTTTTTGAGACTGGCATGGAAGAATTCGCCCGCATCAAGCGCTTTGGAGGTGTTTGGCTCCGGCATAACGCGCTAAAGCGCATTAGCCTCGGCCAACACTTCCAGCGCAGCCGCTTGATGCGTGCAAATTAAGACGCGACTTTAAACGGATTTATTGATGGAAGAATTTGCCCGCATCAAGCGCCTGCCTCCCTACGTGTTTAATATCACCGGGGAACTGAAGGCGGCCGCCCGCAAGCGCGGCGAGGACGTGATCGACCTGTCGATGGGCAATCCCGACGGTCCGACGCCGCAGCACATCGTCGACAAGCTGATCGAGTCGGTGCGGCGCCCCGACACTCACGGCTATTCGGTATCGAAAGGTATTCCGCGGCTGCGGCGCGCGATCTGCAATTGGTACAAGACGCGCTTCAATGCGGATTTCGATCCGGATTCGGAAGCGATCGTCACCATCGGCTCCAAGGAGGGCATTGCCCACCTTGCGCTGGCGACGCTCGACCGCGGCGATATCGTGCTGGTGCCTAACCCGAGTTATCCGATTCACATTTACGGGCCGGTAATAGCCGGCGCCGACATCCGGCATGTGCCCATGGTGGCCGGAGTCGATTTCTTCGAAGAGCTGGAGCGCGCGATCCGCGATTGTTATCCGAAGCCGAAGATGCTGATCTGCAACTTCCCGGGCAATCCCACCACCCAGTGCGTGGACCTGGCATTTTTCGAGCGTTTGATTGCGATTGCGCGCGAACACCAGATTTACGTCGTGCACGATCTGGCGTACGCCGACATCGTGTTCGACGGCTACCGCGCGCCATCCATCATGGAAGTGCCGGGCGCGCGCGACGTTGCGGTCGAATTCTTCACGCTGTCGAAAAGCTACAACATGGCGGGCTGGCGTGTCGGCTGCATGGTCGGTAATCGCGACCTCGTCACCGCGCTCGCGCGCATGAAAAGCTACCACGACTACGGCACGTTCACCCCTATCCAGGTCGCCTCCATCATCGCGCTCGAAGGTCCGCAGGAGTGCGTGGCGGAAGCACGCATGAAGTACCAGAAGCGGCGCGACGTGATGTGCGCCGGCCTGCATGCGGCGGGATGGCAGGTCGAGATTCCGCAAGCGACGATGTACGTGTGGGCGAAAATCCCGGAACAGTACAAGGCAATGGGCTCGCTCGACTTCTCAAAGAAACTGCTGGAGGAGGCGCACGTCGCGGCGTCGCCGGGCATCGGGTTCGGCGAGTATGGCGACGATCACGTGCGTTTTGCGCTGATCGAGAACGAGGCCCGCACCCGGCAGGCGGTGCGGGGAATCAAGGAAATGTTCCGCAAAGATGGACTTCTTTAGGAAAAGCGAGAGACGAGAGGCGAGAGACGAGAGGCGGATTTTCAAACCCGTCTATCGACTTGGGCCCGGCGTCTTTCCAAAATAAATATGAAACCCATTCACGTAGGCCTGCTCGGCATCGGTACGGTCGGCGGCGGCACGTTCGAAGTGCTGGCGCGTAACCAGGAAGAGATCACGCGCCGCGCCGGCCGCGGCATCGTCATCAAAATGGTCGCCGACAAGGACGTCGAGCGCGCGCGCAAGCTGGTCGGCAACAAGGCGACCGTCACGGCGGACGCTTATGAAGTCGTAAACAACCCCGACATCGATATCGTCATCGAATTGATCGGCGGCACGACCATCGCGCACAAGCTCGTCCTGCAGGCCATCGAAAGCGGCAAGCACGTAGTCACCGCCAACAAGGCATTGCTGGCGACCCACGGCAACGAGATTTTCGCCGCGGCGCAAAAGCGCGGGGTGATGGTCGCATTCGAGGCCGCGGTAGCAGGCGGCATACCTATCATCAAGGCGCTGCGCGAAGGCCTCACGGCCAATCGCATTGAATGGATCGCCGGCATCATCAACGGTACCAGCAATTTCATCTTGTCCGAAATGCGCGACAAGGGTTCGAGCTTCGATACCGTATTGAAGGAGGCGCAGCGTCTTGGCTACGCCGAAACCGATCCGACCTTCGATATCGAAGGTATAGACGCGGCGCACAAGCTCGCAATCATCGCGGCGATTTCGTTCGGCATCCCGATGCGTTTTAACGACGCGTACACGGAAGGCATTACCAAGCTGACGGCCGCCGATATCCGCTACGCGGAGGAGCTTGGTTATCGCATCAAGCTGCTGGGCATTACCAAGCGCAAGCCCAACGGCATCGAGCTGCGGGTGCATCCGACCTTGATTCCGACGCGGCGCCTGATTGCCAACGTGGAAGGTGTGATGAATGCCATTCTGGTGTGCGGCGACGCGGTCGGCGCGACCATGTATTACGGCGCGGGTGCCGGTGCATATCCCACTGCATCTTCGGTGATTGCCGACCTGGTGGACGTGACGCGCATGCACACGGCTGATCCAGAGCATCGCGTGCCGCATCTCGCTTTCCAGCCGGACCAGTTATCCAGCGTGCCGATATTGCCGATCACCGAAGTTGAAACTTCGTACTATCTGCGGCTGCGCGTCCACGACAAGCCGGGCGTATTGGCCGACATCACGCGGGTGCTCGCCGACGGCGGCATTTCCATCGATGCCATGGTGCAGAAGGAGCCCTCCGCAGGCGAAGAGCAGGTGGATATCATCATGCTCACGCACCTGGCGATCGAAAAGAACGTCAATGCGGCGATGGCGCGGATAGAGCAGCTGCCAGTGGTCGTTGGCAAAATAACCCGTATCCGCATGGAACAGCTGGGTGCGCACTGACGGCGGTGGTCCCATGCGTTACGTAAGCACGCGCGGCGGCGGCGGAGCGGCCCGCTTCTCGGACATACTGTTGGGCGGCCTGATGGAGGATGGCGGGCTCGCCATGCCCGAACGCTATCCGCAGGTGACCGGGGCTGAGCTTACGGCATGGCGCAAGCTCGGCTATCGCGAACTCGCGTTTGAAATTCTCAGCCGCTACGCCGACGACATCGCGGCATCCGATCTCAAACGCATCGTCGATCGCACGTATACCGCAGCGGTGTTCCGCTCGGATGAGATCACGCCGCTGCGGCAATTGCAGCCGGGCGTGCACATCCTGGGCCTCTCGCAGGGCCCAACCCTTGCGTTCAAGGACGTTGCCATGCAGTTGCTCGGCAACCTGTTCGAGCATGTCCTGGGCAAGAACAAAGCCGAGCTCAATATCCTGGGGGCGACTTCAGGCGACACCGGGTCGGCCGCCGAGTATGCGATGCGCGGCAAGTGCGGCATCCGCATCTTCATGCTGTCGCCGCACCAGAAAATGAGCCCGTTTCAGACGGCGCAGATGTTTTCGCTGCAGGACCAGAACATATACAACATCGCGGTACGCGGCGTGTTCGACGATTGCCAGGACATCGTCAAAGGCGTCAGTAACGACCTGGCTTTCAAATCGCGCCACAAGATAGGCACCGTCAATTCCATCAACTGGGCGCGCGTGGTGGCGCAGGTGGTCTATTACTTCAAGGCCTATCTCGCTGCTACCGACTCGAACGAACAGCAGGTTTCTTTCGCGGTGCCGTCGGGCAATTTCGGCAACGTGTGCGCCGGACATATTGCGCGTTCGATGGGCCTGCCGATCAGGAAGCTGATAGTGGCGACCAATGAAAATGACGTGCTGGATGAGTTTTTCCGCACCGGCCTCTACCGCGTGCGTCCGGGAGACCAAGTGCACCAGACCAGCAGCCCGTCTATGGACATTTCAAAAGCGTCGAACTTCGAGCGCTTCATCTACGACCTGATCGGCAAGGACGGCGCCGGTGCCAGGCAATTATGGCAGCAAGTCGAACGCGACGGCGTATTCGACCTCTCCCGCACACCGCATTTCGCGCGCGTGGCTGAATTCGGTTTCGTGTCGGGTTCCAGCAATCACCAGGACCGCATCGACACGATCCGGCGCGTGTACCGCGGTGCGGGACAGATCATCGATACGCACACGGCGGACGGCGTGAAAGTGGGGCTTGAGCACCGCGAAGAGGGCGTGCCGATGATATGCCTGGAAACCGCATTGCCGGTGAAGTTTGCCGCCACCATACGCGAAGCGCTGGGCCGCGATCCCGAAGTGCCGCCGGGACTGGAAAATCTCGAGCGCCTGCCGCAGCGTTTTACCGTGCTCGCCCCCGACCTCGACTCGGTCAAGGATTTCATCGAGCGCAATTGTCGTTAATGCCATAAGCTAACGAAACCCGAAAATCTTGAACCGCCAAGGACGCGAAGGACGCAAAGGTAAGGAAAATCAAAAAGCCTACGAAAGACTATAGAGCTCTTGCACGTTTAGTTTTTCCTTCGCGTCCTTAGTGTCCTTTGCGGTGAAGCTTTAATCAAACCGCATCGACAAATCGGCGGCCTTGATGTCCTTGGTCAGGCTGCCGATGGAAATGCGGTCGACACCGGTTTCTGCAATCGCGCGCACGTTTTCCAGGGTAATGCCGCCTGATGCTTCGAGTGCTGCGCGTCCTGCGGTAATCTTTACCGCTTCGCTCATCTGCTGCGTGTTCATGTTGTCGAGCAGGATCATCTTCGCGCCGGCCGCGAGAGCCGCTTGCAACTGGTCGAAATTTTCGACTTCGATCTGGGTCCATGCGCCGGGCGGAGCGATACGCGCCGCTTCGCGCAATGCCGCGGCAATGCCACCCGCCGCGGCAATGTGATTTTCCTTGATCAGGATCGCGTCGTAGAGCCCCATGCGATGATTGGCGCCGCCGCCCATGCGCACCGCGTATTTCTGGGCGAGCCGCAGGCCGGGCAGGGTTTTGCGCGTATCGACGATTTTGACGCGGGTTCCCGCCACTGTATCGATGTAGCGCCGGGTGACCGTCGCAACGGCCGACAGCATTTGCAGGAAATTGAGCGCGCTACGCTCGCCGGTGAGCAGCGCGCGTGCCGCGCCGCGTAAAGTCACCAGTGTTTGTCCGCCGCGCACCTGCGCGCCTTCCTTGACCGCCCACTCGATGGCGACCGCAGGATCGAGCTTGCGCAGACACAGGTCGAACCATGGCGCACCGCAAATGACGGCATCGTTGCGGGTGATGACATGCGCGCCGGCGACGGTGCCGGCGGCAATGAGCTGGGCAGTCCAATCGCCGCTGCCGACGTCCTCGGCCAACGCCGCGGTGACGTTGCTTTCGATAGCGGATGTCAATTCATTCATTTTTGCACTATATTCACGCTAAACAAGATGTTGAATTCTACCCGATAGGTGGGGATATGACCGGAATCATGGGCGTGATCTCGTATGGCCTTGGCACTATCATCGGCTTCGTGCTGATCGGGGTTCTGGTGTTCTGGTTTATCCAGGACGTCACGCAGAAAAAACACACGGTGCTGCGCAACTACCCGGTGATCGGGCGCCTGCGGTTTTTCTTCGAAGAGATGGGCGAATACTTCCGCCAGTATTTTTTCGCCGGCGACCGCGATGAAATGCCGTTCAACCGCGCGACTCGCGGCTGGGTGTACAAAGAAGCCAAGAACGAAGGCGGCATCATAGGCTTCGGCTCAACCAACGATTTGCGCGAGCCGGGCTCCATCATCTTCGTCAATCATCCATACCCGGTGCTGGAGGAAGACCGCCTGCCCACGCCGTCGCTGATCATAGGCGAAGGGTATTGCCGTTATCCATTTGAAGCCAAATCGGTCGTCAATGTTTCAGGCATGAGCTTTGGCGCGATCTCTTCACCGGCCGTGCAGGCACTTTCGCGCGGCGCCGGTGTGGCCGGCTGCTGGATGGATACGGGCGAGGGTGGATTGTCGCCCTATCACCTCGAAGGCAATTGCGACGTCATCATGCAGATTGGTACCGCGAAATACGGCATACGTAACGCCGACGGCACGTTTTCCGCGGACCGCGCGAAAGAACTCGCGCACGTCGTCAAAGCGTTCGAAATCAAACTCTCGCAGGGCGCCAAGCCGGGCAAGGGCGGGGTGCTGCCTGGCGGCAAGGTCACCGAGGAAATCGCGCGCATCCGCGGCATCCCCGCGGGCGAAGACTCGATCAGCCCGAATCGCCACCACGACATCGCAAATATCAACGATCTGCTGGATCGCGTCGCTTACGTGCGCGAACTCACCGGGCGGCCGGTCGGCGTCAAAACCGCGATCGGCGGCTGGGACTTCATGAACGAGTTATGCGAGGCCGTCCTGCGGCGCGGCAAGGAATACGCGCCGGATTTTATCGCTATCGATGGCGGCGAAGGCGGCAGCGGCGCGGCGCCGCAGACGCTGATGGACCACATGAGCCTGCCGATCGCGGAGGCGTTGCCGCGGGTGGTGGATTCTCTGCTGCAGGCCGATCTCAAGGGACGTATTCGCGTGATTGCTGCAGGCAAGCTCGTTACGTCCGCCAAAGCAGCATGGGCGTTGTGCGTGGGGGCGGATTTCATCAATACGGCGCGCGGCTTCATGTTCGCGTTGGGCTGCATTCAGGCACTGCGCTGCCACACCAATACCTGTCCGACGGGCGTGACTACGCATAACAAGCGCCTGCAACGCGGGCTGGTGGTTGACGAGAAATACCAGCGCGTGGCGAACTACGTGAAGAACATGAATAAGGAAATCGACATGATTGCTCACTCATGCGGATGCCGTCATGCGCGTGAGTTAAAGCGTGAACACGTGCGCATCGTGCTGTCGGCCAATCAAAGCATGGCACTCAACATGCTGTATCCCTATCCGACGCCAGGCGCGCGGCCGGTCGTCAAGCTGGCGCCGGGGCAGGTTGCGGCATAGCGCGGCTGTTTGCAATGCATGACGGCGGCCACACCGCTGCTTGTTTACCAGAGGAGAGCAACATGACTGATAAAACGTATCCGGCAATGCAGGACGAGAAACTACAGCGGCTGTCGCGCCGCGGGTTTATCACGCGCGTGGCCGGTACCGGTGCGCTCATGGCGGCAGGCGCAATACCGCGGGAGTTGTGGGCGCAGGCGGCCGAAGCGCCCAAGCCGCTGGCAGACCCGGCCGGAACGATGCCGAACACCGCGGTGATGGCGGAAAAAAGTCCGCTGATGAAACTGCATTCTGAACGCCCGTTGACGGGCAGCGTGCCGGCCGAGGCGCACAATTTCGCAGTCACGCCGAACGACCGCATGTTCGTGCGCAATAACCTGCTCACTCCCGATATCGATGCTTCCAAACACCGGGTTACGATCAAGGGACTGGTGGATAACGAGGTGAGTTTCTCGGTCGACGAACTCAAGAAATCATTTCCTGTGGTGAGCATGCAGGGCATGCTCGAGTGCGCCGGTTCCGGACGCTTGGCGTATGTGCCGAACGCCAGTGGCACGCCGTGGCTGCAGACCGGCGGCATGGGTTGCCCGAAATGGACCGGCGTGCGCTTGCGCGACGTGCTGAGGGCGGCAGGTATCAAGCCGGGCGCTGCGCATGTTGCCGGGCAGGGCGGCGATTTTGGCGTGATTGCTTCGGCGGCGCCGGTGATCCGTTCCGTGCCGCTGTCGAAGGCGATGGAAGAAAATACCCTGCTGGCATTCGGCATGAACGACGGTCCTTTACCGAAAATACATGGTTACCCGTTGCGGCTGGTAGTGCCGGGATGGGTGGGTTCGGCGTCGACCAAGTGGCTACATACCGTCACGCTGCTCGATGCCCAGTTCAAGGGCACTTTCATGGACAGCAGTTATCGCATTCCGCGTACTGCCGTCAGGCCGGGCGAGAAAATGCCGCCGGATGCTGTGGTGACTGAAGCCTGGCCGGTGAAATCCATGATCACTTATCCGGCGCCCAACGCCGTGTTCAAGGCCGGCAAGCCGGTGCTGATAGAAGGCCGTGCATGGGTAGGCGAAGGCGCTATCGACAAAGTCGAAGTGTCATTCAACGAAGGCGCGAGCTGGCAGCGCGCGGCCATCAACTCCGGCGGCGACAAGTACGCGTGGCGCATTTTCAGCCATGAATTCTGGCCGCAGACGCAGGGTTACGTCACGGTGCTGGCGCGCGCCACGGATGAAAAAGGCAATGTGCAACCGATAGTTTCGGCGTGGAACCCGCTTGGTTATTTCTGGAACGGCATACACCGCGTCGGCTTCATGGTCGAAGCGTGACGCGCTCGTGTGCCTCGCGGCTGGCCGCCACGGCAGCCGCGATATTGCTGTTCGCGGCGAGCGGCGTTGCCGTCTCGCCGCTGTCGGCGCAGGATGCCGCGCCGTCAAAGACGCTTGCTCCGGGCAAGGGCGCCGACCTCACCATGGCGAGGTGCGCGTTGTGCCACGAAATCGCCCACGTTACGCGCGCCAGGCTGTCGCGCGGCGAATGGCAGGACAATGTGCGCAACATGATAGAGCGCGGGATGCCGATCGCGCCGGAAGAAATTCCCATCGTCGTCGACTACCTGGCGACGTACTACAATCGCGACACCGCGGCGCCCACCCCCGACCCCGCGGCTGCCGCTGAAGCGGCCGCGCAGGATCCGGTGCAGCGGTTGCTGGCTGACAACGCGTGCGTCAGCTGTCATGGCGTAGAGCAGAAAATAGTCGGGCCGTCGTTCCGCGAAGTCGCGGTGCGTTATGCCGGTGACGGCGGTGCAGGCGCGCGGCTCGCTGCCAAGATCAAGGCTGGCGGCGCCGGTGTCTGGGGGGCAGTGCCGATGCCGCCGCATCCGGGATTGAGCGATGCCCAACTTGCGCAAATGACGAACTGGATATTGAGCCGCAAATAAAGCGGCTACGCAGGTTTCGTCAGTTCACGTGCTGCGATAGCTCCGTGAGCTTGCCCAGCACGTGGTCGGGTGCGGCGCCGAGCGCATCGGCTTGCGCGCCTGCGCGATTGATCCAGAATACTTTGAAGCCGAAAGTTTTGGCGCCGACGGCGTCCCAGTAGTTCGAAGACACGAAACCGATTTCCGCCTTATCGACGCCGAGCATGTCGGGAGCGAGCTGATAGACGCGCGGATCGGGTTTGAAAATCTTCACCGCATCGACGCTGATCACGGCGCTCAATACATCGGTCAATCCAGCATTCTTCACAAGCGGATCCAGCATCGCCGGCGAGCCGTTTGAAAGGATCGCCAGCTTGAATCCGGACAGGTCGTCGAGCGCATCCCGCGCGTCAGGGTAGAGCGCGAGATGGTTGTAGGCGTCCATCAGCTGCGCGGAGTTTTTGGCGTCGAGCGCCAGATGCAGCACCTTGCATGCATGTTCCAGCGCGTCCCGGGTCACTGCCGTGAAATCAGCGTAGCGCCCCATCAGGCTGCGCAGCCAGGTGTATTCGAGCTGCTTGGCGCGCCACAGCTGCGACAGCGGCGTGCCGCGGCCTGGAAACAAGCTGTCGCACAACGTAACCACTGAATACACGTCGAACAGTGTGCCGTAGGCGTCGAACACGAGGGCTTTGAGCGGTGCGGGCAAGGCTAACTTTCCAGAGATGTGACGCCCGGACGCGCCACACGCTTGAATTTCGGCATACTTCCCCCATGTCAGTGATAATTATTGCCATTCTGAGCAGGAATAGCCATGCGATTCGATAAATTTACGACCAAGTTCCAGCAGGCATTTGCCGATGCCCAGAGCAGCGCAGTGGGACACGATAACCCCTATATCGAGCCCCAGCACGTGCTGTCGGCGCTGCTCCAGCAGGAGGACGGCGGCACGGCGTCGCTGCTGTCGCGTGCCGGAGTCAACGTGCCTGCGCTGAAAACAGCGCTGACTGCGGCCATCGGGCGCCTGCCGAAGGTCGAGGGCCAGGGCGGCGAAGTCAACGTTTCGCGCGAGCTTACGAACCTGCTGAACCTGACTGACAAGGAAGCGCAAAAACTGGGCGACCAGTTCATTGCATCCGAAATGTTTTTTCTGGCGCTCGCCCACGACAAGGGTGACACCGGGCGCCTGCTGAAACAGCACGGCGGCACGCGCGCAGCGCTTGAGCAAGCCGTCAAAGCCGTGCGCGGCGGAGAGAAAGTCGACAGCGCCGAAGCAGAAGGCACGCGCGAAGCGCTCAAGAAATATACGGTCGATCTGACCGAGCGCGCGCGTTCCGGCAAGCTCGACCCCGTCATCGGGCGCGACGATGAAATCCGCCGCGTGATCCAGATCCTGCAGCGCCGCACCAAGAACAACCCGGTGCTGATAGGTGAACCGGGCGTCGGCAAGACCGCGATCGTCGAGGGCCTCGCGCAACGCATCGTCAACGACGAAGTCCCCGAGTCGCTCAAAGGCAAGCGCGTGCTGTCGCTCGACATGGCGATGCTGCTGGCGGGCGCCAAGTATCGCGGCGAGTTCGAGGAACGGCTTAAATCCGTGCTGAAGGAAATTTCGCAGGACGCCGGACGCAACATCATTTTTATCGATGAACTGCATACGATGGTCGGCGCCGGCAAGGCGGAAGGCGCGATGGACGCCGGCAATATGCTGAAGCCCGCGCTCGCGCGCGGCGAACTGCATTGCGTCGGCGCGACCACGCTCGACGAATACCGCAAGTACATAGAGAAAGACGCCGCGCTCGAGCGCCGCTTTCAGAAAGTGCTGGTCGGCGAACCGACGGTCGAGAGCACGATCGCGATCCTGCGCGGTCTGCAGGAAAAATACGAAGTTCACCACGGCGTTGAAATCACCGATCCCGCGATCGTCGCGGCGGCGGAACTGTCCCATCGCTACGTCACCGACCGCTTTTTGCCGGACAAGGCGATCGACCTGATCGACGAGGCGGCTTCGCGCATCAAAATGGAAATCGACTCCAAGCCGGAAGTCATGGACAAGCTTGAGCGCCGGCTGATCCAGCTGAAGATCGAACGTGAAGCCGTAAAAAAGGAAAAAGACGAAGCGTCGCGCAAGCGGCTGCAGGCGTTGGAAGATGAGATCAAGCGGCTCGAGCGCGAGTATTCAGACCTGGAAGACGTCTGGAAAATGGAAAAGTTACAGGTCCAGGGCTCGCAGCACATCAAGGAAGAGCTGGAAAAGATCAAGCTCGAGATGGAGGTCGCCAAGCGCAAGGGCGACTGGCAGAAAGTGTCCGAGATCCAGTACGGAAAGATTCCGCAGATAGAAGAGAGGATCAAGCTCGCGGACAAGTCCGAGAGCAAGGGCGCAAAGAAGGGGGCGGCCGATTCAGCGCCGGCGCGGCCGAAACTCCTGCGCACCCAGGTCGGCGCCGAGGAAATCGCCGAGGTCGTGTCGCGCGCAACCGGCATCCCGGTCTCGCGAATGATGCAGGGTGAGCGCGAAAAGCTGATTGCGATGGAAGACAGGCTCCATCAGCGCGTGGTCGGGCAGAACGAGGCGGTGCGGCTGGTGTCCGATGCGATCAGGCGCTCGCGTGCCGGGCTGTCGGACGAAGGCAAGCCCTACGGATCATTCCTCTTCCTTGGGCCGACCG
>CAMBSS010000029.1 GCA_945870465.1 Bordetella parapertussis | reverse complement strand
GCAGTTTTGGCAGTCGGATGCGGAATAATCGCCCGAATACTTGTCCACAATTACTGTGGATAACTATGTGTAAAGTTTGTACACAGTTCGCGTAAGTGACTTGCCTGTAACGAGTTTTGCTAGATTGCTCATTTTTTAAACTTATTAATTTATCTATATAAATCATACTTTTGAAAACAAACCCCGCGTGCCTTATGGGTTTGCCGGGCGCGGCTTGTGACGCTGCGATGACAGCGGTGCATGAAACCCGCGAGGTAAAGCGTGCCGCATCCTCCGGGTGCCGCCTTGAATCGGTTGAGAAATTTTTTCCGCTGCCGGTTTTTAGGTGCGCAAATACGCAACTGCAACGCTAAAATCGCCGCATGGATCTGTTTTCGCCTGACGAAAAATCTTCGCGCGTAATCGGCGTTGCCGAACTCAACCGGCGCGCCAAGGAACTCATCGAGCGCAATCTGCCGTTGATGTGGATCGGCGGCGAGATTTCCAACTTCATGCGCGCGGCGTCCGGCCACTGCTACTTCTCGCTGAAGGACGCGCAGGCCCAGGTGCGCTGCGTGATGTTCCGGCATAAAGCGCAGTTGCACGACTGGAAGCCGGAGAACGGCATGCAGGTCGAGGTGCGTGCTACGCCTTCCTTCTATGAAGCGCGCGGCGAATTCCAGTTGAACGTGGAAACCATGCGTCGCGCGGGGCTGGGCGCGCTCTATGCGGCGTTCGAGCAACTCAAGGCCAAACTGCAGGCGGAAGGCCTGTTCGATGCGCAGACCAAGCAGGAGTTACCGCGTTTCCCGCGTGCGATCGGCATCGTCACTTCACCGCAGGCCGCGGCATTGCGCGACGTGCTGACGACACTGCGCCGCCGCATGCCGTCCATCCCGGTGATCCTGTATCCGGTGCCCGTGCAGGGCGAGGGTGCGGGCGCCAAGATCGCGGCGGCCATCGCGACGGCAGATGCGCGCGCCGAATGCGATGTGCTGATCGTCTGCCGCGGCGGCGGCAGCATCGAGGACCTGTGGGCATTCAACGAAGAAGTGGTGGCGCGCGCGATCCACGCTTGCGCGTTGCCGGTGGTCAGCGGCGTGGGCCATGAAACCGATTTCACGATCGCCGATTTTGTCGCCGACGTGCGCGCGCCCACGCCTACTGCCGCGGCGCAGATGGCGAGCCCCAATCGCGACGATTTGCGTCAGGAAGCAGGTCATTTTTACCAGCGCCTGCGGCGCGCGATGGAACGCGCGCTGGAGCGCCGCATGCAGCATGTAGATGGCTTCGCGCGGCGCCTGCTGCATCCGGGCGAGCACATCGCCAACCAGTTGCGCGAACTGGGGCATCTCGCGAGCCGGCTGCGCAGCGCATGGGCGCATGGCGCCGCCGATGCGCAATGGCAGTTGCGCGACCTCGTGCAGCGCTTACGCGCGCAAAGTCTCGATTTCGCGGCGCTCGCAGTCCAGCAGCGCTCGCTCGCGCAGCGGCTTGCCGGCGCGGCCGGGCACCGGGTTGATACGCTGGCAGCCAGCGTCAAGAGCCTGGCCGCGCAACTCGCGCAGCTCAATCCGAGTGCGGTGTTCGAGCGCGGTTACAGCATGGTCGAAAAAGCCGACGGCAAAATCGTGCGCGGCAGCAGTGAGCTACAGATAGACGAGGAAGTGAAGCTTACGTTTGCGCGCGGCTGGGCGCGTGCGCGGGTGAAAGACAAAGGCCGAGACTAGAAGCTATCTCAAAACAATTTGGAACCGCCGATGAACGCGGATGAACGCAGATAAGCTCAAGGGATTTGACCTCAATTCTGGGAAAGGTCTGGAATAATATCGGCGTCAATCGGCGTACCCCTCAAGGGGGTATTAAAAAGAATGTATCGGCGGTTGCTTGTCGGTGTTGTATTTTTGAGATGAGTTCTACTTGGATTTTGCCGTTGCCGGCGAAGGCAAATTTTCGCGCACATGGGCGAGCACCTGGCCGCTCAGATCTTCCGCCAGACAATCGAAATCGGCGACTTCCTTCATAGCGCGCAGCCAGGTGAGCTGGCGCTTGGCAAGTTGGCGCGTCGCCGCGATGCCTTGCTCGCGCAAGGTCGCGAGGCCGATTTTGCCATCCAGATATTCCCACGTCTGGCGGTAGCCGACACAGCGCATCGACGGCATGTCGACGTCGAGCGCATATTCCGCGCGCAGTTTGCGCAGTTCGCCGATCAGCCCCAGTTCCAGCATCGCTTCGAAACGCGTTGCGATGCGGCCGTGCAGTTCGCTGCGGTCGCTGGGCAATAGCGCGATTTTCAGCGGGACGTACGGGAAGTAGACGTATTTCGGCTTCTGCAGGAGTTCCGACATCGGCCGGTTGGTAATGTAATAGATCTCGAGCGCGCGCTGCACGCGCTGGGAATCGTTCGGTTCGAGGCGCGCCGCGGTTTCCGGGTCGACCTTCGCGAGTTGCTTATGCACGGACGGCCAGCCCGATTCTTCCGCCATCGTGTCGATCACCATGCGGATCGCGGGATCGGCTTCGGGCAACTCGGACAGGCCTTCGAGCAAAGTCTTGAAATACATCATTGTCCCGCCGACCAGCAGCGGGATATTGCCGCGCTCGGTGATTTCGCGCATGAGTGTCAGCGCATCGTCGCGAAAACGCGCGGCAGAATAGCTTTCGTCCGGCTCGATGATGTTGATTAGATGATGCGGCGCTTCTTTAAGAGTCTCGGCATCCGGTTTGGCCGTGCCGACATCCATGTTGCGGTAGACCTGTGCCGAATCGACGCTGATGATTTCGCACGGCAGCTCGCGCACGAGATCGACGGCAACGCCGGTTTTGCCGCTGGCGGTGGGGCCCATGAGCAAAATGGCCGGTGGCCATTTTGCGAGAGGCGAGAGGCGAGAGGCGTGAGTCGTAGATACTCCGGCTTTTGGCTTTGGTCTGGCTTTTCGCTGTGGAGTTTTTCCCGCCTCTGCCCTCACGCCTCTCTCCTCACGCGCGCGCGTCAGCGACCGCGCATAAACAGCTTGTCGAGTTCGGCCACGCTGATCTGGTGCCAGGTCGGGCGCCCGTGGTTGCACTGGCCTGAGCGCTCGGTGATTTCCATTTCGCGCAGCAGCGCGTTCATTTCGGCGATGGTCAGCAGGCGGTTGGCGCGCACCGCGGTATGGCAAGCCATGGTCGACAGCAATTCGTTCTGCGCCTCGATCAGTACGCCGCTTTTATTGACAAAATCGGCGCCGAACTCGCGGATCTCGCCCAACACGTCGCGGGCGAGTTGCCCGGCGTCAGCGTCTTTCAGGGCGACCGGCACGCCGCGTACCGCCAGCGCAGTCGGCGACAGGGCGGCGATTTCGAAACCGATTTTAGTCAGCGTGTCGGCGTAGTCTTCGGCGGTCGCGACGTCGATGCGTTCGGCATTGAACACGACCGGGATCAGCAGCGGCTGCATCGCGATGCGGTCCTGGTCGAGTTGGGTCTTGAGCTTTTCGTAGACGATACGCTCGTGCGCGGCGTGCATGTCGACGATCACCAGTCCGTGCTCGTTCTGCGCGAGGATGTAAATTCCGGACAATTGCGCGAGGGCGAAACCCATCGGCGGCAGTTCGGCACTGGCTTCCGTGGACGGTTGCGCGAATGGCTGTGCGGCCGTGGCGAGCGCCGCACCGGCGCGCCCGAACATGGTTTCGTAAGCAGCATTCGATTGCGCCACACCCAGCGGCATGCGGTGCTGGGTCGCCATGAAGCCCGCGAGCGATGGACGCGGCGCCGCATCCGGCATGGCATCGGTGGCGCTGCCGGCAGTGCCGGCCAGCGCGCGGCTGACGGCGTGAAACACGAACTGATGCACCGCCTGCGAATCGCGAAAGCGCACTTCGCTTTTGGCCGGATGCACGTTGACGTCGACGCGCGCCGGATCGAGTTCGAGCGACAGCACGAAAGCCGGGTGGCGGTCGTGATGCAGCACGTCCTGGTAGGCCTGGCGCAGCGCGTGCGCGAGCACTTTGTCGCGCACGAAGCGGCCATTGACCATAAAGAATTGCGCGTCGCGCGTGCCGCGCGCGCTCGACGGCGAGCCGACGAGGCCGCTCAGGCGCGTGGTGCCGCTTTGCGCGTCTACCGCAACCGCCGTGGTGTCGAAGTCTTTGCCGAGCACGGCATTGATGCGCTCTTTGGCGGTGTGCACCGGCAAATGCCATTGCGCGCGGCCATTGTGTTGCAGCTTGAACGCGACGTCGGGCCGCGTGAGGACGATGCGTTTGAACGTTTCGTCGCAATGCGCGTATTCGGTCGCCTCGGACTTCAGAAACTTGCGGCGCGCCGGCGTGTTGAAGTAAATGTCCTGCACTTCGATGCTGGTGCCCGGTTCGTGCGCGGCCGGCTTGGGTTGCGCCAGCGTGCCGCCTTCGACCGCGATCGACCACGCGTGTTTGTCGTCGCGCTGCCGGCTGGTCAGCGTGAGATGCGAGACCGCTGCGATGCTCGCCAGTGCTTCACCGCGAAAACCCAGGCTCGCGATGCGCTCCAGGTCGTCGAGAGTGGCGATCTTGCTGGTGGCGTGGCGCGCGAGTGCCAGCGGCAGTTCGGCCTTGGATATGCCGTTGCCGTCGTCGCTGACTTTGAGCAATTTGGTGCCGCCGCTCGCTAGCTGCACGACGATGTCATGCGCACCGGCGTCGAGGCTGTTTTCGAGCAGTTCCTTGAGCGCGGCCGCGGGGCGTTCGATGACTTCGCCGGCAGCGATCTGGTTGATCAGCAGGTCGGGCAGTATGCGTATGGCGGCCATGGGAAATTATAACTTGATTGAGATGGATTAAAGATAACCAGATACAGTTTCAAAAACAATTTGGAACCGCCGATAGACGCGGATGAACGCAGATAAACCCGAAGGACCTGGCATTGGTTCGGGGCCAGATCTGAAACTATATCGGCGTTCATCGGCGTCTATCGGCGGTTGCTTGACGGTGTTGTGCTATTGCGAAGCGTTCTAGTGCCCATGACGCGGGCAACGCGGTCGGCTTGGTATAATCGGAAATCCGCACCAGCTGGCGCGTATCAACTGGCGATATTCAAGGGGAACTCATGCCGCAGGTCATAGGCGTACCGAAAGAAATTTCGGCGGGCGAGAAGCGCGTTGCCACGGTGCCCGAAGTGGTGGAAAAACTCATCAAGCTCGGCTTTACAGTCAAAGTCGAAGCCGGTGCGGGCGATGCGGCAAATTTTGCCGACGATATTTACCGCGCCGCGGGCGCCGAAATCGTCCAGGGCGCGGCCACCCTGTGGTCGTCATCCGATATCGTCTTCAAGGTGCGCGGCCCGACTGCCGAAGAAGTTGGCCTCCTGCGCGAAGGCGGCACGCTGGTCAGTTTCATCTGGCCGGCGCAGAACCCCGAACTGCTGAAACAACTCGCCGCGAAAAAAGCCACCGTGCTGGCGATCGATGCGCTGCCCCGCGTGCTGAGCCGCGCCCAGAAGATGGACGCTTTGACCTCACAGGCCGGCGTAGCCGGCTACCGCGCCGTCATCGAGGCCGCCAATGCTTTCGGCCGCTTTTTCAACGGCCAGATTACCGCCGCGGGCAAGGTGCCCCCGGCCAAGATCTTCATCGCCGGCGCCGGCGTCGCCGGCCTGGCAGCGATCGGCACTGCCGCTGGCCTGGGCGCCATCGTGCGCGCCAACGATACGCGTGCAGAAGTGGCCGACCAGGTCGTGTCGCTGGGTGGCGAATTCGTCAAGGTCGATTACGAGGAAGAAGGTGGTGGTGGTGGCGGCTACGCCAAAGTCATGAGCGAGGGCTTCCAGCAGGCCCAGCGCGAAATGTACGCGAAGCAGGCCCGCGAAGTGGACATCATTATTACGACCGCGCTGATTCCGGGCAAGCCGGCGCCGAAATTGATCACGGGCGCAATGGTGCAGTCGATGAAGCCGGGCAGCGTCATCGTCGACATGGCGGCCGAGCAGGGCGGCAACTGCGAACTCACCGAACCTGGACAAGCAGTCGTCAAGCACGGCGTGACCATCATCGGCTACACCGACCTCGTCAGCCGGCTCGCCAAGCAGTCCTCGACGCTGTATTCGACCAACCTGTTTCGTCTGGCAGAGGAACTGTGCAAAACCAAGGACGGCGTCATCAACGTCAACATGGAAGACGACGCCATCCGCGGGCTGACGGTCATCAAGGAAGGCGCTATCACGTGGCCTGCACCGCCCATCAAACTGGCTGCCCCGCCTGCGGCTGCCAAGCCGGCCGTTGCTGTGCCGGCCGCCAAGAAGGGCCATGGTCACGGCGGCGGCGCGCCGATGGCAGGAGGCAAGTTGGCAATCATGTTCGCCGTTGCCGCGGTCGCGTTCTGGTTTATCGGTGCCAACGCGCCGGCCGCCTTCCTCGGCCACTTCACGGTGTTTGTGCTGGCGTGCTTTGTCGGCTATATGGTGGTGTGGAACGTGACGCCGTCGTTGCATACGCCGCTGATGAGCGTGACCAACGCAATCAGCAGCATCATCGTTATTGGCGCGCTGGTGCAGATCGCGCCGCCGGCGCTTGCCGATGCCGGATTGCAACGCCCGGATGACATGATCCGCTGGCTGGCGGTGGCCGGTATCGCGCTGACCGCTATCAATATGTTCGGCGGTTTCGCCGTCACCCAGCGCATGCTGGCCATGTTCCGTAAATAAGCGAGAAGATCCATGTCCTCAAGCCTGGTCACAGTCGCTTATATCGGCGCCACCATTTTGTTCATCCTGAGCCTCGGCGGCCTCTCCAATCCCGAGACTTCGCGGCGCGGCAACCTGTACGGCATCATCGGCATGACCATTGCGGTGCTCGCCACCGTGCTGGGTCCGCGCGTTACTGCGGCGGGCATTCCGTGGATTGTCGGCGCGATGGTGGCGGGCGGCGGTATCGGCCTTTATCTCGCGCGCACCGTGCAGATGACGCATATGCCGGAGCTCGTTGCTTTCATGCACAGTCTCGTCGGTCTTGCCGCGGTGGTGGTGGGATTCGCCAGCTTTGTCGATCCGACGTCCACGCTCAACCTGTCGTCCGCCGAAAAGGCGATACACGAACTCGAAGTCTATATCGGCGTATTCATCGGCGCGGTAACGCTCTCCGGTTCGGTGATCGCTTTCGGCAAACTGTCGGGCAAGATCGGCGGCAAACCTCTGCTGCTGCCGGCGCGGCACTGGCTGAATCTATTGGGTCTGCTGGTCGTGTTGTGGTTCGGGCGCGAATTCCTGCATGCCGAAACCGTCGCGCAGGGTATGACGCCGCTGATCGTGATGACAGTGATTGCGCTGCTGTTCGGTATCCACATGGTGATGGCAATCGGCGGCGCCGACATGCCGGTGGTGGTGTCCATGCTCAACAGTTATTCAGGTTGGGCGGCGGCGGCCACTGGTTTCATGCTCTCTAACGACCTGCTGATCGTGATCGGCGCGCTGGTCGGTTCGAGCGGCGCGATCCTGTCGTACATCATGTGCCAGGCGATGAACCGTAATTTCATCAGCGTGATTGCAGGCGGTTTCGGCGGTGGTGCGCCGGTTGTTGCAGGTAGCGGTGCGGCAGCGCCTGCCGGTGAAGTCGTGCCTATCAGCGCGACTGAAACCGCCGATCTGTTGCGTGAAGCCAGGAGCGTCGTGATCGTGCCGGGTTACGGCATGGCGGTGGCGCAGGCCCAGCACACGGTGAACGAGATTACGAAGTATCTGCGCGCAAAAAGCGTCAACGTGCGCTTCGGCATCCACCCGGTGGCGGGGCGCATGCCGGGCCATATGAACGTGCTGCTGGCCGAAGCGAAGGTGCCTTACGACATCGTGCTGGAGATGGACGAAATCAACGAGGACTTTCCCGACACCGACGTAGTGATGGTGATCGGCGCCAACGACATCGTGAACCCGGCCGCGCAGGACGACCCCACCTGCCCGATCGCCGGCATGCCGGTGCTCGAAGTGTGGAAGGCCAAGACGTCTATCGTGATGAAGCGCAGCATGGCCTCGGGCTATGCCGGCGTGGATAACCCACTTTTCTACAAAGAGAACAACCGCATGTTGTTCGGCGATGCGAAGAAAATGCTGGATGAAGTGCTCACCGCGCTGAAAGTCTGATCCAAGGCGTATTGAACAAAAAAGGCCGCGCCCAATGGGGCGCGGCCTTTTTTACGTGCAGAGGTTTCTATGCGTGTATCTCGGCGCTGCTTTTAACGATTGGGAAATTCGCCGGCGCCATCGCGGGGATCGATTTCAAACCCGATCCGGTATTGACGATGATGACATGCTCGTCGGGCCGTATCAGATTTTTCGTAATGGCTTTGCGCAAACCGGCCAGCGTTGTTGCGCTTTCCGGGCAGGCGAATATGCCTTCCATGCGCGTCAGATCGTCGACCGCCGCGAATGCTTCTGGCGTCGACACCGAGATGGCCGCGCCGCCGTGCTTGCGCATGAGCGCCAGCACCGCTTTGCCCCCCGGCGGATTGGGCGAGCGCAGGCCGCCCGGCGGAATGTCTATCTTGCCCCACGCCGTGCAGGCGTCTTTGCCTTCGTCGTAGGCTTTGACCACCGGCGCGCAGCCTTCGAATTGGGTGATGTAGAGGCGCGGCAGCGTGCCTTCAATCCAGCCCAGGTGCAGCAGCTCTTCGAACGCTTTCCAGATCGCAATCGCGCCGAGGCCGCCGCCCATCGGATAAAAAATCGCGTCGGGCATTTTCCAGCCGAGCTGCTCGGCGATTTCCAGCCCCATGGTTTTCTTGCCTTCGAGCCGGTACGGTTCCTTCAGTGTGCAGATGTTGAGCCAGCCGTTGCGCTCGCAGGCTTCTGCCACCATGCGCCCGGCTTCGTGCCAGTTCTCGACCAGAAAGGCGGGCTGGCGGGCGGCCCTGCAGTGCTGCAGGCTGGAGGGTTGCACGTCGGTCGGCAGCAGGTTGACGCAGGTGATGCCGGCGCGCGCCGCGTACAGGCTCCACGAGCCGCCGGCGTTCCCCGAGCTGTTGTGCGCGACCGTCTTTACGCCCAACTCCAAATAGCGCGATATCGCGACGGCTGCGCCGCGGTCCTTGAAGGTGCCGCTCGGATTGCGGCCTTCGTCTTTGACCGAAAGTCTTTGCAGCCCGAGTGCGCGCGCGAGTCGCGGCGTCTCCAGCAGTGGCGTATAGCCTTCGTTCAGGGACACTGCTGTTTGCGGATTTTCAACCGGCAGCAGCGGCGCGTAACGCCACAGGTTCGCGGGTCCGTTGGCGATGTCGCGCGGGGACACTTCGCGCCGGATGCGGTCGAGATCATAACGGGCATACAGCGTTTGACCGGCGGCGGCGTTGCGCGGTATGTCTGCGGGAAACCGTTCGCCCGTGCTGCTTTCAAGATCGATGAGGTAGCTCATGTGCGCAGTTATTCCAGTTTGATGCCTGATTTGATTACCACGTCTTTCCAGCGTTTGACGTCGTTTTCGATGAGCTTGCGGAACTCTTCCGGCCCGAGCGCGGCCGCGTCGAGTGCCAGCGCAGCGAAGCGTTCCTTGACATCAGGCTGCTCGAGCGCGCGCGCAATCGTCGCGTGCAGCAGCTTGACGGTCGCGGGCGGCGTGCCGGCCGTGGCGAGGACGCCGTACCAATGCGACACCACGAAGCCGCTCACGCCGGATTCATCAAACGTGGGCACCGTGGGTACTACAGGATGGCGCTGCGCGCTGGTGATGCCCAGTCCTTTCATGCGGCCGGATTTCAGATGGGGGATCGACACCGGCGAGCCCAGCAAGCCGAGCGGTATCTGGCCCGCGACGACGTCGGCAATCGCCGGCCCGCCGCCTTTGTAGGGCACGTGATTCAGTTCGAGGCCGGTGCGCAGCCGCAGCAGCTCATAGGTCATGTGGGGTGAGCTGCCGGTGCCGGACGTGCCGAGCGCGAACTTCGCAGTCTGGGCGCGGGGCATCGCCAGCAGTTCCTTCAGCGAATTGGCGGCGAAGGACGGGTGCGCGACCAGGATCTGCGGTGTCGTTGCCACCAGCATGATGGGCGCGAAGTCCTTGACCGCGTCGTAAGTCGGTTTGGATGCCGTGGCGACGTTGATGGCGTGGGGCACGTCGGCAAGGATCAGCGTATAGCCGTCGCCGGGGGAGTGGGCCACGATTTCTGTCGCAATCATGCTGGCCGCGCCGGGCCGGTTGTCGACAACGAATGTCTGATTGAGCGCTTCGCCCAGTTTGAGTCCCAGCACGCGCGCGATGATGTCCGAGCCGCCGCCGGGCGCGTAGGGCACGACCAGGCGCACCGGTTTGGACGGATAGCGGTCCGCCGCCAGCGCGCCGGACGTCAATCCGAGCGCGCCGATCGCGCACAGGGCGAGCGTGTGTTGAATGCGCATGCCGATTCTCCTGATGTGGTGGTGCAGCCGCGGCGGGCGCTCAGTCCGTGCCGAAAACAAGGCGCGGCGGCGCAATTCGCTTGAATATCATGTCGCCATAATAGGCGTGTGCATTTTCGCCCGTGTTGTCGGTATCAGTCATGATGCCGATCGACGTGATGCGCCCCGGCTCTTCGCCGAACGCGCGCCTGTAGTCCGCGTAGATGTCGCGGATTTCAGTCTGCCACAGCCCGAGCTTTTCGCGCCCGCTTTCGGCGACCACCATCTTGATGCGCGTGGTGTGCGGGTTGGCGATGATGCTGTCCCTGGGGGCGCGGTTCTCCCAGATGTACATGAGTGTCGCGTAGGGCAGTTGCTGGCCGGTGAAGGCCTTGATCTGGTCGAAGAACAGGCGGTCGTCGAACTCCAGTTTGTCGGTATCGCCGGAGAAACTGATGACCAGCCGCACCGGCGAATCCTCGGCATTCTTCTGCGTGTTGTCGGCCCCCGGTATCAGCTGGTCGACCTTCCAGCGCCATTGCAGGAGGCGATAGCGGGCCGGGTCGAGATCGAGCTTGTGCACCAGTCCGGAAGCAGACGATGACGCGCGTGCGCGCACGACGGTGGTGCCGCTTTCAGCGACGAGCCGGTATTCGGTGGGCTTTTTGAAGCGCGACAGCGTCCACTGCTCCCACCCCTCGGGCAGCCCTTCGCGCGCCGCATTGCCGGAAAAATTCGACACGTAGCTGAGCGTGATTTGCGCGGGCGGCTCATCGGGCAGCGAGGCGCAGCCATGGAGTGCCAGTGCAGGCAGGGCAATAAAGAGCAGGAGGAAGCGCCGCATGGGATGCATAGCAGAAAAGGACAGGAATTTTAGCGCGAAAACCGTGCGCGCGTCACGGGTTCCGGGCGACGCGCGAGCGGGCAAGCGGCGGGTTCTGCGCGAAATAACGCTTGATGCCGGCCAGGATGGCGTCCGCCATCTGCTCCTGGTACGCGTTGCTTTTGAGCTTTTTCTCCTCTTCGGGATTGCTGATGAATGCGGTCTCGACCAGGATGGACGGAATGTCCGGCGCCTTCAGCACCGCGAAGCCCGCCTGCTCGACTTCGGACTTGTGCAGCGTGTTGATTTCGCCGAGCTCGGTGAGCACCGCGCGCGCGAGCTTGAGACTATCGTTGATCTGCGCGGTAAAAGAGAGATCGGCGAGCGTCAGCTTGAGGTAGGGGTCCTGCACGTCGAGGTTCACGCCGCCGATCAGGTCGGCGTCGTTTTCCTTCTTGGCAAGCCACCTGGCGGCCGAGCTGGTGGCACCGCGCTCCGACAGCGCGAATACGGAGGAGCCGCGCGCATGGGGCTTGATGAATGCGTCGGCATGCACCGACACGAAGAGATCGGCGTTCACCTTGCGCGCTTTCTCGACGCGGTGATGCAGCGGGAGATAATAATCGCCGTCGCGCGTCAGCACGCCCCGCATATTCGGCTCGCGGTCGAGCATGGCTTTCAGTTTGCGCGCAATCGCCAGCGTGATGTCTTTCTCGTTCGTGCCGCCGTGACCGCGGGCGCCCGGATCTTCGCCGCCGTGCCCCGCGTCGATGGCGACAAGGAACAGGCGCTGGCCGTCCGACCTCGCCGGCCGCGGGATTTTGGGCGGCGGCTCGATCGAGGCCGTGATGATGCCGGTGTCCGCACTGGCATCCCTGATCGCCGGGGGCGGGGCGGTGGTTGCCGGCCCGGGTGCGGGGACCGCGGCAGCGGGTTGCGCCGGGATCGACTGCGATTTCTCCAGCAAGGCGAGCAGCGGGTCGATCGCCTGTGCGGGATAGATATCCAGCACCAGGCGGTTGCCGTATTCCGCGATGGGCTTCAGCGTGAACACTTCCGGCTTCGCTTCCGTCTTGAGGTCGAACACCAGCCGCACGGTGCCGGGTTTGAAGCGGCCGACGCGCACGGCTCTCACATAGGGGTCGTTGGCGCCGATTTTGCCGGACAGTCCCCGCAGAGCGGGCGTGACGTTTACTTCGTCGAGATCGAGTGCCAGGCGGTCGGGGTTTTTCAGCAGCAGCAGTTGATACGCGATGGGCGTCGCAGACTCGAAGGTCACGCGGGTATATTCGGGGGCCGGCCACACACGCGCGGAAGTCACGGTGGTCGCCGCATGGACGTCGGGCAGCAGCAGTAACGGCAGCAGCAGGAAGATAAAGTCAGGGCGGCGCAGGCCGCAGCTCGCGGTCGCCGGGGTGAAGCGTCGTATCAGTTGTGCAGCCGCGTCAAACAATTTCTACCAGCCTCCGTTTCCGCGCTCAATAAAATGCTGCGTCCGTCGCCGGCAACCGTCATGTCTATCGTCACATCCGGCGCCGGCAGTTGCCCGCCGGCTTTGGCAGGCCATTCGACGAGGCACAGGGAGGTGCTGTTGAAGTGCTCCCGCAAGCCCGCGTCAACCCACTCGTTCGGATTCTTGAGTCTATAAAAATCAAAGTGATACAAGTATAAACTAGAAATGGTATAAGGTTCAACCAGTGTATAGGTCGGGCTTTTGACCCTTTCCTCGACCCCGAGGGCGTGGAGAATACCCCGCGCCAGGGTGGTTTTGCCCGCGCCGAGCTCGCCTTGCAGATAAACGATCATTCCCGCCTGAAGGCCGACAGCCAGCGCCGCGCCGAGCGCCAAAGTCTCAGCTTCGGTCGCAAGATGATGTCTTATTTGCTTATGATGGGCAGCCATGCAGAGTGAACAATTAGCGTTATCGCCGACAGGGCTGGCCGAACTTGCAGCGCAGATTCGCGTCTGGGGCGTCGAACTGGGGTTCCAGCAAATCGGCATTGCCGACGCCGATTTGAGCGACGCGGAACCGCGTCTGCTCGAGTGGTTGGACGCGGGTTTTCATGGCGACATGGATTATATGGCAAAGCATGGCGTCAAACGCGCGCGGCCCGGCGAGCTCGTGCCCGGCACGCTGCGCGTGATCGCCGCGCGCATGAATTACCTGCCCGCCGACGTGGCTGAAAGCTGGGCGGTCATCAACGAGCCGGGCAAGGCTTATGTGTCGCGCTACGCGCTTGGCCGCGACTATCACAAGGTGCTGCGCCGGCGCCTGCAGCGCCTGACGGAGCGGGTCGAAGCGGCAGTGGGCAGTTTTAACCATCGCGTGTTCACCGACAGCGCGCCGGTCATGGAAGTCGAGCTCGCGGCAAAAGCCGGCCTCGGCTGGCGTGGCAAGCACACGCTGCTGCTGACGCGCGAAGCGGGCTCGTATTTTTTTCTCGGCGAGATTTACACCGACCTGCCGCTGCCGGTCGATGCCGCGACGGGAAATCACTGCGGCAAATGCGAAAAATGCATAGACATCTGTCCGACGCGCGCGATCGTGGCGCCGTACCGGCTGGACGCAAGGCGCTGCATTTCATACCTGACGATAGAACATCACGGCAGCATTCCGCTCGAGTTGCGGGCGCTGATCGGCAACCGCGTGTACGGCTGTGATGATTGCCAGCTGGCCTGCCCGTGGAACCGCTTCGCGCAGGTGAGCGATGAAGCGGACTTTGCGGTGCGCAACGGTCTCGACAACGCGGCGCTGGTCGATCTGTTCGCGTGGACCGAAGACGAATTTCATGATCGCCTCATGGGCAGCGCCATCCACCGCATCGGTTACGAACGCTGGCTGCGCAATCTCGCGGTGGGCCTCGGCAACGCGCTGCGCGCAGCACCGCCGTCCGCCCAAGAAATAATTGCCGCTTTACGCGCGCGCTGCGATCATGCGTCGGAGCTGGTGCGTGAACACGTGGCGTGGGCTTTGCAGCAGGGCACGCAAAACTAGAGGCTGTCAAAAAAACAGTTTGGAACCGCCGATAAACGCGGTGAACGCAGATATTCAAATCAAGGGCACAACTATCAAGAATTCTGAAATCCCAGGTGCATTATCGCTTTCGTATTTTGATTCTCATCCGCGTTTATCTGCGTTCATCTGCGGCTGATTGTCGCTTTATATTTTTGAGATGGGTTCTGGTTTTCTTCCAGGGGGGTAGCTATGAGTTCGTTGACGGGAAAAGTTGCTTTGATTACCGGCGCTTCGCGCGGGATAGGCCGCGCGGTGGCGTTGTCATTGGCGCAAGCGGGCGCGGCGGTTTACCTCGCTGCAGATGGCACCCGCGAGGAGTTGTCGGCGGTCGCCGCCGAATGCCGCGCGCACAATGCGTTCTGCCGCGCGGAATTTGGCGTATTTGATTTGGGCAGCGCCGAAGACGTGCAACTGATGGTCGATGCGGCGGTTGCCAGCCTCGGGCGCGTCGACATACTCGTCAACAACGCGGGCATCCGCGTGCGCAAACCATTTGGTGAATTTTCCGCGGCGGATTTCGACAAGCTGATTGCCGTCAATTTGCGCGCGCCGTTTCTGGCGAGCCAGGCGGTGGTGCCATCGATGCGTGCCAGCGGCGGCGGCCGTATTATCACGGTCGCCAGCCAGTTGGGCATAGTCGCTTCGCCCAATTCGGCGCTCTACGGATTGGCCAAGGCCGCGCTCATTTATTTGACCAAGGCGATGGCTTTCGAACTCGCCAAGGATAAAATCATGGTCAACGCCGTGAGTCCGGGCCCCATCGCGACCGATTTCACCATCGCGCAGATGGCGGCGCACCCCGAATACAAAGCCTGGCGCGAATCGCAGATCCCGCTCGGCCGCTGGGGAAAACCCGAAGAAGTGGCGGACGCCATTTTGTTTCTGGCGTCGACCGATGCGACCTTCGTCCACGGCAGCAATCTCGTCATTGACGGCGGCTTCATTCTGTCCTGAGGCGGCAGGTGCGGGCGCGCATATCCTGCTATATTTTGGGTGTGAGCGCCGGCTGCCGCTCCGGCTTAGTTGCTCAATGGCCCAGAAAATCTTTAACCGCAAAGGACGCGAAGGACGCCAAGGAAAAGGTTAAGAAATGGTCGAGATTCTAATGCGCAAATTTTAAATTGCAGTTTCGAAATTGAATCGCTGATTGATTTGTATTCCGTTGGGTTTCCTTCGCGTCCTTTGCGTCCTTTGCGGTTCAAGATCTAAAGCGGCCTTCGCGGTGCAAGTTTTTTTTCGAACGAGGTAAACAATGTCTGCATACCGCCCCGTCATCACCGGCACGCGCCACATGATCGCTGCCGGCCATCACGCCGCCGCCCACGCCGGGTTCACGATTCTGGAAGGGGGCGGCAATGCAATAGATGCCGGCGTCGCGGCCGGCATCGCTGTCGGCGTGCTGCAGACCGACCGCGTCAATTTCGCCGGCGTTGCACCGATGATGATTTATCTCGCCAAACAGCGCGAAGTCATCAATATAGACGGGCTGGGCACCTGGCCGCGCGCCGCGTCCATCGACGTATTCACCCAGCAGTATGGCGGCAAGATGCCGCCGGGCATCCTGCGCACCGTGATGCCGGCTGCACCTTACGCGTGGATCACGGCACTGGAAAAATACGGCACGCTGAGTTTTGGCGAGGTGGCCGCGGCTGCGATCCGTTTCGCGCGCGACGGCTTTGCGATGCACGGATTCATGGCCGATTACATCGAAGAAAACCAGGAGTCCTACCGCCGCTGGCCGTCGAGCGCGGAAGTGTTTCTGCCGGGCGGCAAGCCGCCGAAGGTCGGTGATCTGTTCGTGCAGCGCGACCTCGGCCGCACCATCCAGTACATGGCAGACCAGGAGAAGGCGCATGCGGGCAAGGGACGCGTCGCCGGCTTGCACGCCGCGCGCGATGCTTTTTACAAGGGCGACATCGCCGCGCTGATTGCCAAATATCACAGCGAAAACGGCGGCTGGGTCACCATGCAGGACCTCGCCGACTATAAAGTGAATTTCGAGCGGCCGCTCACCACGCGTTTTGGTGACATCGACTTGTATACCTGCGGTCCCTGGTGCCAGGGGCCGGTGCTTGCGCAGGCGCTCAATATCGTGTCCGGCTTCGATTTGCGCGCGCTCGGCCACAATTCGCCGCAATACATACATGTGCTGACGGAGGCACTGAAACTTTCGTTTGCCGACCGCCAGCGTTATTACGGCGATCCGAAATTCGTGCAGGTGCCGATCGACACGCTGATGTCGATGACTTATGCCGACGCCAGGCGCAAGGCCATCGATCCGCGCAAAGCTTCACCCGGTATGCCCGAGGCGGGCGATGCCGGCGGTGCAGGGTCACCCAAACAAAAATTGCCGCAGGCGGCACGCGGGGAGCCGGCGCCGCTTGCCGATACTTCGTATGTATGCGCAATCGACAGTGAGGGCAATGCATTTTCCGCAACGCCCAGCGATGGCTCGTCGTCGACGCCGGTGATTCCGGGCACTGGATTGTGCCCGTCTTCACGCGGCTCGCAATCGTGGTGCGATCCCGCGCATCCGGCAGCGGTGGCGCCTGGCAAGCGGCCGCGCCTCACGCCGAGTCCTGCGCTCGCCATGCGCAACGGCAAGGTCTATATGCCTTTCGGCACGCCCGGCAACGACATCCAGCCGCAGGCGATGCTGCAGGTTTTCCTCAACGTCAACGTGTTCGGCATGGACGTGCAAAGCGCGATCGAAGCACCGCGTTTTGCGAGTTACAGTTATCCGTCTTCATCCGCGCCGCATGCCTATCATCCGGGACAGCTCAATCTCGAAAGCCGCATTCCGAAGTCGACCGGCGACGAACTGGAGAAACTTGGCCACGGCGTCAAATGGTGGCCAGACGTCGAATGGCGGGCGGGAGCGGTGTGCACGATACGCGTCAATCCGGATACCGGGATACTCGAAGGCGGCGCCGATCCGCGCCGTCCCGCGTACGCGCTGGGATGGTGATCATGCAGACCGCGCTACGCTTTATTGCAGCTGCCGCACTGGTTTTCGGCTTTTCCGCTGTACATGCGGCAGATTGGCATCCGGAAAAACCGGTTGAAATCATTTCCGGCGTCGCCGCCGGCGGCGCGCTCGACATCATGGCGCGCGCGATGCAGAAAATCTGGCAGGAAAAGCGCGCCTTCAGCGTGCCGTCCACCGTCGTCAACCGTCCCGGCGCCGGCAGCTCCATAGCGTGGACTTACCTGAATCAGCATGCGGGAGACGCGCATTACCTGTCGGTGACTTCCGCCACGCTGCTGACGAACTCGCTCACCGGCGGCAATGCGCTCAATCACAACGACGTGACGCCGCTCGCGCAGATGCTCTCCGAATACGTGGTGTTCGCGGTGCGCGCCGATTCGCCGCTGAAAACCGGGCGCGACATGGTGGAGCGGTTGAAAAAAAATCCTGCGTCGCTGAGCTTCGGACTGGCGACGACGCTCGGCAATCCCAGCCATATCGCGATTGCGCAGATAGCGCGACCCGCCGGCATCGACGTGCGCAAGCTCAAAGTCGCGGTGTTCACGGCGTCGCCGCAGGCGATGACCGGCGTGTTGGGCGGACATCTCGACATCATGGTGTCCAACGCGTCGGGCCCGCTGGCGCAGATCGAAAGCGGGCAGATGCGCGCGCTGGCGGTCGCTGCACCGAAGCGGCTGGCGGCGGCGTATGCGGCGGTGCCGACGCTGAAAGAGCAGGGCATCAACGTGGTCGCCGCATTCTGGCGCGGCGTGATCGGGCCCAAGGTCATGACGCCCGCGCAGATTGCGTACTGGGACGCGGAGCTCGCGCGCCTGGCGGCAAGCGAAGAATGGAAAAAATATCTCGCCGACCACCAGCTCGAAAACGATTACCGGGCGAGCCGGGAGTCCAAGCAGTTTCTTGAAGCGGAGTACGCGGAATACAAAACCATACTCGGCGAACTCGGGCTCGCGAAATGAAGCTGGTATTTTCGCTTGCGGCAGTACTTGCAATAGCAGTGTTACCGCAAGCGGCATTTGCCCAGGCTTATCCCGCCAAACCGGTCCGCATACTCGCGCCGTTTCCTGCCGGTGCGGGCGTCGATATCGTTGCGCGCATGATAGGCCAGCCACTCGCCGAACAATGGGGTCAGGCCATCGTGGTCGATAACCGTCCGGGCGCCGGCGGCACCATAGCGTGCGAGCTGGTCGCCAAAGCGGTGCCCGACGGTCACACGCTCCTGCTCGGCAACCTCAGCACGTTTGCGATGGCTCCCAGCCTTTACAAGAAAGTGAATTACGATCCGGTCAAAAGTTTCGCGCCGATTACGCGCTTGAATACCAGCACCAACATCCTGGTCGTGCATCCGCATGTGCAGGCGACGACCACGCAGGCGTTTATTGCGCTGGCGAAGGCCAGTCCCGGCCAGATCAACTACGCATCCGCCGGCAGCGGTACTTCACCCCACCTCGCGGCGGAGCTCTTCAAATCGATGGCGGGCATCGATCTCGTCCACGTGCCGTACAAAGGCAGCCCGCAGGCGCTTACGGATTTGCTGGGAGGCCAGACCCAGGCCATGTTTGCCAGTCTGGTGTCCGCGATTCCGCATGTCAGGCAAAACCGCCTGCGCGCGCTCGGCGTGACGGCGACCCAGCGTTCGGCGGCATTGCCGGAAGTGCCCACCATCAGCGAATCCGGTTTGCGCGGTTACGATGTTTCCGTATGGATGGGCATAGTTGCGCCCGCCGGCACACCGCCTGCGGTGATAGCGCAGCTAAATCGTCAGATTGCGGCGATCCTCAAAACACCGGAAATACGCGAGAAGCTGGCTGCGCAGGGACTCGAAGCGGTCTCGGATACGCCGGCTGAATTCGCCGGTTATATCGCGGCGGCGGTACCGAAATGGGCGAAGGTGATCCGCCAGGCAGGTATCGTCGCGGATTGAAGTTGGAGGCGTTTGCTTAACCGTCATACCCGCGCAGGCATCCAGAAACGTTTAAATCTCCTGGGTTCCCGCCTGCGCGGGAACGACGCACGCTTTCAAGCCTTGGCTAGCTGATGCGGTCGGAGATCTGGCGGCGGATGTCGCGCGACATCCTGAGCGCGGTCTCGACGCCGCGGTAATAACCGGGAATGTAGGCGGAGTCTGTAAAGCCAAGCGCGCGGTAAAAGTCACGCGCCGCGAAATTATTGGCGCGCAGCTCCAGATTGACGGTGATGATGCCGGCCACCAGTGCGGACTCCTCCAGCCAGTCCATGATCTGCCGGCCGATGCCGCAGCGCTGGTGCGAGGGCGTTACCGCAAGCAGGCTCAAGTGCGCCTGCTCGTCGCCGAAATTCATGATGGCAAAACCGGTGAGGTGGTTGCGCACCGCGGCAACGACGACCTGGGTATCGCGCGCCTGTATCGCGCGCGCCACGCGCTTCGGGTCCCACGACCAGCCGCTCAACCCTTTTTCGATCAGCTCGCGCGACATCAGCGCTATCGACTGGGCGTCGGCGAAGTTGGCAAGCCTCAACGTCGGGTGTGACATGAGAAGAGAGCATATCAGCGCTGGCCAAAAAGTGAAATGCTTGCGCGCTCGCCGGATGCATGGCAACCTTATCGACCGCTGCTTTAGCGCGAGCGCAGCACGACACCGGGCAGCTCACCCGTGTGTTGGTTGTCCCTGAACACGGTGCGGCCGTTGACGATGACGTGCGAAATGCCTTCCGCCCTGGAATGCAGTCGCGTGCCGCCGGCGGGTAGATCCGAAATGGGTTGCGGGCGTTCAGCCGAATTTATTTTCTGCTCGTCGAAAATCACGATGTCCGCCGCGGCGCCCACTACCAGGCGGCCACGGTCCTTGAGGCCGAAGAAATCCGCGGGTTCGGAAGTCATGCGCTTGATCGCGTATTCGAGTTCCATTGCTTTTTTCTCGCGCACCCAGGTGCCGAGGATATAAGTCGTATAACCTGCTTCGTACACCATGTCGACGTGCGCGCCGGCGTCGGACAGTCCTATCATCGTGCGCGGGTCACTGATCAGTTCCGGAATGCGCGCCTTGTCGTTGTTGGCGCGGGGTGCCACGAACTGGGTCTCGATATTGTCCTTGAGGCCGAAATCGAAAAACGCGTCGAGCGGATCGCAGCCCCATTCTTTCGCCACTTCGCCGATCGTCATGTTCTCGTATTTCACCAGCGCAGGGTCCGCAGCTTTGTGCACGATCAGGTGCTGGGCCTGGTTGGTGAACTTGCGGCCGAGTTTAAGCTCCTCGCGTATGCCGTCGCGAAAGGCGGGGTCGGCGTAGATTTCCATCTGTTTTTCGCGCGGCAGGTTGAATACCGATTTGGCGGCCGTGATCTCGTTCAGGATGCCGGGCGTGCGCAGCGTGAATTCCTGCATCAGCGGCCGGCACATCACCTGCGGAATCGCGCCGCGCCGGTAGAGCGGCTCGGCCTTGCACAATACCTCCTGCGTGCCACCCGGTTTGTCGATATGGTTGTGCAGCGACAGCCACGTCACGGGGCGTCCGCTGTGGGTGAGCAGAAAATCGACCAGTTCGAACTCGTCATCGGCCATCGTTGAATAGCGCTTGATGACCGACAACTCGATGACGCCGCGGCCGCTTTGCTTGAGCACACCGGCATATGCGATGAGTTCATCCCGGCTGGCAGGCCGCGCTGCGAGCGTCTTGCCCTGGTAGCCGATGTGGGCCGGATTGGCGGTCGTGCTGAAACCCCACGCGCCGGCCTCTATCGCTTCGCGCAGCAGCCTGGCGATTTCGGCAGTTTCGTTCGCGGTCGCCGCGCGCTGCGTGGCTTCGCGTCCGAGCACGTAAGTGCGCAAAGGCGCGAGCGGCACCAGAAAGGCCAGATTGATGCCGCTGCCACGCCGTTGCGCTGCGTCCATGTAGTCGGGGAACGACTCCCAGTCCCATTTGACGCCCGCGGTCAGCACTTGTTCCGACATGCCTTCGACATTGATCAGGTCCTGGATCAGCAACTGGTGGTCGCCGGGGCGGCAGGGTGCCAAGCCCACTCCGCAATTTCCCATCACCACGCTGGTCACGCCGTGCTCGGCCGAGGGCGCGAGCACGCTGTCCCAGGAAATCTGCGCGTCATAGTGCGTGTGCGGATCGACGAAGCCCGGACATACGATCTGTCCGCGGGCGTCGATGGTGGCCGCAGCAGCGCCGCCGGCATCGCCTATGGCCGCGATGCGGCCGTCCTTGACCCCGATGGTGGCCGCAAAGCGCTTGCCGCCTAGCCCGTCGATGACGGTGCCGTTCGTGATCAGTAAATCAAACGCCATTATTTCGCCATGCCGGGATCGGTGAGGCTGTTTGCATGCGGTGGGGAGGAAATTGAAGTGAATCGACAGCAGATACTGTGCATGCAAGCGCCGGCTATGTAAAGCACTGCTTTGCCGCAGAGCACGGCTGACGAAAAAAAACAGCAGTGCAATGCGCGCGCGAAGAAATGCTGCGCGCGGCGCTTGCTTGCGTCAGGCCTTGCCGGCTTTCGGAATGAACTTCAGCGCGATGCCGTTATTGCAGTAGCGCTTGCCGGTCGGCGCCGGGCCGTCGTCGAAGATATGGCCGTGATGGCCGCCGCAGCGCGTGCAGTGGTATTCGGTGCGCGGATAGAGAATCTTGTGATCGGTGCTGGTGCCGAACACGCCCGGGATGGCCACGAAGAAGCTCGGCCAGCCAGTGCCGCTTTCGTATTTCATCGCTGACGTGAAAAGCGGCAGATCGCAGCCCGCGCATGCGAATACGCCGGGACGCTTCTCTGCATTGAGAGGGCTGGTGCCGGCGCGCTCGGTGCCTTCTTCGCGCAGCACTTCGTATTGCAGCCCTTGCAGGCGCTTTTTCCATTCGTCTTTGGACAGTTTCAGCGTTTCGGATGGCGCAGGCACTTTGGTGCCGTCGGCCAGCAGCGCCTTCCAGTTTTTCTGTAATTCCTCGACGTCTTTCATCGATCCGGCCTGCGCCGCAACGGCGAGACGCGGCAGGCCGAATATCAAAGGTGCTCCGGCAAGGGCTTTCCAGAATGTGCGACGTTGCATGACTTACCTCCTTAGGCACTCTTGAGTTCTGACAACCGGTCCTGGCGAAGATTCCGCCTGAACCCTTGGTCGCGGCAGGGCGGATTTCTTTACATTACGCGACGTATTGTAACGCCAGGGAAGTGCAGCCCCGGTCGTTGACGCGCATATCGGCGCGTTATACCCTCGAATCCCGCGGCTACACGCAGCGCTGGTAAACCAAAATTCAGGGAGCAACGATGATTTGCAGTCGAATTGGCAGGCTTGCGGTTTTCCTTTTCGCCGGCACGGCGCTGGCCGCTGCAGGTTTCGCGCAGGCGCAGCAGAAACTGGTGATCTACACTTCCAACGAGAGCACGCTGAACGAGTTCGCGTCCGCCGCCTTCAGTCGCGAGACCGGTATCAAGGTTGAAATAATTTCGGCCGGCTCGGGCGTGGTGATCAAGCGCCTGCAGGCGGAAAAAGACCGCCCGCAGGGCGACATCGTGTGGGGTATCTCACGCTCACTGCTGGAAACCAACAAACAGTTTTTTACGCCGTATAAATCGCAGCACGTCGACGCCATCCCGGCCGAATATCGTGACCCCGCCCATCTCTGGATCGGCAACAACCTGCACCTGCTCGTCATTCTGCAGAATACCAAGGCCTTGCCGGCGAACGAGGGGCCCAAAACCTGGGAAGACCTGCTCAATCCGAAATACAAAGGCAAGATCGCATTCACCGACCCGGCCAATTCCGGCTCCGCCTACACGACGGTAACGATGCTGGTCGATCACTGGGGCGGCGGCGAGGCGGGCTGGAAGAAGGTCAAAGCCCTGTTCGCGAACATGCGGGTGCTGAACCGCTCGTCGCTGGTTTTCCAGGGCGTGGGCAACGGCGAATATCCGCTCGGCATTTCGCTCGAGTACGCGGGCTACCTGTGGTCGAGCAACGGCGCGCCGGTGAAAACGATTTATCCCGCGGACGGCACTTATGCCGCGATGGAAGGCGTCGGCATCATCAAGAACGGGCCGAATACCGAGTCGGCCAAAAAATTCGTTGACTGGATCAATCGCAAGGAAACGCGCGAGATGATATTGCGCACGACCTTCCGCCGTCCTGCGCGCAAAGACCTTGACCTGTCCAAGCTCCCCGGCAGCATGCCGGCCCTGAAGAGCGTCAAGATGATGCCCTACAAAGAAGAGGCGTGGACCGCCAAGCGCACTGAAACGCTCGACAAGATCAAGGACATGATCCAGGAAACGCGCTGAGTTGGCCGCCCGCGCCGGGACTGACCTTTGACCACCGTCACCATAGACCGCGTCAGCTGCTCGTTCGGCGACGTACACGCCGTGCGCGACGTCTCGCTCGAGATCCGCGACGGCGAGTTCTTCACGCTGCTCGGTCCCTCGGGCTGCGGCAAGACCACGCTGTTACGCATGATCGCGGGCTTCTGCAACATCGACGCAGGGGCGATCAGCTTCAGCGGCAAGCGCATCGACACCCTGCCGGCGCACCACCGCAACACCGGCATGGTGTTCCAGAACTACGCGATATTCCCGAACTTTACCGTCGGCGGCAATGTCGCCTACGGGCTGCGCGCGCGCAAGGTGCCGCCGGCGCAGATCGCGCAGCGCGTGGCCGATGCGCTGAAGCTCGTGCATCTCGACGGTTATGGCGAGCGCTGGCCGCACCAGCTTTCGGGCGGGCAACTGCAGCGCGTTGCCATCGCGCGCGCGCTCGTGATCGAGCCTGCAGTGCTGCTGCTCGACGAGCCGCTGTCCAACCTCGACGCGCGGCTGCGTGTGGAGATGCGCGGCGAAATCCGCCAGCTGCAGCAAAGCCTCGGCATCACGGCGATCTACGTCACGCACGACCAGGAGGAGGCGCTGGCGATCTCCGACCGCATCGCCGTCATGCGCGCGGGCGCGCTCGAGCAGGTCGACAAGCCGGACACGATCTACCGCTATTCGGGCACGCCGTTCGTCGCCGAGTTCATGGGTATTACGAACCTGCTGTCAGGCAGCATCGCGCGCCGTGAAGGCTCGCACGTCGTGCTGCAAGCCGGCGCGACCGAGTTCCACATGGAGGGCGGCACGGCGCAGGCAGGCGAGGCGATTACGTTCTGCCTGCGGCCCGAGGCATTGCGCGTGATCGCGACGGGTGAGAGCGCGCCCGCCGGCTGGGCGACACTGGCCGGCACGATCGCGCGCGTCGAACTGCTCGGCGCGCTGACGCGCATGGAGACCAGGCTCGCCGACGGCGCGCT
The DNA here is from genome assembly GCA_945870465.1 of Bordetella parapertussis. The sequence goes on along the minus strand of CAMBSS010000029.1, from coordinate 6,076 downwards.
GCTGCGCGTGGCGCTGCTGGATCAGCCGGTCGAACAGCTTGCAGCGGGGAGCGCACTGACGCTCGCCTACGACCCGCGGCGCGTGACGGCATTTAAAACAGCATGAGCGTGGCGTTGCCGCGCAACGCGTTTCCGCTCGCCGTCACCGGCATCGCACTGGCGTTTCTCGGCCTCTTCCTGCTCTACCCGCTGTTCGGTATTTTAAGCGCGAGCTTTCTCGACGCGAGCGGCATGCACTTTACGCTCGACAACTACGTCAAGGTGATCGCGCGCGCCTTTTACCGCGACAGTGTCGTCAACAGTCTGAAGATCGGGGTGCTGGCGACCGTCATCACCACCCTGATCACGGCGCCACTCGCGTTTTCGATCGCGCGGCTGCCGGTGGCCGGCAAGACTGCGTTGACTTCGCTGGCGGTGCTGCCGCTGGTGCTGCCGAGCTTCGTCAGCGCCTATGCGCTGCTGCTCTTGTTCGGGCGTGCCGGTATCGTGACCCAGGCATTTGCCGCGCTCGGCCTGGCGGCGCCGTCGATCTACGGCACGCAGGGAATAGTGCTGGTCTACGTGCTGACACTCTATCCTTACGTATTGCTGCCGACGGTGGCGGGCCTGAAGGCGCTGGACATTTCAGTCGAGGAGGCGAGCCAGAACCTGGGCGCCTCGCGCTGGCGCACTTTCTGGAAAGTTATTTTCCCCATCGTGATCCCGTCCATCCTCGCCGGCGCACTGCTGGTATTCATCGAGACGCTCGAAAACTTCGGCGTGCCTTTCGTGCTCGCCGAAGACAAACCCATCATGGCGGTCGAGGCCTACAAGCTGTTCGTCGGCGAGACCGATACCAACCCGGCGTCGGCCGGCGTGCTGGGCGTGCTGCTCGTGCTGTCGACGACACTCGTGGTGGTGATCCAGCGCCGCTATCTCGGGCGCCGGCGTTTTGCCACCGGCGCGCGGCGCAGCCCGCCGCTGCTCGAGGTCGGCCGCGGCTGGCGCATGCTGGCGACCGCTTACTGCTGGGGCGTCGTGCTCGCCTCGCTGGTGCCGTTCTTCGCGGTGATCGTGATTTCGTTCATGGAATACCGCGGCCCGGTGCTGCACCCGAATTTCAGTCTCGACAACTACGCCGAACTGTTCCGGCGCTCGCTGCGCCCGCTGCAGAATACGCTGATGCTGGCGACCATAGCCGCGTTTGGCGCCGCGCTCCTCGGCGTGCCCATCGGCTACGTCATCACGCGTCACCGCACGCGGCTCAGCGCTTTTCTCGACATCGTGGCCACGCTGCCTTTCGCGGTGGCGGGCACCATACTCGGCATTGGCCTCATCATCTCGTTCAATACCGGGTGGCTGGCGCTGACCGGCGGCTGGCTGATTCTGGTGATCGCCTACATGGTGCGCAAGCTGCCGTTCACCGTGCGCGCCTCCAGCGCCATCCTGCACCAGATCGACCCCAGCCTGGAGGAGGCATCGATCAACCTCGGCGTCTCGCCCATGGTCACATTCGTGCGCCTGCTGGTGCCGCTCATGCTGGGCGGCATCGTCGGCGGCATGGTCCTCACCTGGGTCGCGGTCGCTGCCGAACTCTCTGCGACCGTCGTGCTCTACAGCGGCCAGTGGCAGACCCTCACCGTCGTCATGTTCCAGGCGCTCGAAGGCACAGGGGCGGGGCTGGCGGCGGCGACGGCGGCGCTGTTGATTTTCGTTACCGTAGGGCCGGTGGCGCTGGTTTACCGGTTGCTAAGAAGGCACGAGATGTCCCTCCTGTAAACAAAAAGCCCCGCGATTGCGGGGCTTTTTTCGAGCGGACGAGAACGCGGATCAGACAGTGGCTTCGGACCCAAAGATGACCGTGCACTGGCTTGAAAGAACTCCACCATTGCCATGCGCCAAGGCAACATCGCAGTTCTTGACCTGGCGCTTGTCGCATTCGCCGCGCACCTGGCGTATCGCCTCTATCATGACCAGCAGGCCGTACATGCCGGGATGGCAGTAGGAAAGGCCGCCACCGCTGGTGTTGACGGGCAGGTTGCTGCCGCCCGGCGCAGTCTTGCCGCCTTCGAAGTAGCTGCCGCCTTCGCCTTTCTTGCAGAAGCCCAGGTCCTCGGTGAAGAGGATAGGCGTGATGGTGAACGCGTCGTAGAGCGATAGCATTTTGACATCGGAATGCTTGACGCCGGCCATCTTGAACGCCTGCTCGCCTGACTCCTTCGCCGCGGTGACGGTAAGGTCGGGCATGTTGGAGATCGTGTTGTGGCTCAGCGCATCGCCGGTGCCGAGCACGTAGACGGGCTTTTTCTTGAGCGTCTTCGCGCGTGCGGCCGAAGTAATGACGATGGCGCCGCCGCCGTCGACCACCAGGCAGCAATCGCGTACCGTGAACGGGTAGCTCACCATGCGCGCCTTCCTGACCTGCTCTATGGTCAGCGGTTCCTTCTCCCAGGCGACGGGATTCAGCAGCGCCCACTTGCGCGCCGACACCGCGACCTCCGCAATTTGCTCTATCTTTGTGCCGTACTGGTGCATGTGGCGCGCGGCGGCCAGCGCGTACGCGCTGATCGGCAGGATCGGCTTGTACGGCGTTTCGTAATGATTGTATTCGCGCGGGCTCGCGGCGGCGCGGCTCACCGAGCGTTGCGTGCTGCCGTAAGCGATGACCGCGACTTCACACAAGCCCGCTTCGATTGCCATCTGCGCGTGGGTGACGTGCGACATGAAAGACGAGCCGCCGATGATGGTGCCGTCGAAATATTTCGGTTTGATCTGCAAATACTCGGCCAGCGCCATCGGGCCCATGCGTACCTGCGTGGCGGCGACGAACAGACCATCGACGTCGGACAATTTCAATCCGCAATCATCCAGCGCGCGCATGGTGGCTTGCGCCATCAGGTCGACCGGGCTCGTATGCGGGGCGCCCAGGCCCAGATCGGATTCGGCCACGCCGACGACTGCAACACTTCCGCGTTTACGGCTCATTTTGCGCCCTCCGCCGGGGTGAACACGGGGTAGGGGAGCTGCTTTTCATCGCCCTGGTTGATTTTGACTTTGACGCGCATGCCGATCTTGACCTGCATCGGGTCGATGCCTTCGACGCGGCTCATCATGCGATAGCCTTCGTCGATATCGATCAGCGCCACGTTATGCGGCGGCTGGTCCTTCGCGGCGTGCACGACAGTGGTCGAATACACGGTGCCGAGGCCTTTGGAGACGCGCCACTCGAGTTTGGCGCTGCCGGTTTTCGGCGCGACCGCGCGCGGATAAAACACCGGCGTGTTGTCGTCGGTGCATAGCTGGTAGGCGAGCTCGCCTTTTTTGCAATGCTCGATATAAACGCCGAGCGGCGAGGATTTCATGAGATCTGCTGACATGGTGCTCCCTTGGTTTGTTTCTGATAACTGCAATTTCGTTCGATTATAACGCGGCGTAAGTCAGTCGACTTTCATATTGGCCGCTTTGACGACTTTCGCCCAGCGCGCAATTTCTTCGCGCAGCTTCAGTGCCATCTGCTCGGGCGGCAGGCCGACGGGTTCCGCGCCCGCGCTCAGCAGATAAGCTGCGATGTCCGGTGCACGCAAGGCCGTGGAGAACTCTCGATACAGACGGTCGATCACCGGTTTCGGCGTGCGCGCCGGCGCGAACAGTCCGTGCCATCCCTCGGACTCGAAGCCGGGCACACCCGATTCGCTGACAGTCGGCAACTCAGGCAGCAGGGCAGAGCGTTTTGCATTTGTCACCGCGATGGCGCGCAGACGGCCGGATTTCAGATGCGGCACGACGCCGGGCGCGCTGATAAAGGACAATTGCGCCTGCCCGCTGATGAGGTCCACCACTGCTGGCGCTGCGCCCTTGTAAGGCACGTGCACCATGTCCACGCCTGTCATGGTTTTGAAGAGTTCCGCCGCGAGGTGCGTCGGTGTGCCATTGCCGGTGGATGCATACGAGAGTTTCCCGGGGCGCTCCTTTGCGTATGCGATCAGTTCCTTGATTGAATGGAGCGGCAGCGTGGGATTCACCACTACCACGCTGGTGATGATCACCAGCAGCGCGACCGACGAGAAATCTTTCTGGATGTCGTAAGGCAGTTTCGGAATCAGGCTCGCGTTGATCGCGTTGGCGGTCGTGCATATCAGTAGCGTGTAACCGTCAGGCGCGGACTTGGCGACGAGTTCGGTGCCGACGATGCCGCCGGCACCGCCGCGGTTGTCGACGACGACAGGCTGGCCCAGAGCTTCGGTGAGTTTGGGCACGAGGGTGCGCGCCGTGATGTCGACCGGGCCGCCGGCAGGGTAGGCGACGACGACACGGACGGGGCGGTTCGGATAGTTTTGCGCGAGGACTGCGGGAGTTGCGAGCAGCAGGGAAATTGCGATTGTCAGCCGGGGTTTCATCAGTCCACCTTCGTGCCCGAGATTTGTACGACCCTGCCCCATTTGGCAATTTCGCTGTGCAGATACGCGCCGAACTCGGCGGGTGTCATGCTGGCTGCTTCGACGCCGTCGCCGGCGAGACGCTGCGCGACGTCAGGCAATCGCATCAGTTTATTAATTTCCGCGTTGAGTTTCGCGATGATGTCTTTCGGCGTGGCAGCCGGCGCAAATGCGCCATACCAGCCGCTCGCTTCAAAACCTTTTACCGTTTCAGCTATCGTCGGCAACTCCGGTATCGCCGCCGAGCGCTTGAGGCTGGTGACGGCGACCGCGCGCAACTTGTTGGCCTTCACGAGCGGCATTGCCGACAGCATGTTGTTGAACATCAGCGAGACCTGGCCCGCGAGCAGGTCGACGGTGGCGGGGGCGGCGCCCTTGTAAGGGATATGCGTGAGCTTGACGCCGGTCATCATGTTGAAAAGTTCGCCGGCGAGATGCGGCATGCCGCCAGTGCTCGCTGACGCGTAATTGATCTGGCCGGGACGGCTCTTCGCCAAGGCGATCAGCTCCTTGACTGTTTTCACCGGCAGCGTCGGATGCACGACGAGTATAAAAGGCGACGAGGCGACGAGCGCGACCGGCGCCAGGTCCTTCTCGGCGTCGTACGGCATTTTCGGATACACGCTGGGGGTGACGGCGTACGTGATGGGCACCGTCAGCAGCGTGTAGCCGTCGGGTGCCGCTTTCACGACCTGTTCGGCACCTATCATGCCGCTCGCGCCGGGCCGGTTGTCGACTATGACCTGCTGGCCCAGCGCGATCGTCAGTTTCTGCGCGACGGTGCGCGCGATGACATCGGTGGGGCCGCCGGGTGGATAGCCGACGATGATGCGCACGGTTTTCGCTGGATAGGTCTGGGCGAGTGCGGCCGTCGACAGCAACGCGGCGGCGATGGCGAGTTGGATTTTCATTTCTGCCCGCCAATGAACTTGCTCGATTCCGTGGCGCAATAGTCGGGCAGTGCGCCCGCGGCATGCCACGCGTCGCTTTCAATCACGATCAGCTTTGAATTTGCGATCGTCGTTTGCCAGCTCGTATAGCTGTCGACCTTACGCAGCCCGCTGCCGGTGGTGCAGAAGATCAGTGTGGGGCAGGAAATCTTCGCGACGTCGGCACTGATGTCCATGCCGGGCACCCAGCGCAGATAGCCGTACATGGTCGATTCGGCGGTCTTGCTTTGTATCGTATTCACCCACCAGTCGACTTCCGCCTGTGCCGCTTTGGTGCCGAGCCGGCCCTGCATGGTTTGCTGCGCCCATTTCAGCATGCCGACTTTTTCGATGTCCTTGATCCAGCCGGTTGCCGCCGCGGGGCCGATGACGGGCGGCGTCACGCCGACCAGCGTCTTGACGAGCTGCGGATATTCCGCCGCCAGCATCAGCGCCATCGAGCCGCCACTCTTGGCGCCTATCAGGTGCACAGGCCCACAGTCGAGATGATCGATGAGCGCCGCGAAATCCTCGAGCAGCGCGTCCATCGTCCACTCGTATTCTTTCGGCATCGGCGTCGAGCGGCCGAAGCCGCGCACGTCGACGCGCACGCAGCGGTAGCGTCCCGCGAAATGCGGCATCCACGCGCGCCAGGCCTCGGTGCTTTCCGCGAGGCCGTGCACGAACAGCACGGTTTCGGGTTTGCGCCACGGGTCGGTGAAATCGTCCACC
>CAMBSS010000028.1 GCA_945870465.1 Bordetella parapertussis | reverse complement strand
CTCAGCCCGCATAAAGCTCCCGCAAGTCTTTCAGAATCGTGCGCCGGCGATAGGGATTCTCGAGCACTGCGGAGGTGGCGAGATCAACCTTGCGCCCAAACAGGCGCGATAGTTCATCCTGCATGCGTACCATGTCGAAGAGACTGGCGTGATGGCGTTGAACACAACCGCGAACTGTTCATCGTATTTCTTCTCCATGGCTTCGATCTTCCGCGCAAGGTTGCGGTTCGAATCCATCAGACGGCGCAACTGGACAAAGGTGCGCATAATGGCGATGTTTACCTCGACGGCGCGCGGCGAACGCAGCACGCTGGAAAGCATGGCTATACCCTGTTCGGTGAAAGCGTAAGGGCGATAGCTCAGTCCACGATGCTTACGCGAACTCATCACAGTTTGTGATGAGTTCCGATCAATCGCTTTGGATGAGGTCGCAGATTGCGACTTCAAACTGTCCCACTCCTCGGACGTGATCCGGAACATGAAATCCTCCGGGAACCGATTGCGATTGCGGGCGACCGCCTGGTTCAGCGCACGCGCTTCTACTCCGTACAGCGCGGCAAGATCCACATCCAGCAATACCCTTTCGCCGCGGACGGCATGGACAAGAGGCGCAAGATTTTCCGGCTTAGGCGCAATTTTAGGCATCAACCTGAATCTGGCACAAAAATATCACTCTATTCTGCATTCACGCGACATGCAAAGGCTTGCTGAAGACAGGCATACCTCGAAGCCGCTCAAACCTGTTTATCAGAGTTTCAGCTCCGCGCCGAAAGCGCGGAAGTCCTTGATGTCTTCGAGCTTCATCAAACCGTCGTAAAGTTTTTGCGTGACCGGCTTGCCCCACACTGGCTCGCCCAGTTCGAAAAATTTCCCGGTGAGTTCCGCATGCGTATGCGGCTTGGTCGGCTCGCCTTTGGTGATGGTGCACTGCCCTTCGTGCACCGCGCCGTTTTTCATGACGATGCGCAAGTTCACCGGTTGCTCAGCCGGATAGCGCGCGGTAAAAGCTTTGTCTTCCTGCAGATCAACGCGCTGTGTCAGCGCCTGCACCACCGGGTTGGCGACGGCGGCGTCATCGAAGCTTTTCAACCCCGAGCGACCGTGGCAAATCACGCTCGCCAGCGCGAACGGCACCGAAAAGCGCGAGCCGAAGCTGCTGACGATGTTTTTCTCGGCGAGCATAGAGCAGTAGAAATATGCGCGCACTTCGATGCGCTCGATCTGTGTTGCATCGAGCTTGCCGCCGGGCACTTTCGCCATCAGGTCTTCGAGCGCATCGAGCGCCGAATGCGCATAGCGGCCGATCGGGTGCAGCTTGAAATAACTTTGCGCGATCAGCCATTCATTGCCGAGGTCCGCAACAACTTGCGCCGGATCGAACTTTTCGCCCAGCACCTTGCCGAACACCGTTTTCGGACTGTCGATCTCGCCGGTGAAATTACATTCGACCAACTGCGCCGCCATCAGCCCCATGAAACCCGAGTGGCCGGTGTAGATATTGCGCACGGTTGCGCCGTCGAGCAGCGTCTGCCGGCTGGTGGCCATGCCCATCGTCGATGCGCAATTGATGAGTTCCAGCATTTGCGCGGCGTTGAAGCCTTTCAACTTGCCCGCCGCGATCGCCGCACCCATCACGCCGTAAGTGCCGTGCGGATGTATCGCCAGCCGCATGTCTGCCGCGCGGTTCACGCGCGACGACAATTCATAACCAAGCGCCACCGCGAGCAGCAGGTCCGCGCCGCTGGAACCCAGATCCTGCGCAAGCGCCACCGCCGCGGGCACGACCTGGATGCCGGGATGCCCTTTCGCGAAGAGATTACCTTCGTCGAGCTCGAGCCAGGTGCCGGCGGTGCCGTTGAGCAGTGCTGCATCCAGCGGCAGCGCGCGGCGCCCCGCGCCGAGCACCCACGAATCGCCCGCCGCTGCGCGCGCGAGCTGCTTCGCGACCAACGCTTTCATCTCCGGCTGCTGCATGCCGGCGGCGACGACGGGAATCGAATCGGCGATCACCCAGCGCGCCCGGTCGCGCGCCGCCGGGCTCAAGTCTTTGAGAGTGGTATTGGCGGCGAATTCAGAGAGAGTCGTGAGGTACTGCGGCGTGATGCGGTCGGACAAGATAGTTCTCCTTTATTTGGAAGCTGCTTGGTATCTAGAAGCTGTTTCAAAAACAATTTGGAACCGCCGATGAATTCTTTTTAATACCCCCTTGAGCGGTACGCGGATGAACGCAGATAAGATCAAGGGGTTTCACCTTGATTCGAGGAAAGGTCTGGAATTATATCGGCGTCAATCAGCGGTTGCTTTTCGGTGTTGTATTTTTGAGATGAGTTCTAGTAAAAGACCAACCGCTGCCTGAAAAATACTCCGTCGCCCCGCGTGGGGAGAGGGAGCAATTTCGAGATCACCTTTAGTCGATCTTTACACCCGTCGACCGCACGACTTTGCTCCACTTCTTGAGCTCAGCCTGGACGAAAGCGCCGTACTCGGCTGGCGTGTTCGCGATCGTCTCGGCGCCAACGTTGGAGAATTTTTCGCGCAATTCTGGAGTCTTCATCGCCTTGACCATTTCGGCGTGCAATTTGTCGATAATGAGCTTGGGCGTTCCCGCCGGCGCGTGAAAACCGTACCACGAACCAACTTCGAAGCCGGGCAGGCCGGCTTCGCTGACTGTCGGCACGTCGGGCAGCAACGGCGAACGCGTCGCGCGCGCGGCGCCGAGTGCCCGCAATTTACCGGCTTTGACCTGCGGCACTATGGGCGGCGGGCTTTCGATCGCCATCTGCACTTCACCGGCGATCACGGCGCCCACCGCAGGCGCGCCGCCTTTGTACGGTACGTGCGTGAGCTTTACGCCGGCGCTCGACTGAAACAACGCGCCCGCGAGGTGACTGGGACTCGCGTTGCCAGAGGAACTGAACGTGATCTTGTCGGGGTTCGCTTTCGCCTGCGCGATGAGTTCCTTGATCGAAGTCAGCGGCGACGACGGGTTGGTCACCACGAAAAACCACGCCGTCGCGGCGAGTGTGATCGGCGTCAGGTCTTTCACCGGGTCATACGGCAGCTTGGCGTAAACGAAAGGGCTGATCGCCATCGGGCCGAAGTTGCTGAGCAGCAATGTGTAGCCGTCAGGTGCCGACTTCGCCGCGAGATCGGTGCCGATATTGCCGCCGGCGCCCGAGCGATTGTCGATCACCACTGGCTGGCCCCACGCTTCGGCGAGCTTCTGGCCGACCACGCGCGCGATGATGTCAGTCGGCCCGCCGGGCGGGAAAGTCACGATGATGCGGATCGGCCGGTTGGGATAATCGCCCGCGGTGTTTTGCGCGGCGTGTGCGGCGATGCTGGCGAACAGAATGCCTGCAGCGAGAAACAGCTTGAACACGATTTTCATGTGGACCCTATTGGTTATTTATTCCAGCATTGCCGGGCGTACGGAACTCTCGCCTTGCCCAACATTATTTCCTTAACTACAGAGTTGTCCCAAGACAGCCTTGCGACGCTTCATGATTTTGCGCGCAGCTACCATTTGCTTCCCGACCGCCGGCGTGCATCGCGTGATGCGCAAACCCTCGGGCGTTTCACCAAGAAAGATCTTGCTGCCTTTCGCCACCTTGAAGCGCACGAGCATCTTTTTCGGCAATATCAGGCCGAGGGAACTGCCGATTGTGGTGACCTTCAGACTAAACACGGGCCAACTCCGCGAATTTCAATATTATTCCGTATGCCAATAATACCGCGGATGCTACCTGCCAAGGTCGACGCTACGTTTTAGCTTCGGGCGTCAGTGATACCGCCCAATCCCCAATTTCTGAATTGCCGGCGGGAGTTGCCGGCTAAGCCGCGCCCGCGGCCAGCGCCTTGACGATCTCTTTGCCGGTGCGGCCCTTCTCTTTCGATTCTTCGGGCGTCTCGGCGGCGAGCGGCGTCTTGGCGAGCATTTCGAACATGTCGGCCGCGCCTTCGAGCATGCGCCGCGTCATGCCCGCGTCTTCGAAGGTGGTCGCGACTTCGAGCATTTCGGGCACGTAGCGGTAGGCCTTGGGCGCCATGCCTATGGTGCGGCCGAGGATCCACTTGTAGACCTCGGGCTGGGTGTCTTCGAATTCCGCGGCGACTTCGTCGGCGACGCCGAGCTTGTGGCTGGCGAGCAGCAGCTCCACACCGAGCGCCAGCGCGCCTTTGGTGAACGCGCCGTAGCACATCTTCAGCGCCGAAGCGTTGCCAATCTTCTCGCCGACGACGCGGATCTTGAGGATCTCGTCGTTGATCTGCGTGAGCGCCGCGGCCTCGGGGCCGGACACGTAAAGCCGCAATTCCGATTTGCCTTTGGACGTCACGCGCAGGATGCTGCCGTCGACGCACGAGCCGCCGACTGCGCGGATGATGCCGTCGATCTCATGCGCGGTGCGCGGCGCGACTGCGTTGCCGTTGACGAACATGATTTTTTTACCGGTGGCCTTGATAGCGGCAGCGACTTCGCGCGCCTTGGTCACCGCGTGCGCCGGGTCGAGCACCGAGATGATCACATCGACGGTAGACACCAGCTTGTCGAGCGAGCCGCAGTCGATCACGCCGGCTTTCGCGGTGAGCGCTGCCGTGCGCTTGCTGCGGCCTTCGAGCGACGTGAAGATTTCATAGCCCGCTTTTTGCAGGCGCACCGCGACCTGTCCACCCATGTCGCCTATGCTGGTGATGCCGATTTTCTGGATTTTTGTTTGCATGTTGGTCCTCTGCATTGCTGGTCGTTTCGGACGCGGAATTACACCCGGTACTTGTTGACGTAATCCCAGTTGATCGCGTAGCCGAAGCCCGGCTCGTCGTTCAGCACGAGCTTGCTGCCGCGCATTTGCGCGCGCTGCGAAAACAGGTTGTTCCACAGCGGGTCGCGGTCTTCGTCGGCGAACACCTCGACGCAATAACCGTTGGGCACCGCCGCGGTGAGATGCCCCTGGATCTGCGGATCGTGGTGCGTCGTCATCAGCACGCCATGCGCGTGCGCGTAACTCGCGATGCGCAGCCACTCGGTGACCCCGCCGGCGCGCGTGCAGTCAAAATTGAGGTAGCGCACGAGGCCGAGATCGACAAGGTCGCGGCACGCCCACAAATGGCTTTCGCTTTCGCCGCAGGTCAGCGGGATGTTGGTATGTTGCGTGAGCTTGGCCATGCCGCGGATGGCGTCGTACCAGTGCAGCGGCTCTTCGTACCAGAACACGTTGTAAGGCTCGAACGCGTGGATCGCGTCTACCGCCTGCATCAGCGAGTACGAACGGCTCGCATCGATCAGCAATTGCGTATCGGGCCCGATCGCTTCGCGCGCGCGGCGCACGCGATCGACGTCCTGCGCAAGCGGCAGACCGCCGGTTTTCATTTTGACGGCGGTGAAGCCCTGTTCCATATAGGCGGCCATTTCGTCGGCGATGATTTCCGGCGGCTTGTCCTTGCGGTAATAGCCGCCGCTCGCGTACGCGTGGATCTCTTTCGTGCCCGCGCCCAGCAATTTCCACACCGGCAGATTGCACGCTTTGCCTTTCAAATCCCACAGCGCGATGTCGATGCCGGCCTGTGCTGCCATGATCGGCTGACGCTGCGCGGTGCGGAACCCCATGCTGGCAGTGTCGCCGTCCTTGTAGATTTTTGCGCCGTCGTTGGTGAGCGCGAATATCTTCGCCCAGATCGCCTCGTGCGCGTGCGCATCCATGCCGACCAGCAAATGGCTGAGCTTCTCGACGGCTTCCAGCACCGGCTTGGCCGCGCGGCCGTGTATGGTGCCCAACCCGGTCAGGCCGTCATCGGTGACGATCTCGACGATGATCTGGGTGGCGACGGTGAATGGCTCGGTCGCAACGGCGTATTCATATTGCAGCGGCACCGCCAGCGCGTGCCCTTTGATAGATTTTATTTTCATGAGGCGGCTATCTCCGGAACGATGCGATTAGAAGCGGTCTCAAAAAAAATTTGTAGCCGCAGATAAACGCAGATGAGTTCAAAACACTTAACGTCGGCTGGAAGGTGGCTCTAGATTTTTATCTGCGTACCCCTCAAGGGGGTATTAAGAAGAATGTATCTGCGTTCATCTGCGGCTGCTTGTCGTTTTAGGATCTCCGGCTCGATATTACTGCGCGACTTTGATGTTCGCCTCTTTGACGACCTTGCTCCATTTGACGATGTCGCGCTGCATGACTTCACGCAGGTGCGCGGCGCCAGTGTCGCCGGTCTCGAAACCTTCGGCGGCCATGCGTTCGCGCATCTCGGGGTTCTTAAGCAGCGCGGCGACTTCGCTGCTCCAGCGCGCGAGCAGCTCCTTCTTCAGGCCCTTGGGCGCGAGGATGCCGTACCACAGGATGGTTTCGTAACCCGGCAGCGTATCGGCGATGGTGGGAATTTCAGGCACGGCGGCGACGCGGCGGGCGGTGGTGATGGCGATGGCGCGCAGCCGGCCGGTTTTCACGTGCGGCATGGTCACCGGCACCGCGGCGAAACTGACCTGGATCTGGCCGCCGAGCAAATCGGTGAGCGCGGGGCCCGATCCCTTGTACGGCACGTGCGTCATTTGCGTACCCGCCATCAGATCAAAAAGTTCGGTCGCGAGGTGGGTCAGTCCGCCGACACCCGACGTGCCGTAGTTGAGCGAACGCGGCTTGGCCTTGGCGAGCGCGATCAGCTCCTGGGTGTTTTTCGCGGCGACTCCCGGGTTGAGCGCAATCACGTAACCGGACTCGCCTATCATCGCGACGCCGGTGACATCGGCGATCGGATCGTACGGCAGTTTGTAGATGGCGGCGTTGGCGCAGTAGCCACCCGAGATGAACAACATGGTGTAGCCGTCGGGTGCTGCGCCGAGCGCCGTCTCGATGCCGATCTTGCCGCCGGAGCCGGCGCGGTTATCGACCACCACCGACTGGCCGAAACTCGCGTTGAGCTTCTGCGCCATGATGCGGCCTATGGTGTCGATGCCGCCGCCCGGCGCAAATGGAATGATCAGGCGAATGGGGCGATTCGGGTAGTCGGTTTTTTGCGCGAATGTGTGTGTTGCTGTGAGCACGGCAAGCGCAGCGAACAAGGCCGGGAGGACGCCCCTCATTCGTCACCCGCATAAACTTTAAGGTACGACGAGCGCCCGCCATCGGCGGCCAGCGTGGTGCCAGTCAGCATGCGCGATTCGTCGGACGCGAGAAAAACCGCAATCTCGGCGATATCGCCGGGGTCGCCGGCGGAGAATGGATACAGTTTTTGCGTAACGATGCGCTCGCGCGCGGCGGCGTTGGGTTTTTCGGCGAGCGTCCAGTCCTTGTTTTCGTAGCGCTTGAGATGGCGCTCGGTGCGTATCGAACCCGGCGCAATGCCGTTGGCGCGTATGCCGTGTTCCGCATACTGCGCGGCCAGCGTCTTGGTGAACGAGATGATGCCGCCCTTGGTCGCCGCGTACGCGGGCTTCATCGAACCCATGAGCCCGAGGTGCGACGTCATGTTGATGATGGAGCCGCTGCGCTCCTTCAGCATGTGCGGGATGGCGTGGCGGCAGGTCAGGAAAGGATGCAGCAGGTTCAACGCGACGGTGCGGTGCCAGATCTCGATATCCATCAGGTGCACGGGCACGTCTTCCTGCAGCGAACCGCCAGCGCAATTCAGCAGCACGTTGAGTTTGCCGAATTTCGCCACGGTCGCATCGACCGCGCGCTTGACACTGTCGTTGTCGGTAACGTCGGTCTCGATGAAAATCGCGTCGCCGCCGGCAGCGCGCACGTCGCGCTCGGCTTGCGCGCCGGCTTCCTTGTTGAGTTCGATGATGGCGACCTTGGCGCCTTCGCGCACATAGGCGAGCGCGGTGGCTTTCGCGATGCCGGCGCCGGCGCCCGTCAGAAATGCGACTTTCCCGTCCAGTCTTCCCACGTTAATTCCTTTGAACTTTGATAAGTTAACTGCGTGATGGGCGATGAGCGATTGGTAATGGGCAATGCGTAATGCGTAACGACGATGCGTAACGACGTTTAAGACTTAACCTTCACGCTTCATCCTTCACCCATCGCCCATCGCCCATCGCTCATTACTCATCACTCCACTTTCAGATTCCCGGCCTTGACCACCTTCGCCCATTTCACGATGTCGTCGGCGATGGTCTGCGTGAATTCCTGCGGCGTGCGCGGCAGCGGGTCGGCGCCTTCGCGCGACAGTATTTCGCGCGTCGCCGGGTCCTGCAGGTTGCGGTTAAGTTCGCCGTTCAATTTGGCGACGATGGCCTTCGGCAATTTTGCCGGGCCAAGGATGCCGTACCAGCCGTCGACCACGTAACCCGGCACGCCCGCCTGGTCGAGCGACGGCACGTCGGGCAGCGCGGAAGAGCGCTCTTTCGACGCCACCGCGAGCGCGAGCATCTTGCCCGACTTGATATGCTGTATGGACGCCGGCACCGACGGAAAGCCGAACTGCAACTGGCCGGCAATGAGGTCGATCATCGCCAGGCCCTGGCCCTTGTACGGGACGTGCACGAAATTCAATTTCGTCATCATCTGGAAGAGTTCGGTCGCCAGGTGGCTCGCCGAACCGATGCCGGACGAACCATATGCGAACGCGCCGGGCTTGGTACGCGCGAGCGTGATGAAGTCTTTGGGCGTGCGCACGCCGAGCCCCGGGTGCACGACGAACACGTTGGGCACCGCGGCGATAAAACCGATCGCGGAAAAATCTTTTTGCGCATCGTACGGCAATTTGTACATCGCGGGGCTGACGCAATGCCCCGCCGCGATGATCACGATAGTGTAGCCATCGGGCGCAGCCTTCGACGTGATGTCGGCGGCTATGGTCTGGTTGGCGCCGGGCCGGTTGTCGATGATGACCTGCTGTTTAAACGCGGCCGAATAGCGTTGGCCGATCGCGCGCGCCAGCGTATCGGCTGCGCCGCCGGGCACCACGCCGACGAGAAAACGGATCGGCCGGCTCGGGTAATCTGCCTGCGCGAACGCCGCGTGCGCTGCCGCGCCTGCGCAGAAGGCGAACAGTACGTTCATCAGGGGGAAATACTTCATGCCTTGCTCCTCCGGTTTTTGATTTCCCTGCGGATTTCGCCGGGGAGGGGGATATTAGCAGATGCCGCGCATACCAGAAGCTGTCTCAAGAACAGTTTGGAACCGCAGATAAACGCGGATAAGTTCAAATTAAAAGGCGAAATCAAGAAGAATTCGAAAAGTCGTATATGCAGTATCGCTCTCGCACTTTGATTCTCAGCCGCGTTTATCTGCGTGCATCTGCGGCTGATTGTCGCTTTGGTCTTTTGGGATGGGTTCTAGAACTTCATGCCGGTTTTTTTGACGAGCGCGACCCACTTTGCGTACTCGGCTTTGACTTCCACCGCGAATTCCTGCGGCGTGTTGCCGACGGCGTCGGTGCTTTCGGCTTCCATGCGGCGCGTGACTTCCGGGGTCTGCATCGCGCGTTTTGCTTCGGTGCTCAATTTTGCAACGATGGCCGGCGGCGTGTGCGCGGGCGCGAACATGCCGAACCACGCGACGACGTCATAGCCGGGATAACCGCTCTCGGCGACCGTCGGCAGCTCGGGCAGCGTTTTCGCGCGCGTGCCACTGGTGACGGCGATGGCTTTCAGGCGCCCTGCGCGAATCAGCGGCAGCGCGGAAAGCGGGCTGCCTATCATCCAGTCGGCCTGTCCTTGCGCGACGGCAGGATAAGCGTCGGCCACACCTTTGTACGGCACATGCGTCATAGGCACACCGGCCATCGTCGTGATCAATTCCGCACCCATATGCACGATACTGCCGATTCCCGCGGAGGCGTAGCTCAAGCCGCCCGGCTTGGCTTTCGCGAGGGCAACGAGGTCCTTCATGTTGTTCGGCGGCAGCGAGGGCGTCAGGATGACGATGTACGGATTGGACGTGAGCTTGCTGATCGGCTGCAGGTCGCGCACCGGGTCGTAACTTTGCGGACGCAGGGCCGCATTGGTGACGACGCCGCTGCTGGTGACGAGCAGCGTGTAACCGTCGGGTGCCGCCTTGGCGACCAGCTCGACACCTATGCTGCCGCCCGCGCCGACGCGGTTGTCGACGACAAACGACTGGCCCCAGAGCTGGGTGTAATGCTGCGCGGCGATGCGCGCGATGGCATCGACCCCGCCGCCAGCCGTCACATTGACGATCACGCGCGCCGGTTTATGCGGATATGTTTGAGCGTGCGCCGCGGCGCATGCAAACGCGAGCGCTGCCGCAACCGCGGCGAGTGAAATCCCTGGCCCATAGCAACGGTTCATCTCTCCTCCGTCATTCCGGGTTGATGCCGGCGCTGCGCACCACCGCCGACCATTTCTTGAGCTCGGCCTGGATGAAGCGCTCGAACTCCTCGGGCGTGCCGGTCGCGGGGTCGGCGCCCTGCGCCGCGAGTTTCTCAGCGAGGTCGGGCACGCGTGCGATGCGCGCCAGCTCGCTGTTCAGGCGATCGACGGCGGGGCGCGGCGTGCCGCCGGTGGCGAGAATGCCGTACCAGTTCGAGACTTCGAACCCGGGCAAGCCGGCTTCCGAAATCGTCGGAATGTCGGGCAAGGCGCCGGATCGCTTCGCCGTCGTCACCGCGAGCATGCGCAACCTTCCCTGCTTTGCGTACGGCAGCACCGACAGCACGCTGGCCATCGTGAACGACACCTGGCCCGCGATGAGGTCGGTGATCGCCGGCGTCGCGCCTTTGTAAGGAATATGCACGACTTCGATTTTCGCGACCTGGCGAAAGAGTTCACCCGCAAGGTGGGACGACGTGCCGTTGCCGGGCGACGCGAAGTTGAGCTGCCCCGGATGCGCCTTCGCAAACGAGATCAGCTCCTTGACCGATTTCGCCGGTATCGACGGATGGATCGCAAGCACGTTGGTGACGTTGGCAAGCAGCGCGACCGGCGCGAACTCCCTGACCGGATCGAACGGCAGCGACTTGAACAGGCTGGGATTGATCGTGTAGTTCGCGTTCGCCAGCAGCAGCGTGTAGCCGTCCGGCGCCGCCTTCGCGACCATCGCCGCGCCGAGATTGGCGCTCGCACCGGCGCGGTTGTCGACCACCACGGTCTGCCCGAGCGCCTCGGTCATTTTCGGGCTCAGCAAACGCGCGACGATGTCCGAGCCGCCGCCGGGCGCGAACGGCACGACCAAGCGTATGGTTTTCGACGGATAAACATCCGCCGCCGTTGCGGGGCCGGCCGCCATCAACCCGCTTGAGGCGATGAGCAGAACCCGCGCGGCGGCGCTCACGATTTCTTCGCCTTGCGCAGCTTGCCCGCCAGCGGCAGCAGGCGCTGCGTGATCGGCTCGACGCCGGCGAGTTTTTCCAGGCCGCCGACCAGCGCGATGATTTCCTCCGCGCGTTTCGCGCCGATTTTCCTGCCGACAAGCGCGCGGAATTTCTCGGTGGCGAGACCCCAGTCGAGATAGAGGTGGCGTTGATCGATGTCCTTGCCGTCGCCGTGCAGCGTCGTGCCGTCGGCGAGTTCGATGTCCATGCGCAGATCCCAGCCGTCGATGCCGGCGACTTCCGCCAGCTCGATCTTGCCAGCCAGCGCATTGAGTTCTGCCGCACGCTGCAATTTGCGCACGGTATCGAACGTCATGTTGCCGGCGATGATAACCGCGGCGATCGCAAACGGCTTGCTGATCAGGCATTGGTCTATGGTATGGAAAGGCCCGCGATAGGGAATGCCCGCATAGTTCATGCGCTCGTGCGAGCCTTTGAGCGGAATGCCAACCTTCACGCGCTTGATGCGTTTATGGTCGATGCGATGCTTCTCGCGCAGCGCGAGCGCGACCGCCGCACTGCCCTGGTTGGCGCCGCCGGTGGCAAAACGCTTGAAGCAGGTATCCATGATGTGAAAGTGCGTGCCGAGTTTGTCCAGCGCGCCCTCTTCGCCCTCGTTGGTGCCGGAGATGCTCTTGTTGACGCCGTGCGAGCCTTCGAAAATACTCTTCGCGCCGACCAGCCCCTGCTGCGCGAGGTTCGCCGCGAGAATGCCGGCACGCGAGCCGAAAGCCTCCTGGAACGACCATTCCATCGAGCCGTCGATCCACGGCTGCAGCACGCCGCCACACATGCTGCCCGCGCAGCCGAGTGCGGCTTCGAATTGCGGGCGGGTCAGCCCCATCATGCGCGCCGCGGCCGTCGCCGCGCCGAAATAACTGTAAACGGAACTTACGCGAAAGCCGCGCGTAAAGCCGGGCACCGCGAGCGTGCCAGCGCGGTCTTCGACGTCGTAGGCCGCGACCGTCGCCGCGATGACGTCCTTGCCGCTGCGCCCGTTCTCTTCCGCCATCGCGAGCACCGTGGGGACCACCGCCGCGCCGATATGCGAATGGCTCACCTGCAGCCAGTCATCCTGCAGGATGCAGTGGGAGGCGACCGAATTCGCCAGCACCGCGTCGACCGCGCGCAGCTTTTCGCCGGTCATCCACACGCGCGCGCGCCCTTTGGCGCCTATCGCGGTGGCCGCTTTGGCCGCGACTTTGCCGTTCGCGTGCCCGTAACTGCCGACCGACACCCCGAGCAGATCGAGCACGCAGACCTTGGCCTTGGCGACGACTTCCGGCGGCAGATTTTTGTATTTGAGTTCGTGGGCGAATTTTGCGAGTTTTTCAACAATCATTTTTCCTCCAGGGTTTTCATGAAGTATAGCGGAGTAAAGGTTTTTCTTCGCGCGACACTAAGAGTGCCTAACACAATGAAACACGTGTGCGTTGCTGCCAGAATTGGTGAGGGCAAGGCGCCCGGTGAAGGCAATAGCTATTCTATTGCCAAGACGAGCAACGCCGTCATCGCCGATTCTGGCTGCAACCCTTCGGGCTGGCACGAGTTTAGGCACATGGCGTTGTCGAAAGTCCCTTGCTTAGAATGACTAAGCCGCAGGACTTTCTTCTAGCCCTGAGCCAAAATCGTGACAGCGCATCACGCGTTTCATTATGTTAGGCACTCTAAGGTAAAGTACCGTGAACTCACAATCAGGCATCACTTCATGGCAGACAACGACAACAGCAAGATCATGCGCACGACGACGGATGCCGGCGGCGGCTCCGCGCTGGAAGCGGTTGCGGCACTGCGCACCGCGCTCACGCCGCTGGAAGCGCGCATAGACGCGGCCTTTATATATGGGCCGCTCGTCAAAGGCGCCGCCGCGGGGGATATCGAACTGGTGATCCTCGGCGCAGGCATTGCCCACATGGAGGTGCTCCCTAACCTCATCGCGGCTGCCAAATACCTGGGCCGGCAGATCAACCCGGCCATTTACCGCGCCGAAGAGCTGGACGAGAAATTGTCGGCGGGTAACCGGGCGGTGCTGGCGCTCATGAAGCAGCGCAGAATTTTTGTGATCGGCTCGGAAGCCGACGTGCCGCAACTGCACTGATCATGCCCACGCGGCCGCTGCTTTTGCTGTGCGTCACCTTAATCGCCGCGTGTGCCGCCGGCAACACCACGCCGCCGCGGTCCGGCGGCGGCTTCCACCCTGCGCAGCTTGCGAAATCCGACATTGACCGCGTCGCCGAAGCGCACCAGCGCGAAATCTTCATCGGCCTGCGCGTGCTGACCGAAAAACTTTACCGGCGCAATCCACGCGAACTGAAGAAAAGCGGCTTGCCGGGCGTGGAGGCGGGCCTGGTGCGCATATTCGAAGGCCGGCACGAATGGAAATTCCCAGAGCTACAGGGCAAGCACGGCGCCGACGCCATCCACCTCGCGTTTCGCGACGACTACACCGGCGACCGCGTGCTCGCGTTCGTGGCAGGCCTCGGCAGCATGATGCAGACCGCGTTCAATGACAAAACGGAATTTTTCGTGATCGACGATCTCGATCCGCAGCGGCTTTACAACGCCGCACGCAATGTCGAAATCGCGGTGTGGAAATTATCCAGCGCCCGCATGGCGCAAGGCGATTACTACCTGCTGTCCAACGAACCCGCGGGGCCGGTGCGCAACCTGAGCTTCGAGCGCGAATTCGGCAAGATCATCGGCAGCCTCGACATCCTGTCGAAAATCATCGCCGACAAGGAAAACCGCACCATCGTCAAAGTGATCCAGACCCTCGCGTCGGCGGTGTTCCTGCCGATCAAGTAAGAACCCGTCGCAAAAACACGACTTCGACAAGCAACCGCCGATAAATTCTTTTTAATACCCCCTTGAGGGGTACGCAGATTAACGCCGATATAATTCCAGATCTGGCGCCAAACCAACGCCGGGTCTTCTCAAACTCATCTGCGTTCATCCGCGTTTATCGGCGGTTCCAAATAGTTTTGAGACCGCTTCTACATCAAGCCGCTTTTACGCTCTCGCGGCAGTTTTTATGCCGCCTTCATCATTGCGTCACGCAGCACCGCATCGACCGTGCGGCCGAGCTTGTCGACGATTTCGGCGATGTGCGCAGCTTCTACGATGTAAGACGGCGCAATCATCGCGTGGTCGCCACTCTTGCCGTCGACGATGCCGCCGCCCGGATAGCAGATCAGACCGTTTTCCATGCCGACATCCTTGATCTTCGCGTTGATCTTGAGCGCGGGATCGAACGGTTGTTTGGTGCGGCGATCGGCGACGAATTCGAGCGCCATGAAAAGACCGCGGCCGCGGATGTCACCGACGTTGGGATGCTTGCCGAAGCGGTCGACCAGCGCGGCGTGCAAGGCCTCGCCCTGCCGCTTCACGTTGGCCAGCAGATCGTGTTTGCGGATTTCGTTTTGCGTGGCAAGCGCTGCCGCGCACGCGACCGGGTGGCCGGTGTACGTATGGCCGTGCATCACGACGTCGCTGCCGCGCTCGATCGCGCGGTGTATTTTTTCGGCGATGAGCAGCGCGCCTATCGGCTGGTAGCCCGCGCCCAGCCCCTTGGCTACCGTCAGCATGTCGGGCGCTATGCCTTCCTGCTCGCACGCATAGCGCGTGCCGGTGCGCCCCATGCCGCACATGACTTCGTCGAGGATCAGCAACACGCCGTACTGGTCGCAGATTTCGCGGATGCGCTTGAAGTAGCCCGGGGTCGCGGTCACCGCGCCCAACGTTGCGCCGACCACCGTCTCGGCGATGAACGCCGCCACATTGTCGCGCCCGAGTTCGAGAATTTTCGCTTCGAGCTCGTTCGCCATGCGCAGGCCGTACGCTTCCGCGCTTTCGTCGGCGCCCTTGTAACGGTAGGCGTAACACGGCGAGATGTGCTGCATCGAGCTGATCAGCACCGGCTCGAACTGGCGGCGGCGCCAGATATTGCCGCTCGCCGACAACGCGCCGAACGTGTTGCCGTGATAGCTCTGGCGGCGCGCGATCACGAATTTTCTTTGCGGCTGCCCGCTCTCGACGAAATACTGACGCGTGAGCTTCAATGCCGCTTCGACCGCTTCGGAGCCGCCGCAGGTGAGCCACACTTTATTGAGTTCACCAGGTGCGCCGTTGACGAGATCGTCCGCGAGTTTTTCCGCGGCCTCGGTCGTGAAAAAGCGCGAATGCGCGAACGCGAGTTGATCGGCCTGTTCGCGGATCGCCTTGCGCACCGCTTCATTGCTGTGACCGAGGCATGACACCGCGGCGCCGCCGGACCCGTCGATATAGCGCTTGCCCGCGGCGTCGATGATGTAAGGACCGTCGCCCGCCACCGCGACCGGCAGAGTGCGATTGAGGCTTTCACGATACAGTATGTGCGACATGGTTTCCCCCTTGCGGCTCAGTTATATCCAGAACATACCGCCATCACGCGGGTTTCGTCCAGTCGATTGCATTTGCCGGCGAGCACCGCGTGCCCCCTCCCTAGCCCTTCTCTGTAAACGGAGGAGGGAAAAACCCCCTTCCCCTGTTTACGGGGAAAGGATGGGATGGGGGCAGGCCCGGATTATTTCTGCCCGTTGCGGTACGCTTCGTCGAATTTCGCTTCGAGAAAAGGGCTCACACTGCGGCAGCCGGCAACGACCGCCAGCGCCCACGCGAAATAATCGCGCTTGCGCTGCTCGTCCCAGCCGCTCGGCGGGCTGACGAGCATGGCGCGCAGATTGGAAGTCTTGTCGGCGATTTTCAGCATGCGCGCGCGCGCCGATGCGTGCGGCGCATGCTCGACCTGCAGCCGTTTGCGCTCGGCTTTCAGCAGCGACTTGTCGTCGGTGACGTCGCGCACGATGCCGGCGACGTCGGCGCCGAAGGTGCCGACCAGTTCCTCGTAAGTGACGCCCTGGTCTTCGATGCAGTCGTGCAGGAGGCCGGCAATAACGAGATTGGTGTCTTCACCGACCGTCGCTTCGGCCAGCAATTGCGCGACTTCGGCGAGGTGATTGATGTACGGCTCCTGCGCTTCGCCTTTGCGGCGCTGGCTGACGTGTTTTTTCGCGGCGTAATCGAGCGCGCGGGTCACTTGCACGAGGTCTAGGCCCATAAGAGGTCGCATGCTAGCAGGAAATACGGCGCGGCGCGCCGCGACAGGGCGCAGGCCGGAACGATATACTTGCCGGGTCAGCATGCGGCGAGGAGAAAGTTGATGGAGATAATTCCACTGGGACCGGGCTTTTTCGCCGAAGTTCGCGGCGCGGGGCTCGCCGACGTGGCGGCGCGCGACGACGTCTACGCCGCGGTGCGCGCCGCATTCGAGGAACACTCGGTATTGCTGTTTCGCAATCAGCCGATCACCGATGAACTGCAGGTCGCCTACTCACAGCGCTTCGGCCCGCTCGAAATCGCCAAGGCCGCCTCGCTCGGCGAAGGCACGCCGTTTTCCATACTCACCAACATCGACCGCGCGACCGGCCGGCTGGTGCCGCCCGGCCACAAGGAAGCGCTGCGCGCACGCGCCAACCAGTTGTGGCACACCGACAGCTCGTTCAAGGTGCCGCCGGCGCTGGCGTCCGTGCTCTCCGCGCGCATCGTGCCGCCGCAGGGCGGCGAAACGGAATTTACTTCGATGCGGCGCGCATGGGAGCGCCTGCCCGAAGCGCAGCGCATGAAGCTCGCCGCCTCCTGCGCATGGCACGATTACACGCATTCGCGCGGCAAGATCGCACCGCAGCTCGCATCCGAGCGCGAACGCTCGACCATGCCACCCGTGTGCTGGCGCATGCGCTGGGTGAATCCGGTCAATCAGCGTCCATCGCTATACGTGGCGTCGCATACTTCCGGCATCGAAGGCATGGCTAAAGACGAAGCGCTGGTGCTGGTCGAACGGTTGATCGCCGACGCGACGCGGCCGGAATACACGTATCTGCATCGCTGGCAGGTCGGCGACGTCGTGATGTGGGACAACCGCGCGACCTTGCATCGCGGGCGGCCGTGGCCCGACAACCTGCACCCGCGGCACATGGTGCGCACCACCATATCGGCGACCGACGCCGACGGCGTGGCGGATTTGCGCCCCGCGCGCGCGGCGGCTTAAGGCGCCCGCCATGTTCGCAGCGGGAACGGCGCGATGATTCCCGTTCCTGCCCAGCTGTGGAGCCGCCTGCCGGCGACCGCGCTGATTGCGGCCAACCTCGCGGTCGCGGCGATCACGCTGTGGCGCGGCTGGGGCTTTTACGAAATCATCATCGTCTATTGGTGCGAGGCCGTGATCATCGGCGGCTACAACTTCGCCCGCATGTGCATGGTCGGGCTCGCGGGCCGGCCGTTCGGCAAATCCATCGATATGGGCCCCGGCAGCCGGCTTTTCCTGGTAATAGTGGTGCTCGGCTTTTTCGTCGTGAAGTTCGGCGGCTTCGCGCTGACGATGGGCTTCCTGGTCGCGGCCGTGCCGGCATTTCTGCAGCACGCGCAGGATGCGGCAGGCCACGAAATATGGAAAGGACTGCGCGCAGTGGGCAGCGGCGTGGCAATCGCCGTGGCGGTGCTGGTCATCAGCCACGGCATATCTTTCGTCATGAACTTCCTGCTGCGCCGCGAATACGAAAACGCCAATCTGCTCGTGCTGCTGTTCTGGCCCTATGTGCGGATGTCGCTGGTGATGTTCACGCTGGCCGCCGGGCTGGTGGCGGCAAAGCTCGTTTCGTCTCTCGACACCTCGACAACATTCGGCGTGGTTATCGTGCTGGTTAAGCTGGCGGCGGATTTGTTGATGCACCTGGTCGAACACGCCTGGCTCGCGCGCGGCAAAAGCGCGGCGGCAAACTAGAACTCATCTCAAAAATACAACACAGACAAGCAACCGCCGATAGATTCTTTTTAATACCCCCTTGAGGGGTACGCCGATTAACGCCGATATAATTCCAGACTTGTCCCCGAATCTAGGTCAAATCCCTTGAGCTTATCTGCGTTCATCCGCGTTCATCGGCGGTTCCAAACTGTTTTTGAGATAGCTTCTAGTTGCCATGATGCTGCGCCTGGTGCTTGATACCAATGTCTGGCTCGACTGGCTGGTGTTCGACGATGCGGGTGTCGCGCTGCTGAAAGCAGCCGTCGCAGCCGGACAGGCGGAGATATTGATCGATGCCGCGTGCGCCGCCGAACTCGCCGCCGTACTCGGCTACCCGCTGCAAAAGAAAATTCTCACCGCTGACGCCAGAGACGCGCGCATGGCCGAGTGCCGCCGCACCGCGCAAATGATCGAACTCATTTCTCCGCCATCCGCCCAACCACTGCCGGTGTGCCGCGATACCGACGACCAGAAATTCCTCGAACTCGCGCGCGCCGCCCGCGCGGATTTTCTGGTCACCAAGGACCTGCTGCTGTTGAAGCTCGCGCGGCGCAAAGTCCGGCGCGCGCCGTTCGGCATCGTCACCCCGGCGCAATTGAACACCACGCTCGCCACCCTGTCCTAAGTTCTACGGCGGCACCCCACGCCTCCGGCCGTTGTGAAAAAACCACAACTAATGGACACAAAGCGTGACTTATTACCCGCGCATTGTGAAATAATCCTGCCCCAAATAATTCGCCACCCTACAATGGGTTAGCACAACTCGCAAAGGAACAGTCTTAGATAATGGAGGCGAACATGAAACGGCTACTTATTGCGACAGGCTTGTTGTTCATTGCGCAAGCACCATTGGCGGCCGCGGACAGCCTGCCTCCCGCGCGCACTTCCAGCGTCGCTGAAATGCTGCAGTTGAAACAGGAACATCAGTTGCGCGGGCAACTCGTCAGGGAAGGCCGTTGGGACGAAGTCCGCAAGTTGGACGAAGCGCAACAGCGGCGGCAGAAGATGCACACGAAGCAAACGCTGACCAAAATGAATGCCGAAATCGCGCGCGAAAGCACCTCTGACGCGCCGCTCAGCGGCGATAGCGATGCCAGTTTTTGCGCGCCGGGGCGGACAGTTACCAAGCTCGATGCGATGAAAACGAAACAGGACTCGGCTTCCACCGGGAACGACAGCAGCAACGTGCGTTAACGCCCGGCTTATTCAGGGACCAGCCAGCGCGCGCGCTGCTCGCCCTCGCCGTCCTGCGCCAGCACCGGCCACAGCCACGCCAATATTTTTTTCGCCGCGGTTTCGAAATCAAACGGCGGATTGACGACGAGCATGCCGCAGCCGCGCACGCTGCCGCTGATGCCTATGTTGCGCACCGACAGCTCCAGTTGCAGGATCTTGCGGATGCCAGTCGCTGCCACGCGCCGCTCGAATGCATTCATCGCGATCGGGTCCATCAGCGGATACCACAGTGCATACACGCCTGTCGCAAACTTCCTGTGCGCTTCGGCAAAACCATCACTCAGGCGCTTGAACTCCTGCGCGCGATCGAACGACGAATCGACGAACACGAGGCCGCGCCGCTCGGGCGGCGGCAGAAAAGCCTTGAGCGCCTGGTAGCCGTCGAGCAGGCGCACCTGGACCTGGCGGTCGTTGGCAAACAGTTTATCCAGCACCTCGAAATCCCGCTTGTTGAGTTCGCTCAGCGCCAGGCGGTCGTGCGCGCGTAACAGTCCGCGCACGATGCGCGGGCTGCCGGGATAGAAATTGAGCTTTTTGTCCGGATTCTCCGCGCGCACGGCGTCGAGGTACGGCGCCATTTCCGGCGGCGCGTCTTTGCGCGCCCATACCAGCGAAATGCCGGATTTATACTCGGCGTTCTTGCGCGCCCACTCGTGCGTGAGGTCGTAATGCCCGATGCCGGCGTGCGTGTCGAGGCAGAAAAACGGTTTGTCTTTTTTCGCCAAGCCGAGCACGAGCTGAGCCAGCAGCGCGTGTTTGAAGACGTCCGCGAAATTACCCGCGTGAAAGAGATGTCGGTAGGCGAGCACGGGCTGTCGCGGTGAGGCGTGAGGAGTAAGGGGTGAGGCGGCAAGCGCGGCGCGCTTGCACCTACTTCACGCCGAATTTTGCGCGATAGTGCTTGCCCAGCATCTTGCGCGTCTGCTGGTTGAAATTCGGGTTCAGCGCAAACGGATTTTTGGTTTTGGCCGGCGCGGGAAGCAGAGACTTTTGCAGTTTCGGTAATGAGGGTTTTGTCATGGCTGCGGGATGGTTGCGAACCGGCGGCATTATGCGCTTTTTCGCCCTGATCGCACACCGGCTGTTAACCAGTTCATGGCACGCAGCGCGGCCGCATGTGGATTCCTGCCTTGCGGCAGGACGCGCGCTTTTGTTAGTTTCGAACAGATATGAAATGCCGGATTTTCAAACGCTGGCGCGGCAGGCGCATGCTATCCTCAGAAACACTGCACCACTTCGCACGTAACGGCGCTGCCGCCGCATGACACCCGCGAAAATCCTGCTCAATCTCGCTCTGCCAGCCGCCATTCTCATCGGCGCGTGGCTGCTGGCCCCCCGCGCAGCGGAGCTGCCGCCGTCGCTCGCCGGCATCAAGGTCTACGGCGTCTACTTCGTGCTGACGGTGGGCCTGCTGCTCGCTCTCGTCTTTCGCCGCGGGCGCATCGTATTCGCGCTGCTCACCCTCGCCCTCGCCTACCTCTGCTATGGCGTGCTGCTACGCGACGGGCTCGCCGGCTTTCGCGCGCACACGCTGTTCGCGGCGCTGGGCGTGTTCGTACCCTTGAATCTTGCGCTGCTGTGCCTGCTGCCCGAGCGCGGCACCTTCAACGTGCACGGCCTGCAGCGCGCGGGTGTGCTCGCCGCCGAAGTGCTGCTCACGCTGTGGGTCATTTATTCGCCGGCCACGCGCATCACGGCGTGGGCGATTTCACCTTTCATCGAGACCACGTTGCTCGCCGCGTCGCCGGTCCGGCAACTGGGCTGGATTGTTTTGACGCTGGGCATGGCGACGAGCCTGGCGGTGTGGATCATGAGACGCGTTGCGCTCGACATTGCCTTCGCGGGCGCGATAACCGCGTTTGCGCTGGCCATGCATCTGGTCGGCGATGCAAATGCATTCGCAGTTTACCTCGCGGCCGCCGCGCTGATTTTCACCATCGCGCTGCTGCAGGACACTTTCCGCATGGCGTTTCGCGATGAGCTGACGGGGTTGCCGAGCCGGCGCAATCTCAACGAGCGCATGATGGGACTGGGCCGCCGCTATACGATAGCGATGTGCGACGTCGACCATTTCAAGAAGTTCAACGACACGCACGGCCACGATCTCGGCGACCAGGTGCTGAAAATGGTGGCGGCGAAGCTCGACGAAGTGAAAGGCGGCGGCACGGCGTACCGCTATGGCGGCGAGGAATTCACGGTGCTGTTTCCCGGCAGGGACATCGAACATGCCATGCCGCATCTCGAAGCGCTGCGCGCTTCAATCGAAGCGTACAAACTCGCGGTACGCGCGCCGGGCCGGCCGGAGAAGCCGGAGCCTTCCACGCGCAGGCGCGGCGCTTTTCGCGCAGCGACCTCTGTCTCGGTCACGATCAGCATAGGCGTGGCGGAACGCACCACGGAACGGGCCACCACCGAAGACGTCATCAAAGCGGCAGACAAAGCGCTGTACCGCGCAAAAAACAAAGGCCGCAACCGGGTGAGCGAATGATTAACACTTCGCCCGCCATGCTGTCACTGCTGCGATTGGTCTGCGCCGCTTGCCTGCTCGCGCCCGCATCCGCCGCGCCCGCGGTCGAATTGAAAATCCTCGCCACCGATCCCGCACCCGACGTGATGCTCGCGCGCCAGCAGCCGTTTTTCGTGCGCTTTGAACTGAAAAACGCGGAACCGGTCACGGTTACTGTCAGCGGTTTGTACAAAAGCAAAGCCGTGATCGACGATGGCGGCGGCAGCGCGCCGCTGCTGCTGCCCGCGGGCGGCGGCACCGGTGTCGTGAGTTTTTTCTACTGGGGCGAAAAACCGACGCGCATCGACGAAGTGCGTTTGAAAATCGACGACCGCGCGAGCGGCGCGAAACTCAGCGAGTACGCTTTTCCGGTCGCCCTCACCTGGCTGATGGACGACCCGCCGCCGCGCGAACTGCCGGCGTGGGTCAAGGAATGGCAACAGGCGCAGCTTGCCCAGCGCAATCAGCCTGAGCGCAAAGGCGCGCCGGCCGCGGCAGAGTCGAGGAACGAGTGGGTTGCGCTGGCGGCGGGCGCCCTGCTCCTGTTGGTCGCGCTCGCCTGGTTCTGGCGGCGGCGCATGCGTGTGGCGCCCGGTAACGATAAAGCACCCCGGTGATAAGCTCGCTTTCCTGATCCGCAAGTTGCTGGAGGAGACCATGCAGCTCACACCCGCCCAGATCGAGGAATACCGCCGCGAGGGTTATTTGTTTTTTCCCGGGCTCTTTACGCCCGCGGAAATCAAAACGCTCAACGACGAAGTGCCGAAACTCTACGCCGAAGAGCGCCAGGAGAACGTGCGCGAAAAAGGCAGCACCGCCGTGCGCACCAATTTCGCCGCGCATACCTACAACGACGCTTACCGCAGGCTCGGCCGCCATCCGCGCCTGATCGAACCCGCGCAGCAAATCCTCGGCGACGGCGTTTACATCCACCAGTTCAAGATAAACGGCAAGGCCGCGTTCGACGGCGACGTCTGGCAATGGCACCAGGATTACGGCACGTGGTTTAACGACGACGACATGCCGGACGCGCGCGCGATGAACATCGCGGTATTCCTCGAAGACGTCAACGAGTTCAACGGCCCGCTGATGTTCATCCCGCGTTCGCACCAGAAAGGGCGCTTTGATGCCGGCCATGACTTGTCGACCACCAGTTACCCGTTATGGACGATAGACAACGCCACCATCACGCGACTGGTGGCCGACGGCGGCATCATTTCCCCCAAAGGCCCGGCGGGATCGATGATGATGTTTCACTGCAACCTGGTGCACGCTTCCGGCAGCAATATGACGCCGTGGAACCGCACCATCGTCTACCTGAGCCTCAACTCCTGCCAGAACCATATCCGGCGCTTCAAACGGCCCGAATACATCGCGCACCGCGATTTCACGCCCATCCAATGCCTGCCCGACGACTGCCTGGCCAAATAGTTAGCTGTCTCAAAAGCTGTTTGGAACCGCCGATAGACGCGCATGAACGCAGATAAGCTCAAGGGATTCGACCTTGATTCCGGGAAAAGTCTGGATTTATATCGGCGTCAATCGGCGTTATCGGCGGTTGCTTGTCGGGGTTGTATTTTTGAGATGAGTTCTAATACCTAAAGCGGGATTTAACCCCTTCCGGAAGCACCGGCCGTTTATAGCGGCAGGTCATCTTCAACCGGGAGGCAGTCATGCAGCATTCAAGCGCAGGTAAACAGCGGGTTACCAAGTTCTTTCTTTTGCTGGCTGGCGCGTGGCTGGCTCTGACAGCCAGCGCGCAAAATCTGGCTCCGGTGTCGGTCGAGCGCGTAGCGCGTCCGCAACTGGTGATCGCAGCACCCGGCGACACGCCGGTGCGCCTGCAGCAGGTCGCCGTGCATACCGAAGTCAGCGGCAGTCTCGCAGTCACGGAGATCGCGCTCACTTTCCACAACCCCAACCGCCGCATCCTCGAAGGCGAGCTGCAGTTCCCGCTGCTTGCCGGCCAGAACGTGCTCGGTTTCGCGCTCGACGTGAACGGGCGCATGCGCGAAGCGGTGCCGGTCGACAAAGCGCGCGGCCAGGCGGTGTTCGAAGACATCACGCGCGCTAAAGTCGATCCGGGCTTGCTGCAGATCACGCAGGGCAACAACTTCAAGCTGCGCGTCTACCCGATACCAGCACTTGGCACGCGGCAGGTGCTCATCCGTTATGCCGAAACGCTGAAAAAACGCGCGGGCCGCCTCGTCTACCGCCTGCCGCTCGAATACGCCGACACGCTCGACAACTTCCGGCTCGACCTCAATGTCGTCGGCGCCAAGGGCGCACCGGAGAAAACGCGCGGCCAGCTCGACGACCTCAATTTCAAACCGGGGAACAACGGCTATCACGCACAGGTGTCGCGCGACCGCTACGCCGGCCGCGGCGTGCTCGAACTTGATATTCCGCCCGCGCCCGGCGCGCAGGCCTATACGCAGGTGTTCGATGCAAAGACCTACTTCTACGCGGACCTGCAGGTGCCGGCGCGCGAAGCGGCGCGCACGCTGCCTGCCGTCGTAGGCCTGGTGTGGGACAGCTCGGGCTCGGGTGCAGCCCGCGATCACGGGCGCGAATTCGCACTGCTGGACGCGTACTTCCGCCGCATGAAAAACGGTGAAGTGCGGCTCACGCGCATACGCGATTCCGCCGAGGCCGCGCAGTCCTTCAGTATCGTGAACGGCAACTGGCAGGCGTTGCGTGCCGCACTCGAAAGTACTGCCTACGATGGCGCGACCAACCTCGGCGCTTTCGTTGCCGACTCCGCGATTCCCGAGTACCTGTTGTTCAGCGACGGTTTGTCCAACTTCGGCGCACGAGCGCTCACCGCGCTGCGCGTGCCGCTCTACAGCGTTTCGGCGTCGAACAAAAGCGCCCCGACGTTTCTTACCCACCTCGCCGAAGACAGCGGCGGCCGCTTTATCGATCTGCTCGCCGACTCCGCGCGCGAAGCCGAGCGCAAACTGCTGTTTGCGACCACGCGCGTTTCCATTCTTTCCGCTGACGGCGCGCGCGAACTCGTGATGCGCTCGCCGTACCCGCAGCAGGGACGCATTGAAGTTGCGGGACAATTGACCGAAGCATCGACGCGCGTACGCCTCTCCATCGCGCATCCCGGCGCAAAACCGGTCACGCTCGAAGTGCCGGTGCGCGCGGGCGCCGCACCTTTCATGCTGGTCGCCCCATTGTGGGCGCGTTTGAAAGTGGGCGCGCTCGAAGCACAGTACGATCTGAACCGCGCCGAAATTCGCCGGCTCGGGCAGGCGTTCCATCTCGTCACGCGCGAAACGTCGTTGATCGTGCTCGAAAGAACCGAAGACTATGTACGCTACGAAATCGCGCCGCCGCCGGAACTGACGGCAGACTATGCACGACTGCAGCAGTTCGCCGCACAACGCCGCGGCGCCGACCGCAACGCGCACCTGGAAAACATCGTGCGCCGCTTCGAGGCAAAGATCGCATGGTGGAACAAGGATTTCCCGCAGGGCGACAAACCCGTGCCACCGCAGGTGTTGAGGCCCGCCGAAACGTCGGGCCTGATGCAGGACCGGCGCGATCAGGCCCCGCTGCCCGCGTCTGCTCCCGCACCGGCCATACGGTCCGAAGCGCAGTCCGCACAACGCCTGGCGGAACGGGAAGTCGCCAAATCGGCCCGCGCCAACGTGTCGGGCATGGCGTCTGAAATGGCCGGCGCCAGCGACAGCATGGCGAGCGCGATCAACGCCACCATACAACTCAAGAAATGGGAACCCGACGCGCCGTACGCGACCCGCATGCGCAATGCGGCGGGCGACAACGTTTACCGCGTCTATCTCGACGAGCGGCCCGGTTATCTGAACAGCACGGCGTTTTTTCTCGACGCCGCCGACATCCTGTTCGACAAGAAGCAGCCGGCGCTCGCCGTGCGCGTGCTGACCAACCTCGCCGAAATGGACCTCGAGAACCGTCATATCCTGCGCATCCTCGGCTACCGTCTGCTACAGGCGAACCGGCCGGCCCTCGCCATTCCGGTATTCCGCAAGGTGCTGGAACTTTCGCCGGAAGAACCGCAGTCGTACCGCGACCTCGGCTTGGCACTCGGCGCCAACCGCCAGTACCAGCAGGCGATCGACACGCTGTACGAAGTCGTGGTCAAGCCCTGGCACGGGCGCTTTCCCGACGTCGAAATCATCACGCTGGCGGAGTTGAACGCGATCATCGCGACCAACGGCGACAAGCTGGACCTGAGCCGCATCGATCCGCGCCTGATCAAGAACCTGCCGCTCGATCTGCGCGTGGTGATGACGTGGGATGCGGACAACACCGACATCGATTTGTGGGTGACCGATCCCAACGGCGAAAAAGCGTTCTACGGACACCAGCTCACTTACCAGGGCGGGCGCATGTCGCTCGATTTCACCGGCGGCTACGGGCCGGAGGAATTCTCGTTAAAGCGCGCCAAGCCGGGCAAATACAAAGTGGAGGCGCAGTATTTTGGCGACCGCCGCCAGGCAGTGACCGGGCCGACCACGCTGCAAGTGAAGCTCGCGACCCGCTTCGGCACCGCCGAGCAAAAAGAGCAAAGCATCACCCTGCGCCTCAAGGGCCGGCAGGAAACCGTGTTCGTTGGCGAGTTTGAAGTCAAATGAGAACGGTTAAATGCTCTAATATGGCGGAACAGGCGCGGCGCGTGCCGCGCCTGACAAACCGAAGGGTGCCATATGGAACCCATGACCCATCTCGTGCTGGCCGCCGTGGCGTTTCTCGCGACGCACTACATTGCGAGCACGCCGTTGCGGGCAGCGCTTGTCGCGACGCTGGGCAAAGCTTATCTCGCGCTGTATTCGCTGCTCGCGTTCGCGACGCTGGGCTGGATGATCTGGGCGTTCTATCACGCGCCCTTCATCAATCTCTGGTACGCGGTGGCGCTGCGTCCGGTGCCGCTGTTCGTCATGCCCATCGCGCTGGTATTCATGGTGTGCGCGCTGGCCACGCCCAATCCGACGATGGTCGGGCGGGAGAAGCTGCTTAAATCGACGCATCCTGCGCGCGGCATCCTGCGCATCACCCGCCACCCGCTGATGTGGGGCTTCGCGCTGTGGGGAGCCAGCCACATCGCGGCACGCGGCGATGCGGCCGCCTTGATATTTTTCGGCACTTTCATCGTGCTCGCGCTCTCGGGCGCATGGCTCATCGACCGGCGCAAAGCGGCAACTCTGGGCGCTGACTGGAAGCAATTTGCCGCCGTGACATCGAACCTGCCGTTCGCGGCGATCGCCGGCGGCCGCAATCAGTTCAAACTGGCCGAAATCGGCTGGTGGAAAATCCTGCTCGGCCTCGCTCTCTACGTTGCGCTGATCATGCTGCATCACCGGCTGTTCGGCGCGCACGCTATCATCTGATGCGCGCTGCCCGGTTAGAATATCGCCTCATCCAACACCACTATCCCCATGAACATTGCTGACCTGCACCAGGAGTACATGCGCGAATCCCTCGACGAGCAGGATGTCGCCCACGATCCATTCGTACAGTTCGACCGCTGGTTCAAGGAGGCGATCGCCGCAAAAATGCCGATGCTGAACGCGATGACGCTTGCTACCGTATCAGCCAGCGGCCAGCCGGCGGCGCGCATCGTGCTGCTGAAAGGCGTCGATGCGCGCGGCTTTGTGTTCTTCACCAATTACTCATCACGCAAAGGCACGGAAATCGCCGCCAACCCGGCCGCAGCGTTGCTTTTTCACTGGACCGAGCTTGAACGCGAAGTGCGCATCGACGGCAGCGTGGAGAAAGTGACGGCGCAGGAATCCGACGAATATTTTGCCAGCCGCCCGCTCGGCAGCCAGCACGCCGCGATCGCGTCGCCGCAAAGCGAGGTGGTGCCGAATCGCACGGTGCTGGAAGCGCGATTTGCCGCGGCCGAAAAATCGCAGGGCGATGCGCCAACGCGGCCCGCACACTGGGGCGGCTATCGCGTGCTGCCTTCGGCTATCGAGTTCTGGCAGGGACGCCCCAACCGCCTGCACGACCGAGTGCTTTATTCGCGCGTCGACGGCGGTTGGAAAATCACGCGCCTCGCGCCCTGACCCGTAACCGCCGTTTTGCAACGAAAAAAGGGAAACGTCATGAACAGGATAATGTTGTCGATGGGCGTGCTTTCATTGCTCGGCGCTGCGGGCAGCGCGCAAGCCGAGTACCCGGAACGCCCGATCCGGCTCATCATTCCGTCCGCGGCCGGCGGCTCGCCCGACGTCGTGACGCGCATACTCGCGCTCGAGTTGGTCAAGCAGATGGGCCAGCAGATCGTGATCGACAATCGCCCCGGCGCCAGCTACACCATCGGCACCGACATGATCGTGCGCGCCAATCCCGACGGGTATACGATTGGCTACGCCAACGTGGTGTCGCTCGCCATCAACAAATCGCTGCTGCCCAAAGCACAGCAGCCGTACGATCCGGACAAGGATCTCGTCGTCGTCGGCCAGTTCCTGTCGACTTACAACATGCTCGCGGTGACCAACGCCCTGCCGGTAAAATCGGTCAAGGAATTGATCGATTACGCGCGGCAGTACCCGGGCAAGTTGACGAATGCGTCTGGCGGCAACGGCACCACCGGCCATCTCGGCGGCGAGCTCTTCAAGATCATGACCGGCACGCAGATCGTGCACGTGCCGTATAAAGGCAGCCCGCAAGGGATTTCGGACCTGATCGGCGGCCAGGTGCAACTGATGTTCGACAACCTGACTTCGATTTCGCCCCACGTGCGCTCGGGCAAGGTGCGCGGCATCGGCGTCAGCAGCGCGAAGCGTTCGCCGATATTTCCCGACATCCCGACGATAGCGGAAGCCGGCGTGCCCGGTTACGAGACCAACGCCTGGGGCGGGCTCGTGGTACCGGTCGGCACGCCGAAGGCCATCGTCACCAAGCTCAACAGCGAAGTCAACAAAGCGTTGCGGTCGACTGCCCTGAAAGACCGCTATGCCGCCATCGAAGCCGATCCGGTCGGCGGCACGCCGGAAGAATTCACGGCGTTCGCCCGCCAGGAAACCGCGAAGTGGGCAGACGTCGTCAAGAAATCCGGTGCCAAACTCGACTAAATCTGATGCAACCGCCGATGCACGCAGATGAACGCGGATAGCCACAGACAATCCCAACCGTAGAAATACGCGGGTAATTATCGGCGTTAATCGGCGTGCATCGGCGGTTGCGTTGCTTGAAGGAAATACTGATGATCATTTCGAAAATATATTATGGCCAGCACTGAACACTACGACCTGATAGTTCGCAACGCGACCATCATCGACGGCACGCGCGCGCCGCGTTTCCACGGCGAGATCGGCGTGCGCGGCGACCGCATAGTCAAAATCGGCGCGCTGGACAAGGCAACCGCCGACACCGAAGTCGACGCAACGGGCATGATCGCCGCACCCGGCTTCATCGATGCGCACACGCACGACGACCGCATGCTCTTGTCCAACCCGGACATGGCGCCGAAAGTCAGCCAGGGCGTTACGACGGTAGTCACCGGCAACTGCGGCATCAGCCTCGCGCACTCGCCCGCCAACGGCGCCTCGACGCCGCCCCTCGATTTGCTTGACGGCAGCGGCGACTGGTTCAGGTTTCCGAGCTTCCGCGCCTACCGCGAAGAACTCGCGGCCAAGCCCGCCGCCATCAACGCCACCTGCCTCGTCGGCCATACGACGTTCCGCGTGGCCACGATGGACCGGCTCGACCGCGCGGCGACAACGGCCGAGATGGCGAAAATGCGCGCGATGGCGCAGGAATCACTCGCTTCGGGCGCGATCGGCGTTTCCACCGGCACCGCCTACCCGCCAGCCGCCTGCGCGCCGACAGAGGAAATCATCGAGATCTGCCGCCCGCTGACAGAATTCAACGGCCTCTACGTCACACACATGCGCAACGAAGACGACCAGGTCACCGAGTCGATCGAGGAAACCTGTTTGATCGGCCGCACGCTGGCGGTTCCCATCGTCATTTCGCACCATAAAACGGTCGGCACCAAAAACCACGGCCGCTCGGTCGAGACGCTGAAGCAGATCGCCGGGCTGATGAAAAAGCAGCCGATGGGGCTCGACTGCTATCCGTATATCGCGTCGTCGACGGTATTGCGTTACGACCGGCTCGAGCAATCATCGCGCATCATCATCACCTGGTCCAAGCCACATCCGGAATTCTCGGGCGTCGATCTCGACGAAGTCGCGAAGCGGCTCAAGATGACGCAGGCCGAAGCCGTCGAGAAAATAAAACCGGCCGGCGCGATTTATTTCATGCTGGATGAAAAAGACGTGCAGCGCATTCTCGCTTTCGAAGAAACCATGATCGGGTCGGACGGGCTGCCGCACGACACCAAGCCACATCCGCGGCTGTGGGGCACTTTCCCGCGCGTGCTGGGCCATTACTCGCGCGAATTGAAACTCTTTCCGCTGGAAACCGCGGTCTACAAGATGACCGGCCTCACGGCAGGCAAGTTCGGACTCAAAGATCGCGGCGTGCTGAAGGCCGGCGCATACGCCGACATCACGCTGTTCAATGCCGACACCGTGATGGACGCGGCGGATTTCGTGCACTCGACGCTGCCCGCGCGCGGCATCGGTACCGTCGTCGTCAATGGCGCCATCGTATGGCGCGACGGCAAGACGACCGGTGCGCGGCCGGGACGCGTGCTGCTACGGGAAGCGTGACGCGGTTAAAATGTAATGCTGGGCGGGTCGCCACTCAGCGGCGGTGATTTGCCGCAAGGTATACTCGGGCTGTCGTGATGTCCGCCCATTCCAATCGCCGCTGGCTGGATTCGTTCCTCGCCTGGTATTTCGTGACCATCTGGGGCTCGGGCTTTCTCGCCTCCAAAATCGGCATGCAGTACGCGCCGCCTTTCACCTTCCTGACGCTGCGCTTCCTGTTTGGCATCGCGTGCATGATCCCCATCGTGCTGATCGTGCGCCCGCAGTGGCCGGCGTCGCGCGCGGAACTCGGGCACGTGATCGTCGCCGGCCTTTTCATGCATGCCATCCACCTCGGCGGCAGTCATTACACGCAGTATCTCGGCGTGTCCGCCGGCATTACGGCCGTCCTGCTGACGGTCCAGCCGCTGCTCACCGCCGTGGTCGCCTCGCGCTGGCTGGGCGAGCAACTCTCGCGCCGCCAATGGCTGGGCATAGCCGTCGGCTTTGCCGGCGTCGTGCTCGTGGTATGGCACAAGATCGACATCCGCGAGATGACCATCGCCAGCCTGTGCGCGGTGATCGTTGCTCTGCTGGCGGTCACCACCGGCACCCTGTATCAGCGTGTGTTCTGCCCGCGCGTGGATTTGCGCGCGTCGGCGCTGGTGCAGTTTGTGGCGTCCGCACTCGTGCTCGTGCCGCTGGCCTGGTTTGTCGAAGGCTTCCGCGTTACGTGGGCCTGGCCGATGCTGGGCGCCATCGTGTTTCTCGTCATCGCCGCGTCGATACTCGCCGTCAGCGCGCTGCACACGCTGATGCGCCACGGCGAGGCGACGCGCGTGACCAGCCTCTTCTACCTGACGCCGGTGTT